>CAZTGP010000005.1:0-39311 GCA_964613325.1 uncultured Roseburia sp. | reverse complement strand
ATCCATTCATTGATTGTAAGTTCTGTTTCTTTGCCTTCTCTGGCTGGTACTTACCAAAAACAGATACCAGAAGATCAAAAATGCTTGACTGGAACACAGGTTTTGAAATCATATGTGCGATTCCTGCCTTTGCTGCCTCTTCCCCATATCCAGTGACATCATATGCCATTCCCACAAGAATAGGAGCAGACTCGCCGCATTCCTGTTGAATCGCCTCTGCGATTGCTGGGGCACTTGGGTCTGTCAGCTGCATATCCAGGATGCAGAGACGATATTCGTAATCGCCGCCCAATCGGCCTTTGATTCTTCGAACAGCTGCATTTGGGTCTGTTACAATATCGCTTTTTACACGATAATGCTTCAGCGCAGATTTCACGTACTCGCAGTTCCCTTTCTCCTGGTCCACGATAAGTGCCCGTATTTTGGAATAGTCCTCCTGGACTTCTATCTTCTTATCCAGCTGCTTTAGATCTTGTTCTTTCCTGCCAAAATACAGGGATACCATAAAGGTCGTTCCTTCCCCCTGCTTACTTTCCACCTCTATGGAGCCTCCCATCATTTTCACAAGATTGAAGGTAATGGACAGCCCCAGACCAGAACCTCCATATTTCTGAGCGGTCTGTGCACTTTCCTGTTCAAATGGATGGAAAAGTCTTAGCATATATTCCTCCGACATTCCAATCCCAGTATCCGTTACCTGGAAGGTCATATAGATCTTATGGTCTTCGATCTTCTTCTGGCTTGCAATAAACTGAATTCTGCCACCTTCCGGTGTGAATTTCATCGCATTGGACAAAAGATTCATAAACACCTGATTCAGCCGCAGCTTATCTCCAATCACCTGCTCCTCTTCAATGTTCTCAATCACTGTTTCAAAATGAATTCCTTTTTCTTTCGTCTGATTATAAAAGATATTGGAAATGTTTGTAATCTGCTCTCCCAAATCAAATTCTTCATTGGATATCTTCATCTTGCCACTTTCGATTGCGGACATGTCTAATACATCATTGATAATATTCAGCAGATGCTTGGATGCCATCTTGGTATTATGAATGCAATGCATTACCTTGTCGATCTGTCCCTCTGAGTCCTCTGCAATATCCATATATCCAATCACTGCGTTCAGCGGTGTACGAATCTCGTGGCTCATCTTAGATAAGAATTGCCCCTTCGCCTCACTGGCGCTCTTGGCATTTTCTAGCGCATCACATAATGCCTGTCTGTGTGCTTCCTCTTCCTTCTTTACCTCATCAATATTCTTCTTGAAAAGGATGAAATTCTCAGGATATCTTTTACTCTTTGGAATTGCCTGGATGTTGTAGGAATACCAGATGTAACCCTGTCCCTCTGTTTTTCTTCTGCATTCTATGTATTTTTCAGCGCCCTCCTGATTCAGCATCTCTTTCATTGCACTTTCATCAAAGACCGCTCGTACCTTATTCACATCCTCTGGATGCAGCTCATCCATATGATTTTGAATATCAAGCTGCTCATATGGTACTCGTACTGTCTCCACACTTCCCATGCTGCCGATGGAATATACCGTTGCCACCTGCTGCTTTAAGTTCACTTCCATTACGACCTCATTGGCCTTGCATACGTAACCCAGAAAACGATCCAGCTTTCGCTCCTGTTGGGCAGTCTGCTTCAAATTACGGATTCTCATTGGTATGAAAATGCATAATACCGCAATCCCACACAAAAGTGCGATAATCCCTGCTAAGATCAACGGATACTCGTAGGCAAAGGCAAGGAATGTCTCTGGTCTGTCAATGTTCGAAGATTCATCCAGCATAACTCCTAAAACATAGTCATCTGAAATGCTGTTGACCCCTTTATTGAGAACGGACAGTAAGCGATGATCCTCCCCATCATTGACACCAATTGCAAGGCTAAATGGATAATTCGACATCACTGTGTACTGCAGCTTATTGGTATAATCAGCTGTCACCGCCTGTTCTGCAATATACACATACCGATAGGTTATATCTGCTTCCCCATTCTTCACTGCTTCTATACATTCCTGAATAGATTCATATTCTTTATAATGGTAGGGAAATATCAATGCATCATTATACGCAATATACTCCGTTGGATCACGAAGTACCGCAATGGTCATGGAATCCTTATCCAAGTCAGAATCTTTTCGGGATACCATGGCAAGGGTTGAAGTAAGGTACGCATCTGTTTCTTTCAGATGATATCTCTGGGCCTGTCCAAAGTTCAAATAGGAGGTCAAATCAATATTCGCCTCCCCTGAATCAAGCTGCTCTTTGTATTCCCAGCGGTCCTTGGACTCTAATATCTCATAGGGAATATCCAGCTTTTGAGCCAGCAGTTCAAAGATCTTTGGTACAATTCCTTTGGCTTCCCCATTCTCAAAGTAAGAATAAGGCTTTAATTCTGGATTCATTACTGCCTTTATGGTCTGCCCACTCTTCTTTAAATTCTCAATATACTCCCGCTCTTCTGGTGTAAGAGAAATCACATGTTCGTTAATCGCGCCGAAATACTTATCCCACAATTCAGTCTGCCAATTCGGTGAATTCACATTAAGCTGTGACAGTCCCTGATTCAACTCTGCCATCAGCTCTGTGTCTTCTTTTCTCGTAATTGCATAAAATGGCTGTGAATTGAATTCATCCAATACAACTTCATCATGAAGTATTCGCATATTGCTGGTAACTGCAATATCAATATTCTCCCCATTTCTCAAATCCGCAAGCACATCGGTTGCACTGTCATAATAGATTGGCTGATAAGTAAATCCATGAGCTTTCGCATAGGCTTCAAACCCTTCATTATGCGCGCTGTCCTTTACCAGTCCGATGGTTTTTCCATCATAGGTTTCGTATTCTCCAGGGACGATATCTGAATTTGTGGCATTTTTGGTCATAATTGTGGCTGTGTATCCCACCGGACTGTTGGAATAAAGATATTTCTCCTCCCGTTCCGGTGTCTTGTTGGCCAGAGTTACCACATCCACTTTTCCCTCATCTAACAATTTCAATATGCCAGACCAGCTCTCTTCATACCCCACATATTCATAAGACCAGTTACAGTATCGAAGCATCATCTGATAATAATCATAGCCATATCCACTTCTTGAGCCATCGCTATTTAACACATGATATCCATCGCTGTCAAAGAATCCAATTCGCACGTTTCTAAGGGTGTTATCTGTCTCCTGTGCCTGTGTTGGGATTCCGTTACTCACCAGCAATATGAAACTAAACAAAATACAGAGTGCTCTCTTTGTCCTCTTCATGTCCTACGCCTCTTTCACCTGCGAATACTTTTCTAATAAATCAAACAGCTTGTCATAATTGATTGGCTTTGCAATGTGTGCATTCATGCCATTGGCTAATGCGTCTGCAACATCCTCCGCAAATGCATTGGCGGTCATTGCAATGATTGGGATTGTCTTTGCTTCCGGATGGCTGGAGCTTCGAATGGTTCTTGTGGCCTCATAACCGTCCATTACCGGCATTTGAACATCCATCAGAATCAGTTGATAGGTTCCCTTTTCTTTGGATGTAAATATCTCATATGCTTCCTTCCCATTTGTGGCCTGATCTACGATAACTCCTGCTTTTTCTAACATGGATACTGCTATTTCCATATTCATCTGATTATCTTCTGCCAGCAATACATGTACCCCTGACATATCTACTCGTTTTCTGCTTGTATCTGCCTTTGCACTTGGATCGTACTCTCCAAAGGTAGATACCAGAATATCGAATAATGTCGATTGAAACAATGGTTTGGCTACAATTCTATCTGCGCCAGCTTCCCTGGCTTCATCCTCAAATTCCGTTACATCATAGGCTGTTGCAATGATGATTGGCAAATCTGCTCCCAGCTCTTTTCGAATTCGCCTTGTCACTTCACCGCCATTCATATTCGGCATGTTCCAATCGATAATGCAAAGATCATAGGAATAATCTCCGCCCATTCTGCTTCGAATTCGTTTCAGTGCATCTTCACCACTTGTGACATAATCAGACTTCACATTGCAGCGCTTTAACATGGTTTTCACATAGGTACACTCATCTTCCTTATCGTCTACCACAAGAACGCGTACCTTAGAATAATCTGTTTGAACAAGATTCTTCTGATGGGAATTTGCTGACCTGTCAAAATACATCAGCACCGTAAAGGTTGTACCAATATTTTGCTCACTTTCCACCGTGATATTGCCTCCCATCATCTTAATCAAATGATTGGTGATGGAAAGCCCAAGTCCACTTCCCCCAAACTTTTTGGCAGTTCCTGCATTTTCCTGCTCAAATGGCTGAAAAATACGGGACATATATTCTTTTGACATTCCAATTCCAGTATCCCTTACCTGAAATTGAATATATACCTTTTTCTCATCCTCATTCATCTGCTGAATAGATAACTGAACCAATCCATTTTCCGGCGTAAATTTCACCGCATTAGACAATAGATTCATCAATATCTGATTCAAGCGCAGCTGATCTCCTACCACCCATTCTTCGGTAAGATTCTCAACATGTGTCTCAAACTCAACCCCTTTTGCTTTTGCATTCTGAAAGAATATGGTGGTGATATCCATAATCTCCTTCTTTAAATCAAAGTCTTCATGGGCAATTTTCAGCTTCCCACTTTCGATGGAGGACATATCTAAGATATCATTGATAATCTGTAGCAGATGCTTTGAGGCAATGGTACAATTATCAATGCAATGCTTCAGTTTCTCCTGGGACACATCCTCTTCACTGGCAAGTGCCAGATAGCCGATAATCGCATTCAGAGGGGTTCGAATTTCATGGCTCATATTCGAAAGGAAATTTCCTTTGGATTCACTTGCCTGGGTTGCCGCATTCAAAGCATCCACAAGTGATTCTCTATTCTTCTTTTTTTGATAATCATATACACATAAGATTACAATCAAAGCAAGCAGTGCAACAATGATCATAAGAATCTCTGGATTACGCCACAGTAATTCCATAATTGTAAGCTTTCCAATGGAAAAATCTGTGTTATTCTTAATGGCGGTATCCACATAATTCTCTCTTACACTGATTACCCCTTTATTGAGCACCGTAAGAAGCCTGTAATCCTGATTGGCCAGCACAGCAATGGATATGGCATCCTCCCAGTCTGGAACTGTGGTAGATTTCAATTCTCCACGGACGTTCTCACTGGCATACTTCTGTCCGCAATAATCATATAGGTAGCATGCATCTGCCTTCTTATGTAGAACTGCATCTACACATTCCTTCATGGTATCATAATACACCACTGCTCTTCCTCCTAGAATATCCGCCATATTCGCTTTGGAGGTATCATTTAATCTCAGAGCGGCGACTTTATCTATTGAGCCAGAAAAATCAGAGCGTTCCACAACTGCGTAAGACAGATTCATATAGGGGTCTGTAAGCTTGTAACCAGATTCCTCAGCTGCGGAATAATCGTCTCTTCCATCGAGAATAATATCAATTTCTTTGCTTTGCACCAATTCCTGATATTCTTCTCTCGTGGAACAGGAAACCAGCTCGTAGTCTATGCCCAGCCGGTCTGCAATCTCCGCAAAAATATCTACTGAAATTCCCTGAAACGTCCCGTTTTCCACGTAGCTGTATGGTGCACGGTCTGGATTCACCAGAACCTTAAGCTTGGTTCTTCTTGCTTTCAGCTGATCTAAAAATGCCCGCTCCGTAGAGGTAAAGGAAATGCTGCTTCCACTTGTTCCCGCATAGTATTTATCAAATAATTCCTCCTTCCAGCCAACGGAATTGCTGTTCATCTGATCGATGGCGTAGTTCACCTTCTGAAGAAGTTCGGTATCTCCCTTTTGTACCATGGCATAGAATGGAGATGCCGCAAATCGATCCAAAATCCATTCATTGTCCAGACAGCGTAGATTACTGGTTACAATGGCATCAATTTTTGAGCCCTCCTGCAGATCCTCTGTCAGCTTCTGCATATCCTCATAGTACACCAGTGTGTAAGTGAAGCCTTTTTCTCTGGCATACTCTTCAAATCTGTCATTCCTGCTGTTTCCTTCAATGACACCAACCCGCATTCCATTATAGCTGTCGTATTCTCCTGCGTTTATTTTATTATTACCTGCCTTCACAGTTAGAATTGCAGCACTTGTTCCGATGGGTTCTGAAAAATCGAATTTCGCCTCACGCTCTTTCGTCTTCTGTGCAGATGTCAGAATATCAATCTCACCATTTTCAAGCATCGTCTGCATCTCGGACCAATTTTTGTCATAGCCCACATACTCTGCTGTGAAATTATTATAGCGGAGTATTTTCTGGATAAACTCATATCCGTAACCGCTTCTCGTTCCATCCTCTGACATATTATGATATCCATCAAAGGCGAAGAAGCCCACACGAATCCTCTGACTTTGTCCCCCATTCACTGGTTGATAGATTCCTATAATAAGTACAAATACGATTAAAAAACTAATGATTCGTTTTACCAAATTCGTCTTTTTCATTCGCATCACCATCCCACAATAATCTGATACTATTGTACTATTCTATAGCTAAAATAGCAACTGCGATCCGATTACGGGAAAATAATTTTCACTGGCACTCAATTTGTACGCTATGGCGAAAGAAAAGACCAGCCGCAGCTGATCTTCTCTCAATTTTAATTGCATATTCGATTATTTGGATAAAGGTGATTTGCGGTAAATGATATCATCTCTTCCTGGTCCGTTAGAAACCATGGTAATTGGATAGCCAATCTGCTCTTCTACGAACTCTACATATTTTCTACAGTTCTCTGGAAGATCCTCGTATTTCTTGATTCCACGGATATCACAATTCCATCCTGGTAATGTC
Source organism: uncultured Roseburia sp. (assembly GCA_964613325.1). Classification (GTDB taxonomy): domain Bacteria; phylum Bacillota; class Clostridia; order Lachnospirales; family Lachnospiraceae; genus Roseburia. The sequence continues at coordinate 32,484 of CAZTGP010000005.1, read as the reverse complement.
TTAAGAACTGGTTTTGCTTTCTCAAGCTTTGAAGTTACAGGGAAATCTGTGGTAACCTCTCCATCAATGTCATAGCCGACACATACTGGGATCTCTTCTAAGTATCCTAATACATCAAGGACTGTAAAGGCAACATCGGTTGTTCCCTGAAGACGGCAGCCATATTTCGAAGCAACACAGTCAAACCATCCCATACGTCTTGGACGTCCAGTTGTTGCACCGAATTCTCCGCCATCTCCACCCCGGCGGCGTAATTCATCTGCTTCATCTCCAAAGATTTCGCTGACAAATGCACCTGCACCAACTGCAGAAGAATAAGCCTTACATACTGTTACAATCTGTTTGATCTCATAAGGAGCGATTCCAGCCCCAATTGCACCATATGCTGCTAAGGTAGAGGAAGAAGTTACCATTGGGTAAATTCCGTGATCTGGGTCCTTTAAGGTACCAAGCTGTCCCTCCAATAATACTGTCTTGCCTTCTTTTAAGGCTTTGTCTAAATAAGCAGACACATCACATACATATGGAGCTACCATATCGCGGTACTCATGTAATGTAGCTAATAACTCCTCAGGATTAATCTGTGGTTTGTGATATAAGTATTCTAAGATAACGTTCTTCTGCTCTGCAACACGAGCAACCTTCTCTTTTAACAGCTCATCATCAAACAACTCACTTACCTGGAAACCAATCTTTGCATATTTGTCTGAATAGAAAGGCGCAATACCAGATTTGGTAGACCCGAAGGATTTTCCTCCTAAACGTTCTTCCTCATACTGGTCAAATAAAATGTGGTAAGGCATAACGATCTGTGCACGATCAGATACTAAGATCTTTGGCATTGGAACGTTTCTGTCTGTAATAGATTTAATCTCTTTGAAAAGAACTGGGATATTAAGTGCTACTCCATTTCCAATTACACTTGTGGTGTGGTTGTAAAATACACCAGATGGTAAGGTGTGTAATGCAAATTTACCATAGTTGTTTACAATTGTATGACCTGCGTTAGCTCCACCCTGAAAACGAACAATAATGTCCGCCTGCTCTGCAAGCATATCTGTAATCTTTCCTTTTCCTTCGTCGCCCCAATTGGCGCCTACTACTGCTTTAACCATTCTACTACGTCCTCCTAGATATTTTTTAAGAACTGCACAAGGATTCCGGTGCTTGGCACCACCTCGTGGCAACATAGAAAAGCGGACAGATGTAAAAACCTGTCCGCTTTTACTTTCTGATTATAAAGCAAAAATTCATATAAGTAAAATCAATGTTTCTTATATACTGCATAAGTTTTGATTATATTTCTTGTTCTATCAGCATTTGAAGAAGCTTCTGTGCCGCCGTGGACATGGGAATTTTCTCATTGAAGATAATACAGAACTCTCGCATGGGAATCTCTTTATCAAATTTAAGTTCAAATAGATTTCCCTTTTCGATCTCATTTATGGCAAAATCTTCCACAATGCTTGCCACTCCAAGACTTCTTTTGGCAAATTGAATCAGCATATCGCTGGTAGCCAGCTCAAATTCTGGATGCAGCTGTACCTTTTCTTTGGCAAGGAATTCCTTCACATATTGTCTGGTGGAAGTCTCTCCTTCCAGGCACATCACTGGAAGCTTCACCAGATCGCGATACTTTAAGTGTTCGCCCTTTAGATATTCGAACTTTCTTCCTGCCACAAACACATCACGAATTTTGCGTACCGGAATCTCCACAAATCCATGCTTTACATTGATTGGTGTACTCACCACTCCAAAGTCTATTCTTCCATCATTTAGGTGTTCCACCGTCTCCGGTGTCGGTGCATTGGTAACGGTCACCTTAATATCAGGATACATTTCGTGAAAATGCTCCAGATAAGACAGCAGATAGAATTGTAGTGTCATGTCGCTGGCTCCAATACAGATCTCGCCGCCTTCCAGGTCCAGAATCTCACCAAGCTTCTTCTCTCCTGCGAGGATACTTTCATAACCACGCTCCACGTAATTAAACAGCACCTCGCCCTCGTTGGTCAGTCGAACGCCTTTTGCCATACGCACAAAAAGCTTGCAGCCAAGGGCCTTCTCCAGATTCTTGACTGCCTGACTTACCGCCGGCTGAGAAATGGATAGTTTCTCAGCTGCAAGGGTAATACTTTGATTCTTCACAACATAATAAAAGATCTTATAGTACTCTAAATTAATGTCCATATATAAAGATACATCCTCTTCTATCTTATGCGTCTATCTTTTTTGAGCATGCAATCGCCAGTGCTCCTGGTCCAATATGACAGGAAACACTAAGGGATAGCGGATTCATTACGATCTCATTATTTGGGAACTGAGCCTGCACCTCTTCTTTAAATGCCATTGCAGCCTCCAGATCTTTGGTATATGCGATCTCTAAATTCATTTTTGCTCCATCCGCACTGCCGAAACGAGTCTCAAAATCCTTCTTCATGGCATCCATCATAAGATTTTTGGCCTGTTTTACGGTTCTAGCTTTGGCAAATGCGTCCAATCGCTCTCCCTGAATCTGCAGTACCGGTTTCAGCTTTAATAATGTGCCAAGGGCTGCTGCTGCAGGTGTGATTCTTCCACCTTTCTTCAGATAATCTAAGGTATCCACCATGATATAGATTGAGGATTCCAATTTCTTGTCTTCTAAGATATTTTTGATTTCTTCTGCGCTTTTCCCTTGTTCTACAAGCATTTTAGCATCTAGTACGGATTGTCTCATTGTAACCGAGATTCTCTGATTATTGACTACCTGAACCTTTCCATCATAGTCCTGTGACAGCATATAGGCTGTCTCACAGGAGCTGCTCAGTCCAGATGACATTGGAATATATACAATTTCATCGTATTCTTTTAGCAGTTCATCCCATTTATCTGTCACATCTCCTACCAGTGGCATGGAAGTCTTAATCTCGCCACCCTGCTCCAATTTTTCATAAAACTGTTCCTGGGTAAGGTCGATGTCTTCATAAAACATCTGTCCGTTTATGTAAAACGGCATAGGCATTACAACCAAACCGAGTTCTTTGGATTCTGCCTGTGTAATACCACTATTGCTGTCAGTCACAACGATAACTTTACTCATATATTCCTCCGATTATAACGTTTCTGAACGATCTTTAATATTTTTCTGAAAATTGATGATATCATGATCATATTCCTGATCCATATAGATCGATTTAATCATAAAATCTGCGGATGCCTTGTTAATTGCCATAGGAATATCATATACCTGTGCAATACGCATAAGGGCTTTTACATCCGGGTCATGTGGCTGTGCCGTCAATGGATCTGCAAAGAAAACAATAAAGTCTACCTTTCCCTCCACGATTTTAGCTCCGATCTGCTGATCTCCGCCAAGTGGACCGCTGTTATATCCACGGACTGGAAGTCCTGTCTTATCTGTAATCATACGCGCTGTTGTACCAGTTCCACATAAGAAATGGTTCATCAAAATCTTCTTATTATCTTCGCACCACTGAATAAGCTCTGGCTTCTTTCCATCATGCGCAACCAGTGCAATATTCTTCTGTTTGCCAATTGTCAATGTAATATAGTTTTCCATTTATTCGTCTCCTATTCATGCCTTCTCGTTATACATTATCGCTCACGTTTTTGTGCATTTTTTGTCCTTCAAACGTGCCCTCGCATATGAGTATAACATAGGTAAAAAAAAATGAAAAGCCATAACATTCCTTGGTTTTTCAAGGATTCATGTCATAGCTTTCCATCTTATTTTACCTAGTTATTGATACCACATGAGGTATTAATTATTACTTTTTTAAAATTACATCATTCCGCCCATTCCTGCGCCACCTGCTGGCATTGCTGGAACGTCTTCTTTGATTGTTGCAACAGCTGATTCTGTTGTCAGTAATGTAGAAGCAACAGAGGTTGCATTCTGTAAAGCGCTTCTTGTTACCTTAACTGGGTCAAGGATTCCATTATCAACCATGTCTACATATTCCTCTGTAGCAGCGTTGAATCCCATTCCTGGTTTTGCTTCTTTTACTTTATTAATAATAACAGCGCCTTCTAATCCTGCATTGGCAGCGATGTAGTAAAGTGGAGATTCCAATGCCTTTAAGATTACCTTTGCACCGGTCTTCTCGTCTCCTTCTAAGGTCTCAGCAAGCTCTGCTACCTTTTTAGAAGCGTGGATATAAGCAGATCCGCCGCCTGCGATAATTCCTTCTTCCACTGCTGCTCTTGTTGCATTTAATGCATCTTCCATACGAAGCTTTGCTTCTTTCATCTCTGTCTCAGTAGCAGCGCCTACACGGATAACAGCTACGCCGCCTGCCATTTTTGCAAGTCTTTCCTGAAGTTTCTCTTTATCAAATTCAGATGTTGTCTCTTCGATCTGTCCACGAATCTGTTTGATTCTTCCCTGGATAGCTTCTTTATCTCCAGCACCATCAACAATAACGGTGTTCTCTTTTGCAACTTTTACAGATTTTGCACGTCCTAACTGTTCAAGAGTTGTATCTTTCAGTTCAAGTCCAAGATCTGAGCTGATTACCTGACCACCAGTTAATACTGCGATATCCTCAAGCATTGCTTTTCTTCTATCACCATATCCTGGAGCCTTTACAGCGACAACATTGAAGGTTCCACGTAATTTATTAACGATTAATGTGGTTAATGCTTCACCTTCCACATCTTCAGCGATGATGAGTAATTTTGCACCAGACTGTACTACCTGCTCTAATAATGGAAGGATCTCCTGAATGTTAGAGATTTTCTTATCTGTAATCAGGATATATGGATCATCTAATACAGCTTCCATTTTATCCATGTCTGTGCACATATATGCGGAAAGATATCCACGGTCGAACTGCATACCTTCTACAAGGTCAAGCTCTGTCTCCATGGTCTTAGATTCTTCAATTGTGATAACGCCATCATTGGATACTTTCTCCATAGCATCTGCTACTAAGTTACCAACCTCTTCGTCTCCAGCAGAGATTGCTGCTACTTTCGCGATCTGATCTTTGCCGTTTACTTTCTGGCTCATCTCTTTCAAGGCTGTTACAGCGGTATCTGTTGCTTTTTTCATACCACGTCTTAATACGATTGGGTTAGCTCCAGCTTCCAGGTTCTTCATACCTTCCTGAACCATTGCCTGTGTTAATACGGTAGCGGTTGTAGTACCATCACCTGCAACGTCGTTGGTCTTGGTTGCAACTTCTTTTACTAACTGTGCTCCCATGTTCTCAAAAGCATCTTCTAATTCAACTTCTTTTGCAATGGTAACACCATCGTTTGTGATAAGTGGTGCGCCAAAGGATTTATCTAATACAACATTTCTTCCTTTTGGTCCAAGTGTAACACGAACTGTATTTGCTAATTTATCAACACCTGCTCCTAAAGCAGCTCTTGCTTCTGATCCGTATTTAATTTCTTTTGCCATGATAATCAACCTCTTTCTTATTCTCTTATTTTATTACGAATTGCTTTACTTCTTATTCTACAACTGCAAGAATATCGTTCTGTTTTACGATAATATATTCTTCTCCGTCAAGCTTTACTTCTGTACCAGCATATTTGGAGTAGATTACCTTCTGTCCAGCTTTTACCTGCATGGTAACTTCTTTGCCATCCACCATTCCGCCAGGTCCTACTGCAATTACTTCTGCTTCCTGTGGCTTTTCCTGTGCTGCGCTTGTCAAAATAATTCCAGATTTGGTAGTCTCTTCTGCCTCAACCTGTTTCAAAACAACTCTGTCTGATAATGGTACTAATTTCATTTTTGTTGCCTCCTTGTTTCTATATTCTATTTCGTTTTGTTTGTTGTTATTAGCACTCTTTTAAATCGAGTGCTAATCGATGGTTATATAATAGATTTTTAGTTTTATAATCGCAACTATAAAAATCTGCACATTTTCCATTATATTCTTTTATTTACTCATTTATTCTCTCAAATGCTCACTTTTTTATTATTATCTCAATTTTATACTTTTTTTATAAATATTGGAAAATGGATACGTTCTTATCGAAATCACCTGTCACTGGCAGCTTTTTCTGGGCATTTGGTGACCTAGATTAAGCCATAATGCTCCATTGCATGCTTAATTCCATCTTCCTTGATGCCCGTTGTCACATACTCTGCTGCTTCTTTGGCAACTGGTGTTCCATTCCCCATTGCAATGCCATGCCCAACAAAGGTCAGCATATCTAAATCATTCACACTGTCCCCGATTGCATAGGTATCTGCCACATCTACTCCCAAAAGCTCACACACCTTCTGGATTCCAGTGGCTTTTGAAGTTCCCTTCGGAATAAATTCAACCACCTGAAACGGAGCGCCTGGATGCACAAGAAAATCCAATTCATTTTCTAAAGCCTTCTGTACATTTTCAAAATTCGTATCTGGCATAATGTCAGCACTGAACTTATTGATTACGTATTCCCCTTCGTAGCCTGTGATTGGCACTGCAAATTCTCCCATTTCCTCACGGATATAATCCACAAAAGGATCGTCTGCGAAAGCATCCTCGTCTACCCAATGATAAGTTGGACCTTCAAGCACCACTGGCATATGATTCTCTTCTAACAATTGAATCGCCCGACGAATCAATTCCTGTGGCAGAAGCTTCTGATAGATTATTTCTCCGTCCATCTCAATATGATTCCCGCAGGAAGCAATGATGCCGTCGAAGCCGAGACTTAGCAGCTTCTTGGAACGTATATTGGCTCTTCCCCGTCCTGAGCAAATGAATGTCTTATGTCCTTTATCCTTCAGCTGCTGTATTGTTTCTACAGTGCTATGAGGAATTTCCATCTTTTCATCCCATATGGTACCGTCAATATCAAAAAACACAATTTTTGGCATGTTCTCACAATTCTCCTTTGCATATTCCTGCCCATTATACACTACTTCCCCTCTCTGGGAAACAAGCAAATTGCACACTTTCATGTGCTAAGGTAAAAAAGAACTCCAAAAGATGTATCTTCCCATCTTCTGGAGTTCTTCCTATCTCAGGCTTTATATCACGTTTTATATTATTTCTTAATTCTAGATTATATTTTTATTACATTCTATATGGAATCGTCTTTGTCCGTGTCCTCACTCTGGCTGTCTTGGTCTGAGTCTTGATTCATGTTATCTTTTTTATTTTCTACATTTCCTGAGTTAGCTCCATTTTGGAAATCTCCGCGGTTTGGTCTTTCTCCATCTTGCATGCCACCACCCATGCCTTTTCCAGTGTAGTTGGTTGCATTGATTTCTGTTGCAGTAATCTCTTCTGAAGTCCCTCCGTAAGAAAATGTATAGGTTACGCCCTGTTCCATATCTGGTGTACTGAGAATTACACTATCTGCGTTTTTGGCGGGTGTAAAGGATATTATTTCATTTCCATTGCTGTCTGCCACTTTTACCTCAGTTCCTTGATTCACGGTGGAGCTAAATACAAACATAACAGATTCCTGTGTTGAAGTGCTGTCCACAGCTTCTAACATGTCAGACATTCCGATTGCAACCACTGTGCCGCCGTTTATGGTAAGGATTCCACTGTTCTCTGAGCCATAATCTAAAGCAGAATTACCGCCGTTTGAAGGACCATCTACGTATACTTCGCCGCCGTTTATTGTCATGTTTCCATTGGAGTCAAGTCCATCTCCTTCTGCATTTACATGTATAGTGCCCCCATTGATGGTAAGCTCTGGTATCGTAGTGGTGTCAACCTCGGATTCTTCCTCTGTGTTTTCCTCATCCTGGGATGGTTCCTGTGTGGAATCCGGATTCTGTGCATTTTCCATCGAAGGTGCCTCCATAGATTCTGTATCCGTACCATCTGGAGGAGTTGGCATAGTGCCGTCCTCCGGCATTCCTTCCGGTGCTGTCGGCATGGTGCCGTCCTCCGGCATTCCTTCTGGTGCTGTTGGCGCGGTGCCGTCTCCTGCCATTCCTTCTGGTGCTGTTGGCGCGGTGCCGTCTCCTGCCATTCCCTCTGGTGCTGTTGGCGCGGTTCCATCTCCTGCCATTCCTTCTGGTGCCTCGCCGCTAAAATCCTGCTTATTCATGCCGCCGCCCATCCCAAATCCGGTTGAGCTGCCATCGTTTGCATTGATTCCATCATCCGAGGAAGTTATATCGATTGTTCCATCATTGATAGTTACGATATGCCCTTCCAATCCTTCATTAGACTTCGCGATTGTAATGGTTCCGTTATCGATTGTAAGCTCTCCATCTGCATGAATTCCATCATCGCCGGCTTCTATCTGATAGGTCCCGTCTGAAATAGTGATGTTGAGATCCGATTGAAATGCATCCTCCACTGATACGATATTGTAAGTTCCAGACAAAAGCGTCATCTCGTCTCCAGATTTCATTCCATGGTTCTGCGCATCAATGGTGATATTCGCATCCGCCACGCTTAATGTCCCTTTGGCTTGAATTCCGTTATTGATATATCCCGTAACACCTAAAGTTCCTTCACCAGTAATTGCCAGATTTCCCTTTACATAGATAGCTGACTTCTGTTTATTCTTGATGGAACCGTCATCATCCAGCTCACTTTCTTCTATTTCAAAGCCCTCTGTGCCACTAATCAGTGTATTTTCAGTTCCATCTGCTACAGTAATATTCACATCCGCAGCATCCTTCGAGTATATTGCATCCTTATCTTCACTGGTAATGCTTACTCCAGCAAGCGTCACATGAACCGTTCCACTTGGGACATCAATAATCAGTCTTCCATCTGACAAGGCTCCCGACACTTCATACTCTCCTGGGTTTGTGATTGTCACCTTATCTTCGTCCACTGTCACCCCTGCGCCTTCATAGGTTGTTCCGCTATCTGACAATGCGATTTTGGCGCTCTTTTCTTCCAAGGTCACTGTATTCTTTTTCCAAATAAAAATAATGGCTATCAAAATTACAGCCATCAATATTGCCACCATGCCAATTATCAATCCAATTTTCTTTTTCTTCATACCACCACATCTTTCCTGCCTGACTTAATCCGTTTACTTACATCTATAATGTCTGGCATCTTTATTTCCTCTACATGCTTTCAATGTAAAGCATCAATATGATGGTTATGTGAAGATTCCATGAAAATCTTATATTGGGACGGGGTTTTCGTCGTTCTGGGACGGGGTTTTTTCCGTTTCGGGACGGGGTTTTCATAAAAATACTCCGTCCCGAAACAAGAAAAACCCCGTCCCGAAACGGAAAAAACCCCGTCCCAGAACAAGAAATACCCCGTCCCTACTGGATTGAGAGGTAGGAGTAGCCCATTAGGCTTTCGTCTACTTCATGAGCGACTTCGCGGCCTTCGCGAATTGCCCACACCACAAGGGATTGTCCTCTATGGGTGTCACCTGCTGCAAATACGTTCTTTACGTTTGTGGCATAGCTGCCTTCAGGTGTACTTACATTTGTGCGCTGGGTCATTTCTACGCCAAACGCATCTGCTACGTATTTCTCGGTTCCTAAAAAGCCTGCTGCGATTAATACTAATTCTGCAGGAATCTTCTTTTCTGAGCCTGCCACTTCGACCATTGACATACGTCCGGTCTCTTTGTCCTTTTTGCTCTCTAATTGCACAATTGTGATTCCATTTAATTTGCCATTCTTATCTTTATGAAATTCTTTTACTGTGGTCTGATAAATACGCGGATCTGTTCCAAACACCGCAATTGCTTCTTCCTGACCATAATCCGTCTTTAAGACCTTTGGCCATTCTGGCCAAGGATTATTTGCAGCGCGCTCCACTGGAGGACATGGCATCATTTCAAGCTGTGTTACTGATTTGGCTCCCTGTCTGATAGAGGTTCCTACACAGTCATTTCCTGTGTCGCCACCACCGATGATTACCACATTCTTTCCTTTGGCAGATACGAATTTGCCATCCTTCAAATTAGAGTTTAATAAACTCTTTGTGGTCTGTGTCAAAAAATCCACTGCAAAATAGATGCCTTCTGCATCTCTTCCTGGTGCTTTGATGTCACGTGGATTCTTTGCTCCACAGCAGAGGATTACGCGGTCAAACTCTTTCAGTAAGTCCTTCGGTTTTACATCCACACCGACGTTTACGCCCGTCTTGAATACCACGCCTTCGGCTTTCATCACTTCCACTTTACGGTCGATGATCTGTTTCTCCAGTTTCATATTTGGAATTCCATACATGAGAAGTCCACCTACTCGGTCTTCTCTTTCAAATACTGTGACCAAGTGACCTCTGTGATTCAACTGATCCGCTGCTGCAAGTCCGGAAGGACCAGACCCCACAATTGCAACTTTCTTTCCTGTATGTACTTCTGGCGGCTTTGGTGCTGCGTATCCCTTTTCATATGCGGTCTCGATAATTCCGTGTTCATTGTCGCGAACAGATACTGGTTCATCCCAGTGTCCACAGGTGCATGCCTTTTCACAGAGTGCTGGGCATACTCTTGAAGTGAATTCTGGAAAATTATTAGTCTTGTGCAGACGGTTATATGCCTGTTCCCAGTTTCCGGTGTATACAAGGTCATTCCATTCTGGAACGAGATTGTGAAGTGGGCACCCAGAGGTCATTCCTGCCAATGTCATTCCTGACTGGCAGAAAGGAACTCCACAGGCCATGCATCGCGCAGCCTGTTTCTGTTGTTCTTCTTTTGAGAGAAAAGTATGGAATTCATTAAAGTTTTGAATTCTTTTCTTTGGTTCAACCGATTTCGCTGTCTCTCTTTCATATTCTAAAAATCCTGTTGGCTTTCCCATTGTGTTCTTTTCCCTCCTTAATTTCTTGTATTAGCATAAAATGCTTCGATCTGTGCCTGTTCTGCGTTCAATCCTTTTTCTTCCATCTGAACGATTGCCATTAACATGCGATTGTAATCATAAGGAATTACCTTTTTGAATTTCGGCAGATATTCGCTGAAATTATCTAAGATCTCTTTTCCTTTTTCTGAGTTGGTCTGTGTTACATGCTCTTTGATCATTTCCTTTAATTCCAGGACATCATATTTGTTACTTACATCCTCAGTAAATACCATAGATTTGTTGGTTCTCATGTACAGATCATTATCCTCATCCAGCACATAAGCAATTCCACCGCTCATTCCTGCAGCGAAGTTCTTTCCAGTTTTACCTAGCACAACCACACGACCGCCCGTCATGTATTCACATCCGTGATCTCCAACTCCTTCTACCACTGCCGTTGCCCCAGAGTTACGTACACAGAATCGCTCTCCTGCTACACCGTTTATAAATGCTTTACCGCTTGTAGCACCATAAAGTGCAACGTTACCGATGATGATGTTCTCGTCTTTTTCATACTTCACACCGGTTGGTGGGTATACGATCAATTTTCCACCAGATAAGCCTTTTCCAAAGTAATCATTGGAATCTCCAATCAGTTCCAGCGTAAGTCCCTTAGGGATAAATGCACCAAATGACTGTCCGCCGGCACCACTACATTTTACAAGGAAGGTATCCTCCTCTAAGGTATCATCATAACGCTTGGTAATCTCAGAGCCAAAGATTGTTCCAAAGGAACGATCAGTATTCGTCACTTCCGTCTCAATCATTCTCTTCTGTTTCTTCTCAAGTGCTGGAAGAAGCTGTTTCAAAAGAACCGTGAGATCCTTTGTCTTTTCTAATTCAAAGTCATATACATGCTTTGGATCAAAGATTACTTTATCCTTTGGTCCAGCAAATGGATTGCTGAGAATTCTTGTCAAATCCAATTTTGCTTCTCTGTCGGATAACTCCTCACGAACCTCAAGAAGATCACTTCTGCCAACGAGTTCATCTAGCGTACGGCATCCAAGACGCGCCATGTATTCTCTTAACTCCTGCGCGATAAAAAGCATAAAGTTCTCAACATATTCAGGTTTTCCTGCAAAACGTTTACGAAGCTCTGGATTCTGTGTTGCAATACCAGCTGGGCAGGTATCTAAGTTACATACTCGCATCATCACGCAGCCCATGGTTACAAGTGGAGCTGTTGCAAAACCGAATTCCTCTGCACCAAGTGCGGCAGCAATTGCGACGTCACGGCCACTCATGAGTTTTCCATCGGTCTCAATTCTTACCTTATTACGAAGTCCATTCATAATCAGAGTCTGGTGTGTCTCTGCAAGTCCAAGCTCCCATGGAAGTCCTGCATTGTGGATAGAGCTGCTTGGTGCCGCTCCTGTTCCTCCGTCATAACCAGAAATCAGAATAACCTGTGCGCCTGCTTTGGCAACACCTGCCGCTACCGTACCAACACCTGCTTCGGATACTAATTTTACGGAAATACGTGCATCTCTATTGGCATTCTTCAAATCAAAGATTAACTGTTCCAAATCTTCGATGGAATAGATATCGTGATGTGGTGGTGGAGAAATCAATGCAACTCCTGGTGTAGAAAGTCTTGTCTTGGCAATCCAAGGATATACCTTCTTTCCTGGAAGATGTCCGCCTTCTCCTGGTTTTGCTCCCTGCGCCATCTTGATCTGAATCTCCTGGGCACTTGTAAGATATCTGCTTGTAACACCGAACCGGCCGGATGCTACCTGCTTGATTGCAGAGCATTTATTTTTTCCATCTGTCCCAACGGTCAGGCGGTCTTTATCTTCTCCACCTTCTCCAGTGTTTGATTTACCGTGCAGATGGTTCATTGCAATTGCAAGTGTCTCATGGGCTTCTTTTGAAATAGAGCCATATGACATTGCTCCTGTCTTAAATCTTGTAACAATGGACTCTACACTTTCAACCTCTTCCAAAGGAACACCCTTTTTCGGATATTTGAATTCCATAAGTCCACGGATATTTGTATACTTCTGCTCTTCATCCACAAGATTGGTATACTGCTTAAAGATGTCATAGTCGCCTCTTTGTGTTGCCTGCTGAAGCAAATGAATGGTTGCTGGATTATACAAATGTGCATCTGCTCCGCTTCTCATCTTATGACGTCCCTTACTATCAAGGGTCAGATCCGATTCTAATCCCAGTGGATCGTAAGCTGCAGAATGAAGGGAGTTCACATCTCTTTCAATATCTGTCATGGTAATTCCGCCGATACGGCTTACGGTATTGGTAAAGTATTTGTCGATCACACTCTTATCAATTCCAATTGCTTCAAAAATCTTAGAGCCCATGTAGGACTGAATAGTTGAAATACCCATTTTCGCTGCGATTTTTACAATGCCATTTAAGATTGCGTGATTGTAATCATCGATTGCTGCGTAGTAATCCTTGTCTAACATATGCTCATCTACCAGCTGTTTTACAGTATCCTGAGCAAGATATGGGTTGATTGCACTTGCGCCAAATCCAAGTAAAGTTGCAAAATGATGAACCTCTCTAGGCTCTCCAGACTCTAGAATCAGTGAAAGCGAAGTTCTCTTTTTGGTTTTTACCAGGTACTGCTGTAACGCAGATACTGCCAGTAATGACGGAATTGGAACATGGTTCTCATCCACGCCGCGGTCAGAGAGAATGATGATGTTTGCACCATCACGGAATGCACGGTCTGCTTCCACATATAAACGCTCTACGGCTTTTTCCAGGCTTGTGTTCTTATAATATACGATTGGAATTGTCTCAACCTTGAACCCAGGCACCTTCATGGAGCGAATCTTCATAAGGTCTGTATTTGTCAAAATTGGATTGCTTACCCGAAGGACCTTACAGTTCTCTGGCTTATCCTCCAAAAGGTTACCAGCCGATCCAATATAAACAGTGGTAGAGGTTACCACTTCCTCACGAATGGAATCGATCGGTGGGTTGGTTACCTGGGCAAACAGCTGCTTAAAGTAGTTAAACAGTGGCTCCTGATTGCCGGAAAGTGCTGCGAGTGGTGTATCGGTTCCCATTGCTGCGGTTCCTTCCGCTCCGTTTGCTGCCATCGGAAGAATGTTATCCTTCAATGACTCATAGGTGTAGCCAAATGCTTTCTGCATTCTCTGGCGTTCTTCCTTCTGGTATTCTGGAACTCTCTCGTTAGGAATTTTCAAATCCTGCAGCATTACAATATTGCGGTCAAGCCATTCACCATATGGTAATTTGCCAGCATATTTCTCTTTAATTTCGTCATCATCAATGACTTTTCCATTCACGGTATCAACCAAGAGCATCTTGCCTGGTCTTAGACGATCCTTTTTCACGATCTTGGTAGGATCAATCTCTAGCACCCCAACCTCTGATGATAAAATCAGCTGATCATCCTCTGTGATGTAGTAACGAGAAGGACGAAGTCCATTACGATCAAGAACCGCTCCCATAATATCTCCATCGGAGAAAAGAATAGAAGCTGGTCCATCCCATGGCTCCATCATGGTTGCATAATACTGATAGAAGTCTTTCTTCTTCTGTGTCATGATTTTGTTATTCGCCCATGGCTCTGGAATCATAATCATAACCGCAAGAGGAAGTTCCATACCGCTCATCACAAGGAACTCTAAAGTGTTATCCAACATTGCGGAATCCGATCCTTCTGTATTAATAACAGGGAGTACCTTCTGGAATTCTCCAGCAAGTGACTCAGATTCCATTGTTTCTTCACGAGCAAGCATTTTATCTGCATTACCACGGATTGTATTAATCTCACCATTATGTACAATAAATCTGTTTGGATGTGCTCTCTCCCAGCTTGGATTCGTGTTGGTAGAAAATCTAGAGTGTACCGTTGCAATTGCAGATTCATAATCTGGATCCTGAAGATCTGTAAAGAACTGTCTTAGCTGTTCTACTAAAAACATACCTTTATATACAATTGTTCTACTTGATAAAGATACTACATAGGTATCATCATTTGACTGTTCGAATACACGTCTTGCAATATATAACTTACGATCAAAATCCAATCCCTTTGCGACACCATCTGGTCTCTTCATAAATGCCTGCATGATACATGGCATACAATCTAATGCTTTCTCACCAAGCTTGTCTGATTCAATTGGAACTTCACGCCATCCAAGGAATTCCATTCCTTCCTTCTCAATGATGACTTCAAACATCTTCTTAGACTGATTCCGTTTCAATTCATCCTGTGGGAAGAAGAACATTCCCACACCATAATCTCTTTCTTCTCCCAGCTCAAATCCAAGAGGTTTTACTGCCTTTGAGAAAAACTTATGTGAAATCTGTAGAAGGATGCCTACTCCGTCACCTGTCTTTCCATCTGCATCTTTACCTGCTCTATGCTTTAAATTCTCGACAATCTTAATTGCGTTCTCGACGGTCTGATGTGTTTTCACACCTTTAATGTTCACAACAGCACCGATTCCACAGTTGTCATGCTCAAATTTCGGATCATACATACCAACAGCTTTTGCTGTGCTTTCATTCCACTGTTCTTTCATAGCCTTATCCTTTCCCGACAAATGATTTATTGATAATAAAAATAATACATCAATGCTTTACCAAAGTAAACCATTTATTTTTTTCTATTGTCTGATTATTCGTCTATTTTATTTTCTTTACTTTTATTGTATTTGCATTTTATCTTATTTATATACTCATACGCACATTTTCTTGTGTATTTACTATCTTTTCTCTTTTATCTTTTTATTATCACATTTCATTTTTATGTTCGTAAATCAAATTGTGTCTGAATTGTGTCTGTCATTTTCTACTTTAATTTCTGGATTTCAATGAATTGAGATTCATTTACAGTGGGTATTATTTTTGATAATCGGAAAAATTGCATCTGAAATGTATTTGTTTATGTAAGAAACATGTAAATGAAAACGAATACAATAATTTACATGTTATTTTTTCGAATATAGTTATCGGTAAATGAGATTTTTCACTTCAACACATGTAAAACATTAAATATGGATTATTTTACAGGCTTATGGTCGATAAATAATTGATAAAAAGCAGATTTTAGACAGGTAAATTATATGAAAAGTAATATTTTACAGGTGTTCCATCTTCTAGAATAGAAGATTATCAAGCTCATATTTATCTTGATTTCAATTTTTTCTTACCAAGGCAAGCAAATGAAGGATTCTATGCGTTTTCTTTTCTCTCAGGCTAAGAAATTGAGCATACGATTCACCATAATGAACAAAAAGCTTGCCAACAGCAAGCTTTTCGTTCAAATAAGTTTGTGAAACAATTGTCTATCTATTTCATTGATCGATAAAATCTAAATCCAATTACTGCAACGACAGCAGTCTCAATCACCAGAATAATCTCACACGCTGTCATGGGCAGCATTCCCAATTGATGCATTGCTGCTGGAACGTCGAATATCATATGGAGCACAATTGCCAAAGGGAACATCCACATCTTTCCTGGCTTTCTTACTGCTTCAAACACAACAACTGATAGTGAGATATGTAGCACAATTGCACAAACCCGTTCAATTATCGCCAAGAAGCAATCCATTGCACCAAAGGAAGCAATTGCAGAAAAGGTATCATTCATTGCCTGCACCTGGCTCTGCGGGGTAGCCGCAATCAGTGAATCAATGCTTCCGTTCTGCATCATTACCGCAATGGCAATATAATTCACGCAAGTAATTCCTAATATAATTGCACTCTCTATTCCCCCATGTCCAATTCCATACATCACCGATGTTGCTTTATTTTGATACTTTTTCAAGAGAAAGCGAAATGCAACAAATCGGCCTGTCTCCTCAAAAACTCCTGCAAGCAGAGTCCCAAGTAATATATATGCCCATGCATGCGATAGAACGTATTTCGATATCTCTGTGCCACCTGCAAAGAAAATTGCTTTGGGAATTCCTTCAAGTACCAATGCAAACGCCACAAAAATGATCGCCCCTACTATTGCAGGCATGATTTTCTCTTTTGTCTTTAATCTCCATATAATTAGCATTGCAACCGGAATCGCAATTGCAAGTATTGTTGTTAAAATAAGGAAAATATATGTAGCCGATGATATCTCATACATCGCCACTACCTCCCTTCTCCTACAATTTTTACTGCTGTTCCATAAGCCACCACTTCCGCAGCCCCCTGCATCATAGAGGAAGAGCTGAATCGAACATTAATGACTGCATCCGCACCAAGCTCTTCTGCCTCATCCACCATTCGTTTCATTGCAATCTGTCTTGCTTCTGTGAGCATCTCTGTGTAATCTTTAATTTCCCCACCTACAAGAGTCTTCATTGCTGACATAAAATCCTTGCCAAAGTTCTTTGATTGGACAATCGTCCCTTTTACAATTCCCAGTGCCTCAAGTTCTTTTCCTGGAATGTAATCAATATTTAGAAGCTTCATTCTCTTCTCCTCCTTCAATTTCTTTTAATCTTTGTATTAATGCCATAACCGTTCCAACGATAACGACGAATGGAATTGCCAGAAAAATCAGAAATAGAGGAATTGGCATTGGTTCCACGATTTCTCCCCAAATCTGAAGTGCTATCACTACTCCCATGAACACAATCACAACTGCAGTAGCTATGAGAGGTCCATATTTCTTCTTCTGGTCTCTCTTTTTTACATCCATAAATTGTGTACCTCCTTCCTCAAGGACACTCATCTCCTCCAGATACTGCTCCACTTTCAAAGATTCAAAGCTATCCTCCTCTTCATTTATCTTCTCACACATCTCTTTCATAATAGAAAGATTCTTTTCTTCATGATTCAGATAAACGGCATGGCGTTCCAGACATTCAGCTAAAGATATATTGTTTTCTTGAATCTTCCGGATTTCCTCAATTGGTACAGAAAGCTTTCTCAATAATTTAATCTTGTTTAAACTTTCTACCTCATCGTTCGAATAATCCCGATATCCGTTTTCTCTGTTTCTGGATGGATGAATCAATCCCTGTTCTTCATAAAAGCGAATATTCTTTTTGGTGATGCCAACCTTCTGTTCTACTTCGT
This sequence comes from uncultured Roseburia sp., assembly GCA_964613325.1. Taxonomy (GTDB): domain Bacteria; phylum Bacillota; class Clostridia; order Lachnospirales; family Lachnospiraceae; genus Roseburia. Next base: position 14,709 of record CAZTGP010000005.1, on the reverse strand, counting down.
TAATCTTCATCGTCATTCCTCGCTTCGTTATCTGGAGATTACACCTTCCACCAAGTGGAAGGTCAATACTAATTTCAAAAAAAGATGCCAAAACTGACATCTTTTCTATTATATCTCTACTATGCTGTTTCCTTTGTCTTCATTCCCTTTAAATACCATACCAGCAATATGATTCCTACAACTAGAGTTACAATTGAAACCGTAATTGCGAAGGTACTTTTATCCGTTGTATTCTGCAGTATTCCTGTCTCCGTTCGAATCACTGCAATTCCATTGGCTGTAATATGTGCCACCACTGCTCCATACATATGACCACAGTGTTCCATGCATAGCGCCAGTACAATACCAAGCAAAAATGCATAGATAAACTGTACAAGATTAAAATGCATAAATGCAAAAATAAAGGACGAGATCAATATAGAAGGGATAACTCCCACCAGTTTGCGCAATCTTCCAAATATTATGCCACGATATAACAATTCTTCTAATAAAGGAGTAATACACGCTGAGCCCAGCAGTTCTAAAGCAAATGTACTTCCATAGAAAGCATTGCTTGCCTCCTGATAAGAGGATGACATTGTAATCAGTGGCGACATTTGAATCACATTGTTTAGCCCCACTGCAATAAGTGCTGCAATTGGAATAATCATAAGTGTATTTGTGATATGTTCTTTTGAAATCCAAGGATCTGGCTTATCAATTCCCCACTGCATCTGATCCTGTCTGTAGAATCGATACACAAATGGGATAGTCACACCACTTGCTATAATCTGGCAGAGCATATACTTCTCGTTGCCAGATCCCAGCAAAAATTCTGCAATAAACATGGTAATCGTCGCTACCACATAATAAATTCCAAGTGGATAAGCAATCATCCATATCTTGTAAGGTAAGGTCTGTTTCATATAATTCTCTTCTTTCTTTGTTTTCCTGTGCGAATCTAAGAATCCATCCTACCGCATATACCGATTTACAGTTCAGCGATAATTTCCGGTAGTTCTGTAAAGTCATCACACCTTGCCACTGCTCCTGCTGCTAACATCTTATCCATATCTCCAAATCCAAAAGATACTGCAATACAAGGGATATCGTGACTGTTAGCGCCTTCCACGTCAAATATTGTATCACCAATCAGACACATTCTCTGAGATGGAATGTCTTCCCATCTTCGGAATACTTCTGCAAGAACCTGTTCTTTGGTGCTGATTCTGCCATCAAAGGATGCGCCTACCACATCATCAAAGTCATCAAGGATTTCAAAATGTTCCAATATTCTTCTGCATGCTTCCTCTGGCTTAGAGGATGCCATTCCAATACGATACCCCTGCTGCTTCAACTGTGCCAGCACATCTTTCACCCCAGGATAAAGCCTGCATTCAAAAATGCCAATATCTGTATATCTTTTTCGATATTGTACCACTGCTTCTTTTGCCATCTCTTCCGTGAACCCATAATAACGCTCAAAAGAATCCATCAGTGGTGGTCCAATAAAAGGATAAAGCTTCTCCAGATTTTTCTCTTGAATCCCAAAGTGTTGCAGTGCATACTGCACAGATTTCGTAATCCCCTCTGAAGAATCAATTAATGTTCCGTCTAAATCAAATAAAACTGCCTTCATTGTATTTCCTCAATTTCTAAACTAATCTTCCTGCTTTTTTGTTTCCTGCGGCTATTTATGTTTCTACTTTACTTGTTTATGTTTCTGTTCTACTTCTTTTTGTAGTTCTTATTATTCTGCTCTACTTCTTTTTGTTGTTCTTCCGCTTTGTTTATGGTTTCTCTTTCCACTTTGGTCAGCAGCTGTTTTACCGTTTTTTTCAAAATTGGATGTCTATAATTTGGGCATAGCTCACACAGCGGAGCCAATACAAAGAGTCGATTCTCCATATCTACATGTGGGATAATCAAATTCTCACTCTCATAGGTCTCTTTATCATAGAATATAATGTCCATATCCAAAGTTCTTGGTCCCCATACGACCACACGCTTACGATTGGCATGAGCTTCTACCTCATGTAAAAATGCCAAGAGTTCCTCTTCCCCCATCCATGTCTCCAGGAATAAACAGCCATTTAAAAATGTCTCCTGATTCACATATCCATATGGTTCTGTCTCAAGCAGTTTCGATACTCTCACGTTGCGAATTGCAATATTATCTTTCAGTTCCTGAATTCCCTGCTCCACATAAGCATTTCGATCTCCCATATTTGAGCCAAAAGATAAATATACCTTGTGCCATTGTCTCATCATGGATATCGATACATTTTCAAATGGAAGCCCAATTGGAGCATGGGGTTTGCATAATTCTAATTCTACTTTGGATAGTGCTTCGTAATGCAGCAATAATTCCTGACACAGATGCTCCGCTGCTGCTTCTATCAAGTCATAGGACTTCTGCTGAAATGTCTCTGTCATGAACTGACAAGCATCCGCATAATTCAATGCATCTTCTAGATTATCGTTTTTCCCTGCTTTGGCACAATCCAAATATAACTTCACATTCAGGAAGAAATCCTGTCCGTTTTTCTTCTCTTCTTCAAGCACTCCATGATGTGCAAAAATCTTCAGTTGGGTGATTGTGATAAAATCCATCGTATGCTCTCCTAATCAATCGGATAATTTATATATCCTCTTGTTCTGTTTTATTGTTACTAGATAATTGCGAAACATTTTACATTCACAATGCCTATGTATTATTGTTACTTACTTGACTCAATTTACTTGTCTTAACTTACTTCACGTATTTTTCAGCCTGCTTCCTACCGAAAGCGTTCAATGGCCTGTGCCATTTTGATTGCCCGCACATTTTCCTTCACATCATGCACACGGACAAATGCACATTTCTTCTGCACTGCATAAACAGTGGTAACCACTGTACCTTCTACGCGTTCTGCTGCTGGAAGATCCAATGTTAGTCCTATAACGGATTTTCTTGAGGTTCCAAGAAGCACTGGATAACCGAGAGCCTGAAGAGCGTCTACTTTCGCTATTGCTTCTAAATTATTCTCATAGCTTTTGGCAAATCCCACTCCTGGATCTAGAATAATCCTATTGTCTGCGATTCCAGCCTGTTTGGCAAGTGTGATGGTCTCTTCTAAATCCTGCTGCATGTCGTTCATAAAAGATTGATACTCCATATTGTCACGATTGTGCATCAGACAGCATGTGACTTCTGCTTCTGCAATAACTCCAGCCATCTTTGGATCATATTTCAAGCCCCAGATATCATTCACAAGGTCTGCACCAGCTTCGATGGTTGCCTTTGCCACCTGGCTTTTATATGTGTCAATGGAGATTGGAACATCAAAATTAGCTTTTATCGCTTCAATTACTGGGACGGTACGTTCCATCTCTTCCTGATCCGAAATCTTTGTATATCCAGGTCTGGTAGACTCTCCGCCCACATCAATAATAGCGGCGCCATCTGCAATCATTTCTTCACAATGCCTGAGTGCTGCATCCATTCCGTTCCATTTGCCACCATCCGAAAAGGAATCTGGTGTCACATTCAAAATTCCCATTACATATGTATTATTTGCTGTATCAAACTCTTGGTTTCCTATTCTCATGATGTCATTCCCCTTCTTGTGATGTCATTTCTTTTCTCTTGATGTCATTTCTCTTGATGTCTCTTTTTTCTCATGATATCATTTTCTCGGTTTATACTCGTTCCTATTACGTTTTGCTTCCGCGATGCTAAAAATAGTATTATTATCTTACCATCTGGAAAAATCGATTCTGCAGCGCAGCATCTTCTTCAAATGCTCCTGCCATTGCAAAGGTTACGGTTCGGCTGCCTGGCTTCTTGATTCCACGCATGGTCATGCACATGTGCTCCGCTTCTATCATTACAATCGCGCCCTTAGGATTCAAGTTCTCCATTAAGGCATCACATATCTGCTTTGTGAGTTGTTCCTGAAGCTGTGGTCTTTTGGCATATACCTCAACTGTTCTTGCAAGCTTGCTTAAGCCCACTACCTTTCCATCTGGAATATACGCCACATGTGCTTTTCCATAAAAAGGCATAAAATGATGTTCGCAGGTTGAATAAAATGTAATATCTTTTTCAATCACCATCTCTTTATTTTCAGAAGAAAATGTCTTAGACAATGGCTCTTTTGCATCCATATCTAAGCCCGCAAAAATCTCCTCATACATTCTTGCTATACGATTGGGTGTATCTCTTAGGCCTTCTCTCTCTGGATCTTCTCCGATTCCTTCTAAGATTAATCGTACTCCCTCTTCTACCTTTTTTCTGTCAACCATGTTCATTCCTGCTTTCTATCTTTCATTCTGTAATTTCCAAAATGCTTTTTTTAAATCCCCCAGATAAGATAACGAGCCAAATGCTACAATGGGATTTGGGTTCTGCAATGCAAGCTCAACCGCCTCTTCAATCGTCGCACAGGCCTGCACATCCGAATGATAATTTCTGGCCTCTTTTGCCAATTGTATTCCATCCATTGCTCTTCCATTATCCGGAGTAACTGTATACACTTTCTTTGCAAGCGGAAGCATAATCCGTAGCATTTTCTCATGCTCCTTATCTGCAAGTACCCCTATTATATAAGTTATAGTTGTATTTGTAAAACAGTTTTCCAGAGTTTCCTTCAGTTGCTTTGCAGCATCCTCATTATGTGCTCCATCCACAATGAACAACGGGTTCTGACCAATCACTTCAAATCTTCCTGGCCAATAGGCGTTTCGAATCCCTTCTTGAAGGATTCCTATCTGTTCTCCCACACTATGTCTATGTAATTGTGGCAGTCCCTTATATACCTCAATGGCAAGGGCTGCATTATATATTTGGTAATGACCTGCCATGGAGGTTGTGTAGGGTACTCCATCATAGATAAAATGCATCTCCCCGGGAAGCTCCTGCTGTATTTCAAGTCTTCCAGGTCCTTCGTTAGAAAATGCCAGGTTTGCATACTTGATTGTCGTATGTTTCCTGCCTGCGATTGCGTTGAGCACCTGTTCTACCTCTGGTTGCTGCATAGCCGAGAACACTGGGCATTCTTCCTTTATAATTCCGCCTTTTGCCTGAGCAATCAAAGATAATGTATCTCCCAGAAACTGCATGTGATCCATGCTGATTGTGGTAATCACAGATGCCATTGGCCGTAGAATCAGATTCGTGGCATCTGTGCTTCCACCCATTCCTGTTTCTAGCAGCAGGACATCTACTTGTTTCTGATAAAAATAAAGAAACGCTGCCGCTGTCTCCACTTCAAATACCGTTGGATATACGCCACCTTTGGATACAACAATGTCACAGGCGGATTTTACCTGTGACATAATGCTTGCATATTCATCCTGTGACATATTCCTGCCATCATATTGCCACACTTCCAATGGATCAAACACTGCAGGAGAACAATATCGTCCTACATGGAGTCCTTCTTCCTGCAAAATAGAAGCAAGGTATGCTCCAACTGAGCCTTTTCCATTGGTTCCAGCTATATGAATAATTGGGATTGCATCCTGCACATTGGACAGCTCTGCCATCAGTGCACGGATACTATCCAATCCCAGAATACTTCCTGTTTTGGAGACGTTGCTAATGTATGTTCTAGCCTCATCATATGTCATCATAATCTACTTCTTTACCCCTTTTGTATCGCGATTGCCCACATGAAGTCGATGCAGTGCAACTTCTTTGCCTTTTACCTCAACAGACTTCTCTTTGCCCTCTGGCAGTACATAAATATCTGTCAGGCTCTCTCCAGCGCCAAGCTTCATTCCTCGGACACCAACCGCGCCTTTCTTCTTCTCTGGAATCACATTACAATCGATTCGTAAAAACGAATCTTTCTCTGACCGCATAACAATTGTCTCTGTTCCTTCCAGTGGGTAAACAACCAATACTTCATCATCTTCTGACAGCTTTGTTGCCGCAGTGGTTCTCTTAGCCACATCGAATTCCATGCCATCAACCACCTTCAGCATTGTCTGCTTGGTTCCAAAGAGTACGCGCTTATTGGATAACTCAGATAAGCTTTCCAAGCGAATCACATTCTCCAGACGACTGTCATAGTTACTCAAGTTATCAATCGGAATTCCTTTGTCTCTTAATTTTCCAAAAGGAATGTCCAGCATCTTCAATAAATGCATGTTGCCTGTATTGGTGAAAATGCATATTTTATCAGTATTTTTACAGGTAAATACAATACGATTCTCGGAATCAACCGTTTCTTTATTCCGTTCATATATGGATACATCAATACTCTTCACATAGCCAAAACGATCCATCAAGAAGATTACATCCTTCTCCTCAATCTTCTTCTCCACTACCACTGCTTCTTTCAGATTATCAATCTCCGTCTTACGGTCTGTGCCATATTCTTTGATATAATCCTTCAGTTCTTTGATGATTACCTTTGCCATAGAGGAACGATGTTCAAGAATATCCTGATATTGTGCAATATGTGCCAGAGTCTCTTCATGGTCCTTCATCAACGCTTCAATTTCCAAGCCGATCAGTTTGTAGAGACGCATTTCCAGAATTGCGCTTGCCTGACGCTCTGTAAAACGCAGCTGTGCTGCCATTTTCTTAGATTCTTCTGATTTGAATCGAATGCTTGCGGTCTCACCATTTACCAGGCATGCCTTTGCTTCCTTCACATTCTTGCTTCCGCGGAGAATCTCAATGATTAAATCAATGACATCGCATGCTGCAATAAGACCTTCCTGAATCTCTTTCTTATCCAGCTCCTTTGCAAGCAAGGTCTTGTATTTACGAGTGGCAATCTCATACTGGAAATTCACATGATGGCGAATGATTGGGACGACTCCCATGGTCTCCGGTCTTCCGTCCACAACCGCCAGCATATTTACACCAAAGGTGTCTTCCAGCTTGGTCTTCTTATAGAGAAGGTTCTCTAATTCCTCAACATTTGTACCTTTCTTTAAATCCAGAACAATACGAATTCCGTCCTTGGAAGACTGGTTGGTAATATCTACGATATCACTTGTCTTTTTTGTCTCCACCAAGCTGTAAATATCATTTAAGAATTTGCCAATATTCGCGCCAATCATAGTGTATGGAATCTCGGTAATAACCAGACGTTCCTTTCCACCCTTTAAAGTCTCTACTTCAACCTTACCACGGAGCTTAATCTTACCCATACCTGTGGAATAAATCGCCATAAGCTCATCTTTGTTCGCTACAATTCCCCCAGTAGGGAAATCTGGTCCAGGAATATATTCCATCATCTGTTCTGTATTGATATCTGGGTTCTTCATGTATGCGATAACACCATTTAGCACCTCAGTAAGATTGTGTGGTGGAATGCTGGTTGCCATACCAACAGCGATTCCCTCAGCACCATTAATCAACAGGTTTGGCACCTTTACTGGAAGTACTTCTGGTTCTTTCTCAGTCTCATCAAAGTTCGGGACAAAATCCACAACATCTTTATCTAAATCAGCAAGATATGCTTCCTGTGTGATTTTCTGTAGTCTTGCTTCTGTATAACGCATTGCAGCGGCGCCATCACCCTCGATGGAACCAAAGTTACCATGTCCATCTACCAGTGGAAGGCCTTTCTTGAAGTCCTGTGCCATTACCACAAGGGCATCATAGATAGAGGAATCTCCATGAGGATGGTATTTACCCATGGTATCGCCGACTATACGGGCACTCTTTCTATATGGTTTATCATAGCGAATTCCCAGCTCGTACATATCATAAAGAGTACGTCTCTGCACTGGTTTCAGTCCATCTCTCACGTCTGGAAGTGCACGAGCGACAATTACACTCATGGCATAATCAATATATGATTTTTGCATTAATTCCGAATATTCGGTCTGAATAATATTGCTTTGTTCCTGCATGTTGTTTCCTCTCCTATACGTCTAACGCTGCATCCTTCGCGTTTTCATAAATAAATGCTTTTCTTGGAGGTACTTCTGTTCCCATAAGCATTGCTGTCACATCAGACGCTAGTCTTCCGTCCTCGATTTCTATGCGTTTTAACATGCGTGTCTCAGGATTCAATGTCGTCTCCCAGAGCTGTTCCGCATCCATTTCTCCAAGGCCTTTGTATCGCTGAAGTGTAAAGTTGCCAGTATGGGTTTTGCGATAGCGTTCCAAAGCGGCATCATCATACAAATACTCTTCTTCACCTTTACTTGGAATTACCTTATATAGTGGTGGCATTGCCACATAGACATGTCCCTCAAAAATAAGTTCTGGCATAAAGCGATAGAATAATGTCAAAAGCAATGTGGAGATGTGCGCGCCATCCACGTCGGCATCTGCCATAATAATAATCTTGTCATAACGGAGCTTGGAAATGTCAAAATCATTTCCATATCCTTCTGAAAATCCGCAGCCAAATGCATTGATCATGGTCTTAATCTCTGCGTTGGCTAAGACCTTGTCAATACTTGCCTTCTCAACGTTTAATATCTTACCACGAATTGGCATAATTGCCTGGAACATACGGTTTCTGGCCATTTTGGCTGAGCCCCCAGCGGAATCTCCCTCAACGATAAAGATCTCGCATTTTCCTGCATCTCTACTTTCACAGTTGGCAAGCTTTCCATTGGAATCAAAGGAGAATTTCTGTTTGGTCAAAAGATTGGTCTTTGCCTTCTCCTCTGTTCTACGAATCTTCGCGGCCTTCTCTGCGCAGGAGATCACTGTCTTCAACGCCTCTAAATTCTTATCAAAATACAGCTGGATCTCATCGCCAACCACTTTCGCTGTGGCTCTTGAAGCATCCTGATTATCCAGCTTCGTCTTCGTCTGTCCTTCAAAACGTGGATCTGGATGTTTGATGGATACTACCGCAGTCATACCATTACGTACATCCGCTCCTGTGAAGTTCAGATCCTTCTCCTTTAAAATGCCGAGTTCTCTGGCATAAGAATTAATCACAGTGGTAAATACAGTCTTAAAACCAGTAATATGTGTTCCACCTTCTGCATTATAAATATTGTTACAGAAACCCAAGATGTTCTCATGGAATTCATTGGTATATTGTATTGCAGCTTCGATTGTGATTCCTTCACTTTCCCCTTGGAAATAAATCACTTCATGAAGGACCTCTAAATCCTTGTTCATGTCCTTTACGAATCCTACAATCCCGTCTGGCTCATGATATTCAATATGTTCTACTTCTTCTCCACGACGGTCTTCATAGATAATCGTAAGCTTTGGATTCAAGTATGCAGTCTCATGCATACGGCTTTTTACTTCATCTTCTTTAAATCTGGTCTTCTCGAATATTTCCGGGTCTGGGAGAAAATTAATCTTTGTTCCAGTCTTTCTGGCTTTACCAATGGTCGGAAGCAGTCCATCCACAAGCTCAACCACAGGGTGCCCCTGTTCATAGCGATCATGATGAATGAGTCCATCACGACTAATTTCCACGTCCAAATAGGTAGAAAGCGCATTCACTACCGAAGAACCAACACCATGCAGTCCACCACTTGTCTTATAGGCAGAATTATCGAATTTACCACCGGCATGAAGAGTTGAAAATACAATACGAGCTGCCGATACTCCTTTGGCATGCATCCCTACTGGGATTCCTCGTCCATTATCTTCCACAGTACAAGAACCATCTTTCTCCAGTGTTACCCAGATGGTATCACATTCCCCTGCCAGATGTTCATCCACTGAATTGTCAACGATCTCATAGATCAGATGATTTAATCCTTTTCTTGATACACTGCCAATATACATTCCAGGTCTTTTTCGAACTGCTTCAAGTCCTTCCAATACTGAAATACTACTTGCGTCGTATGATTGTTTCTTAGCCATACTTACTCCTTTTCTCCTACTTTCTTTGATCCTTCATATGTGCCAGGACCATCACTGCAATACGAAACGTCATAGCGTCATCAAATGTACGAATGTCTAAGCCTATTGATTTCTCAATTCGCTCTAGTCGATATACTAACGTATTTCTATGAACATATAATTGTCTTGCAGTCTCTGAAATATTCAAATTATTCTCAAAGAACTTTGAAATTGTCGACATTGCTTCCTCATCATCTAAAACTTCTGGAATATTGTCACCAAATACTTCTTTAATGAACATTTCGCACAGGCTCATCGGTAATTGGTAGATTAATCTTCCAATTCCAAGTCTTCCATAGGATATGGTATCACATTCCACATAGAAAACACGTCCAACTTCCAATGCCATCTTCGCTTCCTGGAAAGAATCTGTAATCTCTGGAATCTGCTGTACACGATTACCATATCCAACACGAACCTTAATCATCGCTTCCATGTGAAGATTATCCACGAGCAGCTTGGCTATCCCCTCTAAGGTCTCCTCTAATTCCTCATCTGGAATATCAGATACATCCTTTACAAGAATAATGCTATGCTCATCAATACTTGTCACAAAATCTTTCGTCTTCACATTCGATAGATTCTTCACCAGTTCCATTGCGTCATCATTATTCTTATTTCCAGTGTCAATCACAAACACCACTCTCGGTGCCTGATCAATATGTAATTTTTTGGCTTTTCCATAGATGTCTACAATCAACATATTGCCAAGAAGAACATTCTGTATAAAATTATTGCGGTCAAACTGCTCTACAGAGCTAAGAACCAGATTCCGCACCTGGCATACTGCCATTCGACCTAACGTATACACTTCGTCCCCACTTCCCTGAAGCACCAGCACATACTCCGTCTCGTTCTCCACAACTACTTTGAAGAATTGGAATTCCTTAAAAGATTGTTGTTCTGCCAATGAATTGCAGAAATCAAGTGCCATCTGTTCTAATTCCATGGAAACAGGCATTGTAGCTGCCACTTCTTTTCCTTTGTTATTAAAAAGAAGCATATTCAGCTTCGTGATTTCTTTCATTTCTTCTAACATATTTTGTAATTTCTGATGTGACAGCATATTGGACTCCCCTATCGTGCAATCTGTATATATTTATTTATACCACATCGAACACATGTTTGCAAGATGTTCGATAAATATATAAAACTGGGTGTAAATACTCACACCCAGTTTCATTATTTACAACTATTTAATTTTAAATGACTAGTTTGTAATTGTCAATTCAGTTTCTTTATCAAATACATGAATTCTAGTAGGATCTAATGCAAGAGTAATCTTGTCTCCCATACGAGCTTTTGTATCAGAAGCAACTTTTGCTGTCATGTTAGCGCCTGCTACTGTGTAGTATAACTGAACTTCTGCACCTAATAATTCGTATCCAGTAACTTCTACATCAAATGTGTAGTTAGAGTTCTTCTCAACGAATTCAGCATCATCATCGATATCTTCTGGTCTGATACCTAATACAACTTTCTTTCCAGCATAGCCGCCATCGATTAATTTCTTAGCTTTCTCAGCTGGTAATTCCATAACATGTTTGTCAAATTTCAGAGAAGCTTTTGCTCCTTCAACAATACATTCTGCATCGATGAAGTTCATCTGTGGAGATCCGATGAATCCAGCAACGAATAAGTTATCTGGCTCATTGTATAATTTCTGTGGAGAATCAACCTGCATGATAACACCATCTTTTAAAACTACGATTCTGGTTCCCAGTGTCATAGCTTCTGTCTGATCATGTGTTACGTAGATGATTGTTGCCTGTAATCTGTTATGTAAAGAAGCGATCTCAGATCTCATCTGCACACGAAGTTTAGCATCCAAGTTTGATAAAGGCTCATCCATAAGGAATACCTTAGGATTACGAACGATTGCACGACCCATAGCAACACGCTGTCTCTGTCCACCAGATAAAGCCTTTGGTTTACGGTCTAATAATTTCTCAAGGTCAAGAATTCTAGCTGCTTCTTCAACTTTTTTCTTAATTTCATCCTTAGGAACTTTTCTTAATTTTAATCCGAATGCCATATTATCAAATACAGTCATATGTGGATATAATGCGTAGTTCTGGAATACCATTGCGATATCTCTATCTTTAGGCTCTACATCATTCATAACTTTTCCGTCGATTGTAAGTTCACCAGAAGAAATCTCTTCCAAACCAGCGATCATACGTAATGTAGTAGACTTACCACATCCAGATGGTCCTACGAAAATGATGAATTCCTTGTCTTCAACTTCAAGGTTGAAATCTTTAACAGCTTCAAAGCCGTTAGAGTATACTTTGCAAATGTTTTTTAATGATAAACTTGCCATTTAATAAATACCTCCCTAAAAATACTTTCCTTTATTGTTCCTCATGGAACTTATCTTGATATGATTATATTACATGACATCACATAGATTGGCTATTGGCAAACCGCCAAAGATTATGTGGACATCTTTGGCACTTTGACGAAAGGCTTCTTATAGCTCTGAATAACCAAATCCATTGACCATAGCCTCAATCTTCTGCCCCTTCTTGCAGAATGGGCAGTCGTGTACAGGAAATGCCTCATAGTTTGGCACATCCTCCTCATCAAATAAGGTATCTACTTTAATTTCATCTACACTGCCCACTGTACTAAAGATGGAGCCAATGCATTCTACCTTACCTCCATAATAGCTAATACATTCCAGCGCACGTCGAATAGTCTCACCTGTTGTAGTGGTAGCAAGAAGCAGCATCACATGTTTTCCCTGTATTGCCCCTTTATTATTATCACGAAACATCATCTGATTATTACTGTTCACTTCTGGGGATACCACATAAGTAGTCTCATGGGTATTGGTTGATAGAATTCCGCCTGCTTCAATCTGTTCACTTAAGAAAGCACCAATCACCTCTGTTCCATCCATACAGACAATGGTATCCATATACACGTTCTTAGGCATTTTCGAATAAAATACCTTTGCTGCCTCTTTCGCTTCTGCTGCTCTTGTTTTCAAACTTGTCACATCAATATAATAGTTAATATGAGAATGACTGGTAGCAAAATGCCCAGGAATACAATGCATTGCCAATTTATTGCTCTCTTTTGAATAAAACTTAACCATACGTTCTTCCATATTAATTGCCCTCCAAATTTTCTGTTAGCTTCTATATTTATAGTTCAATTATACCCCTTTTCATTCTGAATTCAATTATTTCATATACTTTTCTTATATATCACTTTACCTTATTGCAGTATAAAATCCATTGTGATATAATCTGCCATTATATAAAGATGTTATTTTATAACAAAAAGGAGTTTCGTTATGACTACAAACACAATTGGTATCTTCATTATTATGCTGCTCTATCTTGCTGCCATGGTGGCAATCGGATTCTGGTTCTCCAAGAAGAATGAGAATTCCGGCGATTTCTATCTTGGTGGTCGAAAGCTTGGGCCATTTGTCACCGCAATGAGTGCAGAGGCTTCTGATATGAGCAGCTGGCTTCTGATGGGTCTTCCTGGAGTTGCCTATCTCTCAGGAATTGCTGACGCTGGCTGGACTGCACTGGGCTTAATTGCAGGAACCTATCTGAATTGGCTCATTGTTGCAAAGCGTTTACGTTCTTACAGTGAAAAAATTCACGCAATTACAATTCCTGATTTCTTTTCCAAACGTTATAGGGAAAGTCATCCGGTCCTTGTTGCTGTATCCGCAATATTTATTATTATTTTCTTTATTCCATATACAGCCTCTGGATTTTCTGCCTGTGGAAAGCTTTTTTCCACATTATTTGGAATTGATTATCTTCCAGCAATGATAATCAGTGCTATCGTAATTGTCTGCTATACTGCACTGGGAGGATTTCTTGCTGCCAGCACCACAGACCTTATTCAAAGTATCGTTATGAGTGTCGCCCTTATTATTGTAATTGGATTTGGTCTCATTTCCGTTGGCGGCGTAGGCGTGGTTATAGATAATGTAAACACACTACCTGGATACCTTACCATGTTCCAGACCTATGATTCCAGTACCGGTACTGGGAATTCTTATGGATTCATCACCATTCTCTCCACCGTTGCATGGGGACTCGGATATTTCGGTATGCCACATATTCTGCTTCGATTTATGGCAATTCAAGACAAGAACAAGTTAAAGCTTTCCAGAAGAATCGCTACTATATGGGTTATTATCTCCATGAGCTGCGCCATTTTTATCGGAATTATCGGACTTACCATGAGTCACTTAGATGTTTTAGATACTTTAGAAGGCTCCGCTTCCGAAACAGTAATTATTAAGATTGCCTCTTTATTAAGCACAAGTGGTTCTGGGCTGCTGAAGGTAATTGCAATTGTCTTCGCTGGGATTATACTTGCGGGGATTCTAGCAAGTACCATGTCAACTGCCGACTCACAGCTTTTGGCAGCGTCCTCTTCCATCTCCCAGAACCTTATGAAAGATGTTTTGCATATTAAAGTGAGCGATAAAGTATCCATTTTAGCTGCAAGAATTACCGTGCTTGTTATTGCAATCATTTCCATGTTTATTGCAAGAGATCCAAACAGCTCCGTATTCCAGATTGTGTCTTTTGCATGGGCAGGCTTCGGTGCCGTCTTTGGTCCAGCAATGTTGTTCTCACTGTTCTGGAAACGTGCAAATCAGCCTGGAATCCTTGCAGGTATGCTTTCCGGCGGAATCATGGTATTCTTTTGGAAATATCGCATTCGTCCAATGGGCGGTGCTTGGGATATCTACGAATTACTGCCAGCCTTCCTTGTGGCATGCTTTATAATTGTGTTCGTAAGCCTGATTACCCCAAAGCCTTCTGAGGAAATCGTGAACGAATTTAAGTCTATTTCATAAATTCGTTGTTATAAAATATTCAGCTTCCCAGCTTGAACGAAATGAGTGCTGCTGG
>CAZTGP010000004.1:23416-90127 GCA_964613325.1 uncultured Roseburia sp. | reverse complement strand
AGGTATTGAATTTTCAAGGCGCATAGTCAAAATCCATGTGCGAAGTTTGAGTAATAAATATATCGATTTCGTTACTTATGGAGTCATGAAGTATCATAAAGCTTTGCAATTAACAATCTACCATTCATGAAAGGGAGGGCATACTGCATGTCAGACAAACAATATCTGTGTATTGATTTGAAATCATTCTTTGCATCTGTAGAATGTGTTGAGCGCCAGCTTGATCCAATGACCACGGATCTTGTAGTTGCTGATCCAGCCAGAGAGCGTGGGACCATTTGTCTTGCTGTATCCCCTTCTTTAAAAGCCAAAGGTGTCAAGAACCGGTGCCGTGTCTTTCAGATTCCACAGGGTATGCAATATATCATGGCTGAGCCTAGAATGCAGCTCTATATCGACTATTCTGCCCGCATATACGGCATTTATCTGAAATATATCTCCAAGGAAGACATTCACGTGTACTCCATCGATGAAGCGTTTTTGGATGTTACCAATTATCTTTCCTTTTATCATATGACTGCCAAAGAGCTCGGCATCCGCATCATGGCTGATATCAAATCTACTTTAGGAATCACTGCTACCTGTGGTGTTGGAACCAACCTTTATCTAACCAAGATTGCTTTGGATATCACTGCCAAACACACCAGGGATCACATCGGTGTCCTGGACGAGACAATCTATCGCCAGACTCTATGGCATCATCGTCCTCTTACCGATTTCTGGCGAATTGGTCCCGGTATTGCCCGCCGGTTACAAAATGTCGGTCTTATGGACATGTATGATATTGCACACGCAGATTCCGATTATCTATATAAGCTATTCGGAATTGATGCGGAATACCTCATTGACCATGCCTGGGGGATAGAGCCAACCACCATTGCAGATATTAAGAACTACCGTTCCTCCTCCCACTCCCTATCCAGTGGTCAGGTTTTGATGCATGACTATAACTATGAGGACGCACTTCTTATTGTAAAAGAAATGACAGATCTCCTATGCCTGGATCTCGTGGATCAGGGGCTTGTAACAAACAATTTGTCTTTATATATCGGTTATACCAGAGATGCCGCAAGCTGCTCCCGTGGCTCTGTCACGATGCCAGTCACCACGAATTCTGTCACAGTGATTATGGAGCACATGGTAACTCTGTATCACCAAATCACAAGTACCACCATTCCTGTTCGTCGTCTCAATCTCAGCTTCAACAATGTTCTCGACGAGTCCTATGAACAGTATGATTTATTTACTGACCCCAAAGAGATGGAGCGCGATCGTAATATTCAGCATGCCGTCCTGGACATCAAGAGCAAATACGGACCAGGTGCCATTATGAAAGGTATGAACCTGTTGGATGCTGGCACCACCCGTGAACGAATTCACCAGATAGGAGGTCATAAAAGTGGCACATAAACCAAAAGCCAATCGCGCCAAGCAGTTTGCACCTTTTGATGCATTGAAAGGATATCGCGAAGCCCTTCGAGCAATGGAACGAATTGTCGTTCCCCCCAATGAATTATCCGAGGATTCCAAAGAGGAATTGGATCGACGCTTACATCTACTAAGTCTCAATGATTTAGTTACCGTTGTCTATTACGATCGCGATGAGTACGTGCGCATCACTGGCATTGTAACCAAAAAATCCCCTTCTGGACGATTCATTCAAATTGTAAATACAAGTATTTCATTTGATGATATTCTTTCCATTGAAGGAGATTTTCCTGAGCCGTATGCCTAAATTGGCATACGGATCTATTTTAATTATTTTAGTACATTATGTAATCTCAATTCGATTACCTTTGGAGAAGTTGGCTTGTAGACAAAGTCATTGGCTCCCAGCTCAATCAATTCATCTTCCTGCTCTGGCTTCCCATATTGAGTGTTTGCAATAATTGCAATACGGCGGTATTCATTATTCTCCCTGATTTTACGAATCAGATTTATACCATCCATTTCTGGCATTTGAATATCTGTAATCACTGCGATAATTCCCTTTTCCTGTTCTAATATCAATAATGCCTCGATTCCATTCGGAGCTTCAAGTACATCAAAAGACTGTCGAATGGCCTCACGAATCACTATACGGTTCATTTCAATATCGTCTACAATCAGCACCTTCGGCTTGATATAGATGCTTCTTCGTTTGATCAGTTCTTCTAGCACAGTATAAAGCTTATTTACTTCAAGCGGCTTGCTCAGATGTGCATTCATTCCCGCTTCTTCCGTCTCTCTTAGATCACTGCTCAAGGCATTCGCGGTAATTGCAATAATTGGGATCTCTTCTGCGTCTGTTCGTTCTAACGCCCTGATTGCCCGTGCTGCATCAAGTCCATTCATCACTGGCATCCGAATATCCATCAATATCGCATCATAGTATCCTGGCCGCGAATTCTTGAATTGCTCTACGCCCAGCTTGCCATCAACCACATGATCAACCTTCACGCCCTTGTTCTCTAACAAGCGAATTGCAATTTTTGCATTTAGTGGATGATCCTCACAAAGCAGTATATGACAGCCCTTCAGCACTGCTGTTGTTCCGCCATTTCCCTGTTCCTTCTTCCAGTTGGCAACCTGTTCATCTGTTGCAATCTGCATTGGAAGAACGATTGTGAATCGGGTTCCTTTCCCCACTTCGCTTTCCACGTTAACTGTTCCACCCATCATATCAATGATCTGCTTCGTGATTGCCATTCCAAGTCCGGTTCCCTTGGAGCTGGAAGTAATCGTATTCCTCTCCTGGGTAAATGGTTCAAATAAATGTGGCAGGAATTCTTCACTGATTCCCATGCCGTTATCTTCGATTACAATTTGATCTGTAATGATCCCATTCTCCACCCCCAAATTGGTCATGGTAAAATGGATCGTTCCGCCATCCGGTGTGAATTTGATGGCATTACCGATAATATTCATCACGATCTGCTGAACTCTTCCAACATCCATATAAAGAATCGTAAATGGGATATTTTCTGTATGAACCTCCAGTTTAATATTCCGTTCTCTCAGATTTGGAGAAACGAGACTAATCACATTATTGAATATAACTCGTCCATCACAGACAATTGGATTCAGTTCCAATTTTCCACTCTCAATTTTGCTCACATCCAAGGTATCCTCAATCAGATTGAGCAGGTATTTTCCTGATTGCTCTAGCTGTGCCAAATCATCCAGCACTTTATGATCTCTTACATACTCCTGCAATAAGGTTGTAATACCAAGAATTCCATTCAATGGGGTTCGCATATCATGGCTCACTCTGGATAGGAAGTCCGTTTTCGCCCGATTCGCCTTCTTCGCATCTTCTAAAGCAAATTCCAATTGTTTCTTTTGCTCTAGCCATTCTTTATCCACGCCTCTCATTACACTGATAATGCGGTTTAATCGTCCATTGTCATCCAATTCTGCAAAGGCAAACATCTCTGTCCACTGATAGCTTCCATCCTTCATTCTTACACGTAGTACTGCTGATACCCGCTCTGAATCGTTGTCATCCTTCTTCACATATTCTTCATAGAGGGCTGTGTCATCTGGGTGAATGTACTTAAGACATTTCGGCGTATCCCAGATATTCTCATTTGGTTCATCACTGATTGCATATTCGGAGTATTTCTCTGAAGTATAGTATCCTGAATCCACACTCCATTCCCAATAAGCAATCTGAAGAATATTCATAAGATCTCTGTAATGCTTCTGTTCCTGAATTCTCACCATAGCATCTCCATACACAAGCGTATGCACCGCATATAGAATTGCTATTTCATCCTCCTTCACCTGCTTTGTCTGAATCACATTGGCATCCAGGCGCACAAGGATTGGCTTTCTCTTCTTGGTATAAATATGATATAACGCACTAATTGGCTCGTGCCTCTGCAAGCTTTTCTTTACTGACTCTAGAACCCCAGGAACATCCTCTGGCACAAGATTAACCATGCAGTCATTCCTTAGATATTCTAGATATTCCTCTGTTCCATAGCCGCACATTTTAGCCAGACTTTCAGACACATATTCTGTCGCTACCCGGCCATCTTTTTTCAATCTGTATATTGCAATACCACCTGGAATACCAGACATTAGAATCTGTTCCTTCTGCCTTGTTTCGTTCAATTCATATTCCAAGCTATGCTTTTCTATCTCAGAGTTCGGAACCGATGCATGCAAATTATCCATCAAATAAGTTCCATCTTCTTGTAAAATGCATAGTCCCGTAATGCGAATCTGAAATTCACCACCAACATCAGTTGGCAGCTCCTGGCTCCCTATAATGATAACACTGGATATTGTATCAGATTGTTTGCGAATCTCTATCTTTTCCAGCTTTGCTTCCATTGCCTGAGGAAAGAATGCTGCATCCTTTTGCAATAATGCCCGCAGTTCTTCTTTCCCGAATGCACTGTCATCCTTCTCTGTCCCAATCCACTGAACATCATCTGTAACAAGCTCTAAAATTTTATCAATGTTTCGTTCCTGATAGTAAGATTGAATCATGGCGCCAGCCAACGCTTCTTCCGTTGTATATCCCATTTGCGCTCCTCCAGTTCTTTCTTATGTATCTATTCCTATATTTTTATTTAATAAAATCAAATAAAAAAGCGAGAGCTATCCTAACTCGTCTAATCAGAATATATCTCGCATTTCAAGCCGCTGATAAGACCTTTTCGTCTGGTCTTTTTTTTCTTTCATTTTACACTTTCGTGTCTTAAAATTCAACTTTTTTCATACCAAAGTACTGCTTTATCTACAATTTTCTTCCTTCATGGTTCGCTTCATTCGATACATCCTCTGATCCACCAAATGGTTCACTTCAGTGATGTCATCTCCACCATGGTACGTCACCACTCCATATGCGAAGGAATATGATTTTTCATTCAATTCTTTCTCGATTTTCTTCATTGTCTCAACGACCTGTTCTTCTGTCATATCCATACAGATCATTGAGAATTCGTCTCCACCCATGCGATAGAGCACACAATTCTTTTTCTTATATTTGCGAACTGTTTTGGCATATTCAATAAGGGCATTATCCCCATACTTATGGCCTTTGTTATCGTTAATTTCTTTCAGATTATTCAAATCCATAGCAACAATTACCACATCTTTACGTTTCGGATTTTTTACATCCATAAAGAAAATGCGTCGCGTGTATGCATTCGTGAGTTCATCACGGGAAAACATATTTACATGAAGGAATAAATAATATAGAACCACTCCAATGGATGTCACATCTGTCAAAATTCCCACAAATCCCCAGATTGATTCCATCAATGTTCCCAAAATACTTAAGATTGCAAGCATAGCAATAACTGCTGCCTCGCCTTTTCTCTTCATACGGAAATGCTTCAAAGAGATCCAGCCAATTACAACCAGATACCATAAGCCTGTCACAAATGGCACCAACCACAATGGTCCCCTGGAAAATGTATTATCTGCCTCCAAATAGAACACCCATCCGGTTCCAATACTAAAGATACATATCAATGCATTGACAATTCCAAATGACAAATATAATGCCACAGCCTTTGCTGTCTCACTTTCCCTGTTACTTCGAACAAGTGCGCCTGTCATTGCCATACCAATACAGGGACGCAGCGTATATCCCATTGCAATATAGAACCTTCTTGCAAAAGTTGGGTAATTTCTCTCCGCTTCAAAAAGCTCTAAATTGTCCACAACTATAAGACAGAGAATCACCATGATTGCGCTGACAAAATACATCTTTATTCTATTTTCAAAGCTTCGATCGCAAATGACATATATGAGGAATAGTACGCACAGCACCAAGCACATAAAGTCATTTTGAATACTACTGTATATCATGTATTCCCTTTCTAAAATAAATGAACCATCAATGAATCTTAGGAACTACTGATGGTGTTATCCCGTTTCGCTAGGATTCATTATTATAGCACGTTCCCTCATCTGTTCCAATATGATAAAGAAAAAATGGCACAACGCACAAAAGGAGCTTGTCTTTCCAGCAAGAATTCACTTAATTATTCATATAATTTTGCAATTTATGATTCAATTTTGGATAAATTCGCTGTTGAAACCACTCCTCATTGGATGCTTTTATGGCATCATCCAATAGGAACCATGCCACATCGCTATTCTCATCTGGTTTATTCTGTAACGATTCCGCTTCATCTGCTTCTAATAAATAGGTGACATTCAAGTGTAAGTGGGAAGAAACATACTTTCCCCTTTTCTCATGACCGGATACTGTGAGAATCTCAACTGAATAAATGTCTTCGGACACTGCCTTCACCTTAGTCAGTCCACTCTCTTCCTGCACCTCCCGCATAGCTGTATATAGAAGATTCCTATCCCCATCTGCATGTCCACCAAGCCATGCCCATGAATCATACAGATTATGATATGCCATAAGTACTTTGGTTCGATTGGCATTTACAACCCATGCAGATGCTGTCAGGTGGTAATAGGGATTCTCACGTGTATACAGATCCCGTTCATTTTCCAACAAAGATATCATCTTGGCAGTGTCTCTTGCTTCCTGTTCGTTCTGTGGTTCAAATCTCTGTAATTGTTCTAATAATTCCATGCATTTATCCTCAAGTTATCTGATTTGCTGTTCGCTAATTGCCAAATCAAAGTGTTACGCAATTAACTATCATATGTTTCATTCATCTCTCTATAAGAGTTACTCGATTAACGCGCTCCCTACACCGCATCCATTATGTATGCGATACATCTGGCACGTAAAGCTTTGCCTTCTGAAAGATATTCTCTTTTCCTTCTAGCACAAACAGATGTGTGTCTTCATCTATGTATTCCTGCTGGATAATGTCATCTCTTTCATTTGGTGTAAATAGGAATGTGATTCTTGGAAGTCGCTCTCCACAAAAGCTATGAAGAAGCTGAATCAGGCTCCTATTGCCATCATAATAGATATCGTAACATTCCATATTACCTGCTTCCCATTCGGCTATCACCACAGCATCTTCCTCTGGCATATAGTACACTGCCTCATGAAGCATTTCGTAGCAATAGAAGCGCAGCAGACTGCTATTGTCAACAATCTGGAACTGGGAAAATGGATTGTGCTTCTCATAGCAGCGAAGCATGATTTCCATATCCTCTTTCTTAGCCAAATCCAATTTTCTTACGCTTGCACCATCTGGTTGGAATGCCTGAATTCCATTGCCTTGGATTGCACATTGATATTGTTTCTCTTCTACAAATCCAAATTTCGGATAGAACTCTGTCACACTGCGGTTGGCGAGAAGAAACATTCCATCACATTTGTCCCTCCAATCCTTCTGAACTTCTTCCATCAGTATTCTAGATAGCCCCTGGCCTCGATAGTCTGGATCTGTCATAACACCACCCAATTGGATGTAGTTACGCATTTTCCCCTGATAGAATGCCTTCATCTGATTTACGGTAATATTGGAGACTGCCTTGTCACCATCAAATAATGTATAAGGCCGATTCCAATCTCCCCAATCGCCACTTTGATACCACTCCTCAAAGGACAGTCCAAACGTCTGCTGTGCAAGCGCATCAAAGCCTGTGCGTTTTCTATCTTCTTTCATTACTTGTTTACATAATTCATATCTCATCCTTTTTCTCCCAGCATGCAATCATATGCGTTCTTTCCAAATAAATTTGGTATGAAACCAATTTCTACTGGTTCGCTTCAACTCTGTTTGCCATGCGTTCCTCTCGTATTTTCTGTCTGCGCTTCTTTTCAAGATTATCCATGAGTACCCCAACAAGTAAACCGACAGACATCCCCATACACATTCCAATCCCAACTGAATCCGAAAGATTTCCAATTCCCGATCCAATGGATATTCCAAACAGCATAAAGATAGGCATCCACTCAGTTAATGCTTGCTCTAGCACAAATCGCGGTCCTTCTTCTCCCTTGCCGTCTTCCTTGAATTTTAACTTTTCTAATACACGCTTAGAAGGCACATTATCCTCAGTTGTCTCTGCTTCCACAAAATACACATCCGGCTGGCTCAACGCCCAATCGATCAATGCTCTTGCAGCCTCTGTCATATAGCCTTTTCCCTGCATGGTATCATCAATTCCATAGCCAATTTCCACACTATAATCCTGGGCTGGTCCTTTGAAGCAAGCTTCTCCAATTTTCTTCTTTGTATCTTTCAAAGAAATCTTCCATAGCACATACCATAGCCAGTCTTCTGGATTATCCATGGTATCATCATACATTTTCTGAAATGCCGCCTTAATTGCCGAATCTTTGGTTTCTGCAATCAGTTGTTCCATCTCATCATCTGCCATAGGTTCAATAATAAGTCGCTTTGTTTTTAGCTTTATCTTTCCCTTTTCCACTTTTTTGCTCCTAAGATTTACATCTTAAATCCACTCGAAATTTCCTCCGGTAACTGCAAGGCTTAGAAGAGCATCCATTTTTTCGACTTCTTCTTCCCCTTCCACTACCTGCAATAATTTTGCTGTTTCTTTTACAGTTGGCATTTCTTCATCCGGTCCTACTTCCATATCCACTTCTTCACCGCATGCTGGGCACACAATTGAAGGTCCTATCAGAAGTGAAAGGAATCGATTTCCACACTCTGTACATTCATAATATCCACATTTTGTTGTTCCATCTGGTACATAATACATAATTTATCTCTCCTTCTGTGCTATAACACAATACAATTCCTGTCTCTTCCAATACCTCTCGGCAGATGCATCCGTATAGTTCAATGCTACGCTTCATATTTTCTACAAATTGCAATTACATCAAGATATTTCTCTAAGTCATCCTTTTCTACACGCATCAATTTCAGATATTCCTTGCCAAGAATCTGCTGCATCTGTCTGATGTAATTCTCCTGCTCTTCTGCTAATCCCTCTGGCATGCCGCCCTGTGTTATAAGAAAATGCGTCCTTGCGATATCATATTCTCGTGGTCCAAAGCAGATATTCATAAAGTCAATGGCTTGAACTTCACCATTCTCATTGATCCATACATTTCCTGGGTGGTAATCTCCGTGGCATAGACAATCTCCGTCTGGCAACGCATCTATCTTCTTACGAATTATCAAAGTCTCTTCATTATCTTCATACAACAATCCCCGTAGGAAATCCTTATAATTGGTACACGCTTCTGTGTGCTTTTCTAACATTCTTTTCTGAAGATTTACCATCTGTGGAACTAGCTTAGCATTTTGGGACCCAGCCATTAACAATTCAAGCAGACTTGTGCCATACAAACGATCATATATAATTCCATTTCTTCCATTCAGCTTCACCAGCTCATATGCCTTTGGAGATGGAATGTTTAACTCATTTACCAACTTTGAATTCTGATAATCCATCTCTGCACATTCGCGAGGATATCCTTCATGAAATAGTTTACATACTTTATTTCTCTCGAAGGCAAATACTTCTGCTGTATTTCCAATTCCGATTCGCTCCATATTCATTTCCAATCATTCCTTACTTGATGTGCTTCTTATTCCACAAATCTATCGTTTCCTTATCTCACATCATTTTATTATAGTGAAGGAATTTGGGAATATCAATTTTTTCCAGCAAAAAAGCAGGAATTTAAGAAAAACTTAAACTCCTGCTTATCATTTACTAAGGATACCCGTTACTAATTTACCAGCAAAAGTTTCCTTCACTGTTTTACTAGCTATAGTTTCATCCACTGTTTTACTAACATAATTCTTCTACTGTTTATAATAGCTGAGGAAGTCTCCTAATTTTCCAACTGCCTCTTCCAGTACTTCCATACGAGGCAAATAAACCACACGGAAATGATCTGGGTCCTTCCAATTGAATCCGCCTCCATGAACAATTAGGATCTTCTTTTCACGCAATAAATCCAACGCGAATTTCTCATCATCCACGATATTGAAACGCTTCACATCAATCTTTGGGAAAATGTAGAACGCTGCTTTTGGCTTCACTGCTGTGATTCCTGGGATATCATTCAATGCCTTGTAGATATACTCGCGCTGTTCATACACACGTCCCCCTGGAACAATATATTCCTGAACACTTTGATATCCACCAAGTGCTGTCTGCACAATTGACTGCGCCGGAACATTGGAACAGATTCTCATGTTAGACAACATATTCAAGCCTTCAATGTAATCTTTTGCCATGCTCTTGTTGCCACTTAATACCATCCAGCCAATACGAAATCCTGCAATCATATGTGATTTGGACAATCCGCTATAGGTGACACAGAACAGGTCCGGAGCCAAAGACGCGATAGACACATGTTCCTCTCCATCCATAACAAGGCGATCATAGATCTCATCTGAGAAAATGATAAGCTGGTGTTCTCTTGCAATCTCAACAATCTGCTGAAGGACTTCTCTTGGATAAAGGGCTCCAGTTGGATTGTTTGGATTAATGATAACTATTGCCTTTGTCTTATCCGTAATCTTCTTTTTCATATCCTCCATATCCGGATACCATTCAGACTGTTCGTCACAAATATAGTGAACTGCGTTGCCACCTGCAAGTGTTACACACGCTGTCCAAAGGGGATAATCCGGTGATGGAACAAGTACTTCATCCCCATTATCTAAAAGAGCTGACATACTTAAGTTAATTAATTCGCTAACTCCATTTCCAGTATAGATATCATTGATTGTTACATTTGGGAGCTTCTTCAGCTGTGCATACTGCATGATGGCTTTTCTTGCTGAAAAAAGTCCCTTGGATGCAGAGTAACCTTCACATTCCGTAATCTGTCTCTGCATATCATATACCACTTCGTCTGGTGTGCGGAAGCCAAATGGTGCTGGATTCCCAATGTTCAATTTCAGCACATGGGTTCCATTTTCCTCCATACGATTCGCTTCTTCTACAACGGGTCCTCTAACATCATATAACACATTATCTAACTTCGATGACTTCTTAAATTCACGCATACTCTTATTCCTCTCCACTGCCGTATCGCTATCCTTCGACAAGGTGTCAAGGCTTGCAATATCAGCTACAAACGATTTCGTGTCTTTTCCATACAGCCACGAAACATCAACCTTCAGTTCCTTCGCAAGAAAATGCCCAATATTCTCTCTTGGAACAGCTTTCCCGCTTACGTATTGACTAATCTGGCTCTTACTAAGCTTTACTCCTGCAGCATTCGCCGCTCGAAGCAGATCAACCTGTTTCACGCCTTGTCTGTTCATCGCTTGATTAAATCGTTCTGTAAATATTGCTTCAGCCATAACCTGCGCTCCTTTTTCCTTCTAAATCCATATATTTGCTCTCGGAAGTTCATTTTCTCTATTTGAAAATATATTCTTCTATTCAATAGTTTATTTTTTATTCAAAAAATTCATTTTTCTGTTCAATAGTTTATTTCTATTTAAAGAAATCGTTTCTCTGTTCAGCAGTTTATTTCTACTCAAAGAAATTATTTCTATTAAAAGTTTATTTTTATCAAGAAGAGCATATCATTATATAGGTGTAAGTTCAAGTTAAAGTTAAACTTTCGTTGTATTTTCTTTATTATTCAGTCAAAAAGTTTATTTTTTGATTGGATTGGTCTTAAAAAGTTCATTTTTCATTTTCCATTCCATTCTAATAAGAATTCGTCAATAAACTCATGCATATACTTCTCTCTATTCTCTGCAATTTGCTTTGCAGTCTCTGTATTCATAAGCTCCTTCAATTTGAACAATTTCTCATAGAAATGGTTTATGGTTGTACCTTTATTCTTTCGATATTGTTCTGCGCTCATATTTGTTCGAGGTTTGATATCTGGGTCATACATGATTCTGTCATGATTCCCACCATATGCAAATGCTCTTGCAATTCCAATGGCTCCGATTGCATCTAGTCTATCTGCATCCTGTACGCATTTTCCTTCGATGGTTGCTGGGCAAACAGATTCATTCCCCTTATAGGATACATCGTCGATTATGTTACACACAAATTGAATTGTTTCGTTATCAACGCCCGCATCCGACAGAAACGATACCGCGTGTTCCTTATTCTCATATGTATCCGGAGACAGCTTCATATCATCCACGTCATGTAACAATGCCGCTAGCTGCACAACCATTATATTTGCTCCTTCTTTTTTAGCAAGCTCAGTGGCAGTATGGTACACTCGCATGGAATGCCAATAATCATGTCCACTATATTCCTCACAGAAAAAATTCTTTATATATTCAATGGCTTTTTCAATCATTTGTATTCTCCTTAAAATTTTCTTTATAATATTTCACTACAGGTTAGGATTTGTGATGTATTTGAAAAAAGCAACTATTTACATCACATTTTCTGGAAATTTAATGCTTTATTTTCCATTATGTCAACTAATCTGTGAGGTATATGAAAAAACAGGGAAACCACATCACAGAAATCAAAGAATTCGGTGATGTGGAGAATGAATTATTTCGTATACATCACACCAAAGTGAAAAAAACGCTTCCTAAGATGGAATTTTAGCCATTTTTGCAATAAAATGTGATGTAATAGTAAGTTTTTTCAAATACCTCACAAAACACAATAAATGGGGACAGGGGATTTGTGTTTCGGGGACAATGGCAATAAATAGTAGAGCAAATCAGTACAAATCTAAAAAATAGTCATAAGCAATCCTCTTAGCACCATCTCTTACATAGATTGTTCCACATTTCTGAAATCCATAGCTTTCAATTGCTGCCTGCATTGTGTGATTATCTTCGTGTGTATCAATTCTCATATAATCAATCTGATTAGAACAGAAATCAAAACAGACTTTTGCCACTCCTTTGGTGGTTCCACTTGAAGCCAGCCTGTGAATTGTTCCATATGATTTGTTGTAATTCCACGCGCCATTGTCAATTAACTGATAGGTTGGTTCATCCCCTACAATAAAAGAGAAAGTTCCCACAACAGCCCGGTTTTCTGTAATTACATAACTGTCCTCATTTGTAATATCCTTTGTAAGTACATCTACTCCAGGATAACCATCTCCCCATTGTGTTGTATTTCCATGTGCAACCATATATTCTTTTGCCACATCAAAAATGGCTAGGATTTCATCCATATCATTTATTGTACTTTTTCTTACTTCCATATAACTCCCATTTATTCTATTTTACTCCAGTTACATTTCCATTTTTATCTACTTGGTATTATCCACTTGTCAATTGTTTCCCCATAATCACGATTTCTTCCTTGCAATTTATTTTCGATGTCCCAACTGCCAGAACGCCACTGCACTTGCTGCTGCCACATTCAAGGAGTCCACCCCATGTGTCATTGGAATTCGAATGGTATAATCACATGCCGCGATTGTATCTTTCTTTAATCCTTCTCCTTCTGTTCCAAGAATAATAGCAAGTTTCTCTTCTTTCATAACCTGCGGATCATCTATGGATACCGATTGATCAGTTAATGCCATTGCTGCTGTCTTGAATCCAAGTTCATGAAGTTCCTTCATCCCTGCATCTGGCCAATCAATGTCTGAATTCCAGATTGTCCATGGAATCTGAAAAACTGTTCCCATGCTCACACGGATTGCACGGCGATACAAAGGATTACTACACGCGCTGGTTAAAAGAACTGCATCCATATTTAATGCTGCTGCAGAACGGAATATCGCTCCTACATTGGTAGGATTCACTACATCTTCTAAGATTGCAATACGCTTTGCATTTTTACACACATCTGCAACCGACGGAAGCTTTGTGCGCTTCATTGCACACAGCATTCCTCGTGTCAATTGAAAACCTGTTAGCTGTGTCAGGATATTTGTCTCAGCAGTATAAATTGGAATATCTCCGCAACGTGCGATCATACTTTTCGCCGATCCCTCAATATCCTTCTTATCCACCAATATAGAAATTGGAACATAACCAGCGTTCAATGCTCGTTCCACTACGATTGGACTTTCCGCAATGAAAATCCCCTCTTTTGGCTCGTTGATATGTAGAAGCTGAGCCTCATTTAATCTTGCATACGCATCTAGTTCCTGCGCCATAAAGTCCATGATTTCAATAATATTTGCCATGTATTACTCCTTGTTACTATATACCAATCTATGCCACACTTATCTTATTCTGCCAGCATATTCATTGCTTCTTCTAGTGAAACGCAATTTGCATATCTTCCATTCCACATTTTCTTATTTTCATTTTCCACATGTAAATTCAAACAATTTATTTACCAAAGTTTCTGACAAACAACAATTTATCAATTGTAAGTCTCGGTCTCCACCAGTCTCTTGCCTGTGCAAATTCTGTATATGGTGTGTACCATTCCCATGAAATATCAAAGCCACCATCATCCTTCTGGAGCTTTCCGAGTACTTCCATTTCCGCTTGAATCAGTTTTGTAATTTCCCCATCTAGGAAGTCACTATCTTTTTCAATAAAGAAATCCGATGGAACCGGCACATACTCCACTCCGTACTTATCGATTTCCTTACATATGATATTGCTGATTCGATGATGAACCAAATCTTTAAGCTTGCTTAAATCCACGATTTCAGTGATTCCATGTTCTTTTAATAGTTGATAACAAAGAATATAGCATTTCATTCCATCACCACTGATTTCATTACTCTCATCTTGTAGGAATTCGAAAGCATCACGGACAATATCCTGATAAAATGCATTGTTCTCTCCATAGCATACCATGAATGTTGCCATGGATACCGTAGGATTATAAGGATTCACTCCATCTCCATCCTTCTCCCACCAGATTGCATGTGGATAATCTTTGGTTGATTCAATACAGAATTGCCACTGTCTTCTATTCTCATCAAAAGAATCATGACTCTTAATATAACGAATAATTCCCTCTACCATATTCTTTGCTTCGTTCATTGCATCTAATCGATGTAAAATGATGATTGCATCATTTGTTGCAATAGGATTAGAAAGTGGATTCCAATTATCTAATTCTAATGCATGTCCAAATCCACCATCTTCATTTTGATATTTGCGAAGTTCCTCTAATGCTTCTGCCTTAGATCCATTTTCAAAATAGTAACGATACGTTGCTTTTTCCAATGGCCTTGCATTTTTCTTTATATATTCTTTTGCTAATTCTTGATTCATCTTATCCCCCTTATATCTTTCGAAATAAACTTCTGTATCTATACTAGCACACCTCTTATAATTACATCAATCCGAAAGAATTTCGAAATCACGCTCATTCTCTCTCAAGTTTATTTTTCGCGTTATTCATACTAATGGTATATTTATAGTCCTCCAAATCATACGAATTGTGTGTTCATTTTCCTCTACAACACTGCTATAATGAGTCTATCAAAGAATTGATCAATCTAAGATACAATAGATCATCACACGAGCCCTAACTCGAGAAGGAGCCACTAATGAATCTAAAGCTTGCTGAAAACATAAAAGTGTTGCGTAAAAAAAATAAATTAACTCAGGAACAATTAGCAGAAGCTCTCCATGTAACAGCGGGTGCTGTCTATAAATGGGAAGCAAAGCTATCCACACCAGATCTTCAGTTAATTGTGGAGATGGCAGATTTTTTTGATCTATCTGTAGATGTATTATTGGGATATGAACTTCGGGATAATAGTAGAAAAGAACTTGTGGATCGATTGCATGCCTTTATCCACCACCGCGATAATGAGAATTGGAAATTAGAAGCAGATAAAGCCCTACAGAAATATCCAAACAATTTTGACATTGTATATTACTGTGGAGAATTGTATCGCATTCGTGGAATTGAACATCATGACAAAGAACTTCTGACACGGGCATTAGAACTTCTAGAGCATGCCAGACTTCTAATTGACCAAAATACGGATGAAGATATCAGCGACCTGGAAATTCAGATTGATATGGCATACATTCATGTGGGATTAGATGCTGATGATAAAGCAGTTGATCTTCTCAAAGGGAACAATCCTTGCCATATAAATAACTCTGCAATTGGCTTTTTCCTGGCAAGCTCCTGTAATAAGCCAAATGAGGCAGTTCCTTATCTTTCCTCTGCTCTTGTCAACTCTATTAGCACTCTGCTTCAGACTGCTATTGGTTTTGTAAACGTATACTATAAACAGAAGGATTATGCAACAGCTATTGACGTGCTTCTGTGGTTTCTTCCGATCATGAAGGGATTAAAGAGAGAAAATGAAACGAATTTTTTAGAGAAAACAGAAGCAACGCTCTGGGGAGTTCTAGCTATGATGCATTTCTATAATGAAGACAGCACCCAGGCCAAATACGCTTTTCGCAAAGCCAAAGAAGTAGCATTGGCATTTGACGCTGCTCCAACCTACGATGCTAACACCATCCGTTACGTACAAATTTGTAAGCCCACAAGTGCCATTGATGATATTGGAGACACTGCTATACAGGGGATTCAAAAAGTTGTAGATGAAGAAGACAATACTACAATCCAAAAATTATGGGAGGAAATCAAACATGAACCAATCGAATAGCAAACGTCAGATTTATCTGGCGCAGTTCTATCGAAAGAATAAGCTGGCATATTTTTTTGCCGCACTTTCAGCCATCTTACTAATCGCATGTAACCTTATTTTATCATGGGTTATGCAACAGATTATCGACAACATCTCAGGAGTAGATCATACCTTATCTTTGTCGCAAATCACTTTATTTTCTATTGGAATGATCTTATTTGTAATTGTAATGAAACTTGTCAATTATTATTCCTGTCCACGTTTTATTCGAAATGCGATCCTACAATATAAGGAATTTGCATTTCGCAATCTTACTAGAAAAAACATAGCAACCTTCCAGAATGAGAGCAGTTCCTCTTATTTGTCAGGGTTTACCAATGATGTCAACAGTATCGAAGAGAATTATCTTTCCAAACAATTTGACATGATTACCAATCTCATTCTCTTTTTCGGAGCGCTTCTTATGATGCTTTGGTATTCTCCATTGCTCACTTTTATCGCAATTGCATTATCTGCGCTCCCATTTGCCGCATCAATTCTTACCGGAAGTCGTCTAGGCCAATTAGAGCGACAGGTCTCTGACCAAAATGCAGCGTTTACTATCACACTTAAGGATATTCTAAGTGGTTTCTCCGTTGTAAAGAGCTTTAAGGCGGAATCCTCCATCTATGATATTTTTTCACAGAGCAATGAGCAGGTAGAAGGGAGCAAATATAAGAAAAGAAAAGTTGCCACCATCATTCAGCTTATTGGTATGGTGACTGGAATTATTGCTCAGCTCGGTGTGTTTATTGCAGGTGCCTACCTGACACTCTCCGGTTATCCAATCACTGCCGGTGTAATTATTGCATTTGTGAATCTTATGAATTTCATCATTACACCAATTGCTGAACTTCCTGGGATCTTTGCCAGCCGAAAAGCTGCTCTTGGATTAATTGATAAAATGGCAGAAGCCTTAGATCAGAATCGAAGTGAAGAAGGATATGCCATCTCTAATAACTTGGAATCTGGAATTGAACTTCAGAACCTTTCCTTTGGATATGAGGAAAATCAGGAGATTCTCCACAACATCTCTACCACATTTGAGTCTGGCAAAAGCTATTGTCTCGTAGGTGGTTCCGGCTGTGGTAAATCTACTCTTTTGAATCTACTTATGGCTTCACACACGAATTATTCTGGTCATATTTGTTTTGACGGACATGAATTAAAAGAGATCAATCCTGCGTCTATCTATGAGCTCACCTCTATCATTCAACAGAATGTGTTCCTTTTCCATGCAACCATTCGTGATAATATCACCATGTTTCAAAGCTTCCCAGATGAAATGGTAAACCGCGTGATCGAACTATCTGGTCTGACCTCCATCATTGAAAAGCATGGCGCAGATTATCTCTGTGGTGAAGATGGTGTTGGCCTATCTGGCGGTGAGAAGCAACGGATCTCCATTGCAAGAAGTCTACTTCGCAACTCCTCCGTTCTTCTGGTAGATGAAGCCACCTCCGCACTTGATGCCGAGACCTCTTATCAGATATCCTCTGTCATTCTTGGACTTAAGAGTATGACTCGCATCGTTATCACTCATGACCTAGATGAATCCATCTTAAAGAATTATGATTGCATTCTTACTATGAAAGCTGGTGAGATTGTAGAAGCCGGAGACTTCCACTCATTGATGGAGAAAAAGGGATACTTCTACTCCTTGTTTACCGTATCCCAGTAATTTTTATTATCAATTTATTTTATTCCTATATAGGATTTTCTTATTGCATAAAACAGATCTATAGCAATAAACACTACTCCTATATAGGAAAATAATTTCATATCCGTCAGAGCAAACATCCCCTCGCTCAAAGCTGCAAGAGCCAATAATCCAAAGACAACAGAAACCAGCCTATATTCCGCTTTTTTATCCGCCTTCTCACGCTCCTCTTTGCTCAACCACAGATATGTATTTGAGAAAATCGGTCCCTTTTGTCGTAATGTAAAAGAAACATAGATTCCCAGTGCAACTGCAATCACGCAACATACTATTCCAACAATCAATCGACCGATTTCCATACATTTTCCTCCTACAAATCAAACACAAATCCAGCAATCATAAGGAATGTCATCGTTAGTGAGAACAGCATTCCGACTACGGAAAGAATCAGTTTAAGTGTATCCTCCTGTTCTTTCTGATAACGAATGGAATAGAAAGCCACAATCCAACCAAATAAAGGTGGAAATGACATATAAGTCATAAATGCGCCTTTACTAAATGGATATTCTTGACTCTGAGAGGTATTCGTTACCTGCTCCTGCTTCACCTGCACAGTATTCACATTCTTATCCTCGATTTCTTCTTTCAAAAGAAAGTCCATGGTACACTCGAATACTTTGCTGATTACAATCATCTTCTCGGTATCTGGGTACATCTGATCCGTCTCCCAGCGAGATACTGCCTGCCTTGACACTCCAAGAACCTCTGCTAACTGTTCCTGCGTATAATTATTCTCTTTTCTTAACTTTGCTATTTTTTCACCTGTCGTCATATGAATGGGCTCCTTTCAAGTTTTCCTCATTATAGTTTTCCTTGGTCAAATACACCATCCCAACTGAATTTCTATATGTAAACTTTCTGTTGCATCCCATTAAAATCAAGGTTCCAGAACACATTTTAATATATAAATCTTAACGTCATTTTATCGAATAATCAACAGTTTATTATCTCCTTTTTGGAATTCATACTGCGTATGAACAATTTCCACTTCATGTTCCTTTTCAAAGTAATGAATCACATCATTTGCCAATTTCGTATTGTGTGCATCCAAATCCACAATCGGGAAAATGCGAATTTCTTTGCAAACCCGAAGCATTTCCTCCATTGCCTGAATATGGAACTCATAGCCAAGTGCTGTATACATTAATAGAAAATGTGAACTTAATCCAATATCAAACGTTTGATTCCCGTAAGGCAACGTCTCTGGCAATTCATGATAAACGTAACGTCCCTCTTCTCTGCCTTTCTCATAATCCTCTAAAAACACCCCCATTGCAGACATCCGTATCTTTTCAAGCTCATCAATACTTTTTATATTTGTCCAGACATAATTGTCTTTGTTTTTTCTCATCTGATCCATAACCGTATTACGAACAGTCTCAATTCTCTTCTGCAAATCTTCTTTTGAAAACTGATAGATTGGATCAAAGGACGTAACAGAACACCCCTGGCAAGTTGCTTCATAATTAAAACTAGCTGGACCATCTCCAAATCCAGCTAACTTCTTTGTCATATCCTGTTCCTCTAAACAAAACATCTTTTGATATTCCTTGATATTTCTCCCCCAAGGTACTACTTCATTCAATTGAAAAGCCATGATATCATTTCTCCTCTATCTTATCATTTAACGTAGTTACCGTATTGCATCCTTCATAGACTTCACATATTCCTTGACATAAGGGACTGCATCTCTTCCATGCTCTGCACAGATTTTCACAATGGCGGAACCAACGATGACGCCATCTGCATCCTGTGCCATCTTCTTGGCCTGTTCTGGTGTGGAAATACCAAAGCCCACAGCACAAGGAATATTCTGCTCGGCCTTCACCTTTTCTACCATGGATTTAATATTTGTTACAATACCGTCTCTTACTCCAGTTACTCCAAGAGAGGAAACACAGTATACAAATCCCGAGCTTTCCTTTGCAATCATAGATATTCTGTCTTCCGAGGTTGGTGCAATCATAGAAATCAGTGCCAAATCATATTTCTTACAAAGCGGCTCAAACTCTTCCTTTTCCTCAAAGGGAATGTCTGGAAGAATAATTCCATCGATTCCAAGCTCTGCTGCTTTCGAAAGAAATCTCTCTGAGCCATAGGAGAAAATTACGTTAGCATAAGTCATAAACACCATTGGAAGCTGTGTTTTCTTCCGAATCTTTGCAACCATATCAAAGATCTTCGTTGTTGTCACTCCACCTTCTAATGCCTGAAGGCTTGCATTTTGAATCACAGGTCCTTCCGCTGTTGGATCTGAGAAAGGAATTCCAAGCTCAATCAAATCCGCACCTGCTTCCTCCATGGCATACACGAGCTTCTCAGTTGTCTCAAGATCTGGATATCCACATGTTATAAAAGGAATAAATGCCTTCCCATTTTCAAATGCTTTACTAATCTTATTCATAAATGTTCTCCCCTCTGTAACGTGCAATGGCTGCGCAGTCTTTATCCCCACGGCCTGAAATTGTTACTACAATCACTTGGTCTTTTTTCATAGTTGGCGCTAGCTTTCTGGCATATGCAACCGCATGTGCACTCTCAATTGCTGGAATAATTCCTTCAATTCTAGATAAATATTCAAAGGCATCTACCGCTTCATCATCTGTAATTGGCACATATTGTGCTCTTCCCTGGTCATATAGCATGGCATGCTCTGGTCCAATTCCCGGATAATCCAGTCCAGCAGAAATGGAATACACTGGAGCAATCTGTCCGAATTCATCCTGACAGAAGTAGCTCTTCATTCCATGGAAAATGCCTTCTCTTCCGGTAGCAATGGTGGCTGCTGTCTCTGCTGTATGAACTCCACGTCCTGCTGCCTCACATCCAATCAACTTTACTTCTTTATCCTCAATGAAATTGTAGAAAGATCCCATTGCATTAGATCCACCGCCTACGCAAGCTAATACAGCATCAGGAAGTTTGCCTTCTGCTTTCATACACTGTTCTTTTACTTCCTTTGAAATTACCGCCTGGAAGTCACGGACAATTGTTGGAAACGGATGAGGTCCCATAACAGATCCAATCACATAATGTGTGTCATCCATTCTTGTGGTCCACTCCATAAGTGCTGCTGATACTGCATCCTTTAACGTAGCAGTTCCCGCGGTAACCGTATGAACCTTTGCTCCAAGTAACTTCATTCGATACACGTTTAAGGCTTGACGAATTGTATCCTCTTTTCCCATGAATACTTCACATTCCATATCCATAAGTGCAGCTGCTGTCGCAGTTGCCACTCCGTGCTGACCAGCACCAGTCTCTGCAATTACCCTGGTCTTTCCCATCTTCTTCGCCAGAAGCACCTGCCCTAACACATTGTTGATCTTGTGTGAACCTGTGTGATTGAGATCCTCACGCTTCAGATAGATTTTTGCTCCACCGAGATCCTCTGTCATGCGTTTTGCAAAATATAACCCTGATGGACGGCCTGCATAATTATTCAATAAGTCCGTTAACTCTCGGTTAAATTCAGGATCATCTTTATAATGATTATATGCCTCTTCCAGCTCAATCACTGCATTCATCAGTGTCTCTGGCATATATTGTCCTCCATGAATTCCAAAACGTCCTTTACTCATCTTTCTTTCTCCTTACTTTTACACCAAATTATTCTAATATGTTATGTGCGCTTGTCACTACACGTTTTATCTTCTTAAAATCCTTCTGCTTCTCTGTTTCCACACCACTTGATACATCAAGTGCAAAGGGATGCAGCTTATGAATTGCCTCTGCCATATTCTCCGGTGTCAGTCCTCCT
This sequence comes from uncultured Roseburia sp., assembly GCA_964613325.1. Classification (GTDB taxonomy): domain Bacteria; phylum Bacillota; class Clostridia; order Lachnospirales; family Lachnospiraceae; genus Roseburia. Next base: position 68,260 of record CAZTGP010000004.1, on the reverse strand, counting down.
GCTAGAAAATACGGTCTGTGCACTGAGCCTAACAGTGACCAATCAAATTGTGTTCCAGTCCCCTGCCCACTGTCTAGCAGAATATAATCTGCGCAGCTATTCTGTGCTTTTTGCAAATCTTCGCTGCTTCTTATTTGAAACGCCTTAATTACAGGCAATTTTGTCTGTTTCTGTAATAACTCGATATCCTGCTCTGATTCACTTCCATGAAGCTGAATGAAATCAATCCCTGTATGCTGTGCAATCGCAGAGATGCTCTCGATTGGTTGATCTACAAATACTCCAACCGCTTGAATATCCTCCGCCAATTTCTGGCGTAACACTCTAACCTGCTCTGGTGTCACATTGCGGTGGCTTCTTGGGAAATTCATAATGAATCCCACATAATCTGGTCTTGCTTCATTCACATATACGATATCCTGTGTTCTCGACAATCCGCATATTTTAATTTGACTCACTGGCTGCCTCCTGTAACTCTGTTAGAAAATGCATACGATTCTCAGCCTTCATCAAGGCTTCTCCCATCAGAACCGCATCAGCTCCGATCCTGGCAAGTGCCTTTACCTGTTCCCTGTTCGCTACGCCACTCTCTGCCACATAAAGTGCATCCTCTGGAATTCGTTTTCTCAAATTCACTGCATTAGAGAAATCCACTGTGAAATCTTTCAGATTACGATTGTTGACACCAATGAGTTTGGCTCCCGCTGCAACTGCAGAATCAATCTCCCGCTCATCATGTGTCTCCACTAATGCGCTGATTCCAAGCTTGTTACAGATATCCAGATAAGCTCGCAGTGTTTTGGTATCCAACAGTGCACAAATAAGAAGCACCGCATCCGCTCCCATCACCTTTGCTTCGTAGATCTGGTATGCATCCACTGTAAAATCCTTCCGAAGCATTGGAATTGTTACATTCTCTCTGATTTCACGAAAGATTTCATCTGATCCAAGGAACCATTTTGGTTCTGTCAGACAGGAAATGCAAGTAGCACCTGCCGCCTCATAAGACTTTGCAATCTCTACATATGGGAACTCTTCTGAGATAATTCCTTTTGACGGAGATGCCTTCTTTACTTCACAGATAAATCCCATCTGACTCTTTCGTAGAGCTTTTTCAAATCGGAAGTCTCCTTTGGGTAGTGCGCACGCTTTGTCTCTGATTTGCTCCAATGGCACTGCGCTCTTTGCCAGTGCCACACGCTCTTTTGCATACGCTGCCAGTTCATCTAGAATCATAATTTCTGGTTCCTTTCTCATTTTCTATCTCACTCAGTTTGCTTCATGATCTCTTTATTCTTCATTGCTTCTCTTAATAAATTCTTCTAACTTCGCCATTGCTTTTCCGCTGTCGATTAATTCTCCTGCAGCCTTTACGCCATCAGCCATGGAATCATATTTTCCTGCCATATAAAGTGCTGCTCCTGCATTTAAGAGAACTGCGTTTCTTCTTGGTCCCTGTTCTCCGTTTAAGATACTTCTTGTAATCTCGGCATTTTCCTGTGGTGTTCCCCCAACCAGGTCTTCCTTGCTGCAGCGTTCAAATCCGAAATCCTCCGGCTGAATCACATAGCTTTGTCTCTTCCCATCATGAAATTCACATACGGTAGTAGGTGCGCTCATTGAGATTTCATCCAGGCAATCCTGACCATACACCACCATACCTCGCTTTACTCCGAGCTTCTCAAGTACCTCTGCCAGAGGCTGAACCAATGCTTCATCATATACCCCCATCAGTTCCATATTAGCACCTGCCGGATTGGCAAGAGGTCCTAAGATATTGAATACCGTTCGAATTCCAAGCTCCTTCCTTACTGGAGCAACATATTTCATTGAAATGTGGTAGTTCTGTGCAAATAAGAAGCATAGGTTGATATCTTTCAGAAGCTGGGCACTCTTCTCTGGGCTGACTGAAATGTTTACCCCTAACGCTTCAAAGCAATCCGCTGTTCCTGATTTCGAGGAAGCAGCTCTGTTTCCATGTTTTGCAACTGGAACACCACCAGCTGCTGTCACGATTGCAGCTGTTGTTGAAATATTGAATGAATTCGATCCGTCTCCACCTGTTCCAACAATTTCTACTACATCCATATCATTGAACACCTTCACGCAGTGTGCTCTCATACCTGCTGCACAGCCTGTAATCTCATCAATAGTCTCGCCCTTCATTGCCATTGCTGTTAAGAATGCCGATGTCTGAATATCGGATGTCTCTCCTGACATAATTTCATCCATTACCTGATTTGCTTCCTCGTAAGAAAGATTCTCTTTTTTTGCTAACATTTTGATTGCTTCTTTGATCATTTTTTGATCCTCCTTCAAATTGTTGGGTCTCCGCATACCGGTATGGAAATAAAAAAAATCCCGTCCATACCAATAGAAAATTCATTCTATCAGTAAGGACGAGATATAATTATTCATTATTCCCGCGTTGCCACCTTGCTTTATAGCAAATGCTACACTCTCTGCGAAATACCATCATATTTCCGACTACTGACGTAAGTCTCCACGTCACAGAATACTTAGCGCATCACATGCACCTTTGACTGTGCCCTCAGTGGTCCATTTGACAATCTGTTTCCTACCTGGTTCTCATCACTCCAAGCTCTCTGTGAGTTCATAAATGCCGTTATCTCCACTTCAACGGTTTAGCATATTAAATTGTTATTAACTTAAAATGAAGTTTAGCACAAGAGAAAATGTATGTCAATAACCAAATTTAATTATTTATCTTCTGGAACAAGAGAATAGATTGTTCCAACATGCTTTCTAATCGGCTCGTTCTTTCTTTCGAAAAGTTCGCTGACTGTCACAAATTCAAAGCCTCTTTGCTTTAGTTCTGGAATAATTGTTTTTAAAGCTTCTACTGTATTCACATTGCCAAGTAAATCATGCAATAATACAATGGAACCATCCTGTGCCTGTTTTAACACACGTCTTGCTCTCTCATCTGCTGACACCTCAGGCACCCAGTCCTCAGCTCCCTGCCCACAGATAAATGGCATATCAATCACTTCATACATGAGATCATTTACTTCAATATATGGTGGTCGGAAAAAACGTGGTTCTTTTCCTGTTATTTCCGTAATCTTCTCTGAGGTCTTACGAATTTCTTCCGCAATCTCTTCCTTTGGCATCTTATTCATGAAAGAATGTGTCCAGGAGTGATTGTTAATCTCACATCCAAGACTCATCTCTCTTTGAATTACTGGGATTGTCTCCTCTTTTATTAATTCCCCAATCAGAAAAAAGGATGCTCTTACCTGATATTTTTCCAACAAATCTAGTACTTCCATGGAAGTACTTGTATTTGGTCCATCATCAAATGTCAATGCAATTAATTTTGTTGTCTCACCCATTACCTTATCTCCTCAATCCACCATTATTTTTTATTCTTCTTATCCTGGTACATCATCTCATCTGCACGGGCTCTTACCTGTTCCATATTCTCATCCCCTAATGAAAATGTAGAGTACCCGCATGCGATTCCCGCTTCAACTGGAAGAATATTTTGATTATTCAAGAAAGTCATTCCCTGATCTACCTTTTGAATTAGGCGCTGAATCGGGCAATCTGTTCCATTTTTTATCACACAGCAGAATTCATCTCCACCAATTCGATAACATTTTCCGTATTTTCCAAAGACCTCTTCAATCACATTCGCTGCGCTTATAATATACTTATCTCCTGCTGCATGACCATGGACATCATTACATTTCTTCAGATCGTTTAAATCAAATGTGATCAGCATGCTATGATACGGTGCTTTTTCCGTTTGGACATAATGATCATATGCGTTTCGATTGTAGAAACCAGTCATAGTATCGTTCAATGCAAACTGTTCCAGTTCCTTCGCTCTTCGTCCTCTTTGCAAAGTTATAATAGTTTGCTTTGCAGATTCAACTCCAAGAACTATGATAAATAGTAAGAATGAAACACGTCCAAACACGTCTGAATCATTTTTTACAAAGTAATAGCTAATCAGATCAACTACAGTTGCCAAAATAATAAATACTAAACCCAGCATACTTATCTTCAGCCGTTTATCTGCCTGTTTCTTGATGACTTTATATATCATACAGCCAATCAAACAGAACAGGGCAAACACCAAAATTATGTGCGTAAATATTACACTTCTTCTTAATTCAAAAATTCCTGTAAAATGAAGAACGCTGCAGATAAGCATCTCGATTAAGCTCAAATTGCAAAATGTTCTCCATATTTTCTTATCACCCATCTGTAAGAAATCTCTTACAAATAATGCAAATGGGATTCCCATTATCATTAAAAATGCAAAAGAATTAAAGGACGCTACTATCCGATTCTCAAATAATAACGTAACTGCATCCGTCTCATTGGCAGACCAGAATCCAAGAATAATAGAAAAAATTCCTAGATAAAACAAGGTTTCATCTACGTCACTATTTCGTTTTACAATCAACCAATATATAAGTATGTAACATCCAATCACTGCAATCAATAAGCTGATAGCCAGCGGTAAAACAGAGCGGATCATCAATCCTGTATAGATTTGTCTGCCCATTCCCCAGTAATAGGTACACTGGTAATCCTTCACCTCTGGGTAGCATGGTTCCAGTCGAACCTCTATGGATGTGACATCCTCTGGAATCACAACAAAATTCCACACATTTCCTGTGGTATGTCCCCAGGCACCACCGGTTTGTGTCAAACTATATAATTCTTCATCGCCGCCATATGCATGAACAAATTGATGGCTTGACAGAAATGCCAGTGTTGACTGCATTCCTATATTTTTATCCACTTCAAATCGAAGAATTGATCCACCTGTCTCGGTCTTTTCCACGCTCACGGGCTCAACCACGTTTAAACTGCTTTTGGAAATATGACCTGGATTTGCAATTGTTCCTATTAACATGACAACACTTGCAACGGACAGAATCATCAACAAAACGATTCTACTTCTATTTTCTTTCCAATTCATACAATTAGTCCCTATAAAATACCTATATTTGCTATACTTGTAATATTCTACCATATCCGAGTTATATTGCAATGAATATTTCAATTATTTCAATTATTTTTCTGTCTGAGAATCACCTATCTCCTCTACATTGATTCTTGCGATATTATCTTTTCCTTATACTTCAAATATCATAATTCTCTCCCGTTTATTCTCGCCCTGGAATAAATCTGCGCAATTAATTTCATCTAAAAAAATCAGTTCATCCACTGCCATCAAATATGAGATATACTCATCCGATGGATAATAGAAAAAGAGTTGTATTCCCCGTGGCTTCTCATAGTATGATTCCATAATTCTGGCAATGACTTTCTGCAGGATTTCAACGGAAAATGGATTGAAGAAATAGCACCTGTCAACTTCCATTCCCACCGTATACTGTGTTGCATCCTGATGCACAAACTGTACTCGTCCAGAAGAAGCCGCTTTACTTGCATTGTTCATTGCTGCAGCATAGATTCGATCATCATATTCGATTCCAATGGACTTGCATCTGGTCTGATATGATAAGAAGAAATCGCCCCTTCCTTTTCCACACCCATAATCTAGAAGTACATTGTTTTTTCTAATATATCCACTATTTGCAAGGCGCTCTAATACGGTATATGGTGTTGGCTCATAGGGATAATGATACTGATCTGCGTTCGTATCATCACGCCCCGATGTCTTTATTCGTAATAGTTTATCCCACTTTTCTTCTGTCTCTTTCACTGTCATATCCCAAATCCCGTTTCTTATAGCTCTACATATTTCTGCATTTCCGCCCAATCAATTTTCTTATCTTTGTAATAAAATTCTCTATCATGTTCATTTATCTCTCGAAGTACTTTACATGGATTTCCCACTGCAATTACATTTTCAGGAATATCCTTTGTGACAATGCTGCCCGCTCCAATTACAGAATTCGCTCCAATGGTAATTCCTGGAAGCACTACTACACCCGCTCCAAGCCAGCAGTTCTCTCCGATATGAATTGGCATATTATATTGAATTCCATGGGTGCGAAGTGCTGGGAGAACTGGATGTCCAGCTGTAGCCAATACTACATTTGGTCCAAACATCGTATGGCTTCCCACATAGATATGAGTATCATCCACACAAGTCAGTCCGAAATTCGCATACACACCTTCCCCGAAATGTACATGTTTTCCTGCCCAGTTTGCGTGAAAAGGAGGTTCAATATAACAATTATCTCCAATTTCTGCAAACATCTCCTTCATAAGCTGTTCTCTTTTTCCCATTTCAGATGGTCTTGTAAGATTAAAATCATAAAGAAGCTCCATACATTTTAACTGTTCTGTCATAATCTCGTCGTCACCTGGATCATACAATTTACCGCTGTCCATATTGTTCTTATTTACCATTCCTTAATCCTCCCAAAATCGTTTTTCTTATTGTACTACAATCCTTCAATTGACTATGTACTACGAATACAAAGAAAGGATATATCCTTCCAATTTGGTGACATATCCCTCCCTATTTGTTCATTACATAGCTAATTTTATAACTCATAATCCTTCAATTAGCTATGTCATTTTGTGATTGCTTTATTCATCCTTCTCGTTTATTCCACGCTCTTATTTTGCCAGATGAGTAGCTCCAACCTGACGAATGTTCATTGGATATACATTCTCTATTCCAAAATATTTAGAGATGAATGCAACATACTCCTCTGTATACTGCTTTGGAACTGCACACATGATAACACCAGCGAAACCACCACCATGTACACGGCAGCATCCATCACCGATCTTATTTAAGAACTGCTCTGTAAGTGCAAGGGCAAGAGATATCTTCTGCTCTTTGTAATCAATCAAAGAATAACAATTCTGTAAAAGTTCCCATGAGGATCTTCCCGACTCAGAAATGATGTGAAGAATTTTATCACTGTCTTTTGCATTCATTGCTGTGATTAAATCCTCTACTCTTGCATTCTCATTTAAGAAATGGAATGCACGTAAGATTGCGCGGTCATTCTTTACTTCTGCTTCTACCTTAGAGAGATTCTCCAGCAATGCTTCCATGCTCGTATCTGCAAGCTGTGTGCATCCAAGGCATTTGGCAACTGCCTTCATCTCGTTTGGTACTGCACTGTACTCGTCACTTAAATCAGCATGGCCTTTTCCAGTGTTGATGATAACCATCTCATAACCAAATTTATCGTATCCGAAATCAACCTTCTCGTATTTTACGCCATCCTGGAAATCTAAAAGAATCGTACCACCAACTGCACAAGCCATCTGATCCATAAGCCCAGAAGCCTTGCTCCAGTACTGATTCTCAGAAAACTGACCGATTCTTGCATAATCCATATATGGGATTTTATTATCATTAAAGAAATAATTCATTATTGTACAAAATAACATCTCAAAGGAAGCGGAAGAGCTTACACCTGCTGAGCTGATTACTTCTGTTGAAACATATGCACTAAAACCAGATACCTTGTATCCGAATTTTTCTGCACCTTTTACCATACCTGCAACTAAAGACACTGTTCCCTGGTTGATTGGTACTTCATCAATTTTGTCAAGATCCACAACGATCTTACCTGGGTATCCTTCACTAATGATCTCAATCACATTGGAATTATTTGGGTAAGCTGCTCCGATTGTATCCATATCGATACTTGCTGCTAATACTTTGCCACCATTATGATCTGTATGGTTTCCAACGATTTCTGTTCTACCTGGTGCGGTAAAGAACTCCATATCTGTCATCCCAAAATTCTTAGTAAACTGTGTGCTCAAATTCTCAAAGCGGGCTTCTGTGCCTGCCTTATCTCCATATACATTCTCTATTGTCGCTTTACTTGGCATCTGCATGCTTCTACCTCCATAATTCACATCTGAAATCTCTTCGTTAATTGCAAAACTCACAATCCTTCGATTGGCTATGTACTACAAATGCAAAGAAACATAGGCACTCTGGCGAAGCCGGTCCTTTGCGACCGTACTTTGGTCGCTTAGTACCGTTGCATGAGCCAATGTAGCGCAAGCGTGCCTAGGTTTGTTTGTATTTGTAGTACATAGTCATTGTGAATTCAATGTGTTTTGCAATTAACTAAACTTGTTTCTAATAGTTATTATACACGCCTCCCATAGAAATGCCTTAACAAAAATGAGCAAAACAGGTAATATATTGCGCTGCAACCGTTTGTCATGGTACAATATAGGTAATTAATTGTGGAGGTTTCTCATATGCAGATAGCAACCAATGAATTTCAAAAAGAATTAAAGGAACATGGTGACTACTCTTTTCCTCTACTTGTGAGCAAAGAGAAATTATCCTCCTATGAATCTGGGTCTTTTCTCTGGCATTGGCATCCTGAAATAGAGATAACACTTGTCACCAAGGGCGAAATGATCTATCAGATCAACAATGAATCTTATCACTTAAAAGCTGGTCAGGCAATTTTCGGAAACAGTAGTACACTCCATTCCGGCCATATGGTGAACCAGTTGGACTGCGAATATACCGCCATCACCTTTGATGCGAAGCTCATATATGGATACGAAAACAGTCTGATCTATCACAGCTACATTCGCCCGATTCTTAAAAATTATGCGCTTTCCTCAATATGCTTTGACTTATCAAAGAATTGGCATTTTCACATGATTGACCTGTTAAAGCAAATGATTGAGATCGACCAACAGAAATATTTGGCTTATGAATTTGATCTTCTTTCCTTATTGTCACAATTCTGGAAGGAACTCTATCAGAACAATGAAATAGCCATTGCCGATACATCCTATGACAAAACTTCTTATGATCGCATCCGTAAAATTGTCCACTATATCGAAGAGCACTACGCCTCGGATCTGACTCTTGAGATGATTGCAGATTCCATAGGTGTCTGCCGGAGCGAGTGCTCTAGAATATTTAAAAAGCATATGAATATTTCATTGTTTGATTTTATTGCACAATACCGTATTGAAAAAAGCGTTGATTATCTAACAAATACAGACTTGTCCATCATCGAGATTGCAGAACTTGTGGGATTCCATGACTCGAACTATTACACGAAGGTCTTCCACAAAAGGAAAGGGTGCTCTCCAAGCCGATATCGTAAATCTCTATAATGTTCAGCATAACCTGGAACTTTATCCCAGCATTCTTCTCCACAGGGCGCGCAGAATCTGATTCTCTTATTCTGCCCCACGTGAAGTGTACCATTCTGCTCTTTTCTGTCTATCATCTGCGATCACGTGATTGGAGACATACTGAAAGCTTCCATCCTCCAATTGTCGAACCACAAGCTCCGTGGTCAATGCCTGATCTCGCTCTTTCCAGATCCAAACTGCTTGAATGGTTAATAAGATGGTTTGGTCATCCATTTTCTTATACGCTACCACTTCTGGATATGGTCCATATGGGAATTCACTATCGGCAAATCCTCTGGTTATATAATGGTAGGTCTGCTCCGCCTCATTATATGCTGTATACTGTACAAGTGTATCGTGATTGATGGCGAAATACTTCTCCATCAATGATTCGAAATCATTCTTTGGAATCTCATACTCCATGGGTTCATATCCAGATTCGTATGGGTAGGAACCTCCTGACTCTGCTCGATACAGTCTTTCATAGAGATCATAGAAATCAAGTGCACCATAATTTGCTTCATCCCAGTCTGTAATCAACAAATTATTATACCCAAATCCCACTGGCATCACATATTTACGATTCAGTTCTCTGCATTTTGCATCCAATGGTTTTACACGAAATCCCACCTGTCCAGGTGCTCCATCATATCCCACTGGCTGGTATTCCTCTAAAAATAAATAGCCGTTATCTGTATATTTCCACGTATAAGCATCAAAGCTACGAAGTCCATCTCCACGAGGTTCGCCATCTGTCCAATTCAAATAACTCTCAACCACCGAAATATTTCCATCTTTTGTTGTAAGATCATAACGCACAAAGCCACCTTCTGCTGTCACAAGAAGAATCGTTGCCCGTCCCTTCTTATTCGCTTGTGCATTTTCACAGAATTCTTCTATCTGATCGGCATTTACCATATCAATCTGATTCTGCGCATCCACGGCTGCATAGCCTGCCGTCCCTAAATAATCTATAATTTTCTCTTGTACTGAATATGTATTTAACTGTGTTCCCGCCTTCTCATAAATATCACGATATCCCTCCGCCAGCTCCTCACACTCTTCATAGACCTGTTCCTCACTGCTCTCATGAATATATGCATCTGTCTCAGACTCCTCAGTATCCTGCGAAGATGCGCAGCCCGTGACTGTAATGCTTGAAAATGCAAGCATCACTGCGCATGTAATGATAACACTATGCTTACTCCTAATCCTATGTTTCATTTCGTTTTGTACTATGCCTTTCATGCAAGTGATTTTCTCTCTTCCTTCGGCTTATTATCCGAAAAAAAGAAATGCTAATCAGATTATACATCCCTCTTTTTGCGTAATCAACCATTCTCACATATTTACAGATTACTTTGATATCCAATAATCTGTTATCAATTTCCATGTAAGCTGTCATCTTCCCTGCACCATAAATATGCGAATTTCAATATTTTCATTCATTACTTGACCCAAATGTATTCTAATGATATATTACTGTTATACATATGTTAAACAGTAACACACTATTTATCATACCAGTAGGAGGAAAATCTATTGGAATTTCAAAACAACCAACCGATCTACATTCAGATTGCGAGTTATATCAAAGAACAAATTGCCAGTGGGCAGCTTCATGCTGGAGATAAGCTTCCTTCTGTACGCGAATATTCCGTTTTCTTTGAAGTATCAGCACTCACTATACAACGCACCATGGAACACTTGGTAAATGAACAGCTGATTATTTCTCGAAAAGGAATTGGAAATTTTATCAACGATAATATCTCTCATCTTCAAGATGAATTGGTATCAACTCAAACACGGGATTATATTCAAAATATGAGAAGTTGTGGATTATCTTCTGAAGAAATTCAAGAGGTAATTGAACTGATGTTAAAGGAGGACACTACATGCACGAGCCAATATTAGAGATTAAAAATGTTTCAAAACGATATGATAACAAATACGTACTACGTGATGTAACCCTTTCTATCTCCTCCCACAAGATCATTGGTATCGTTGGTGATAATGGTCTTGGCAAAAGTACACTACTTAATCTTGTAGGGAATCTTATAAAACCAACTTCCGGAGAAATTCAGCGATTTGATACGCGTATCTCCTACATTCCAGCCAGTCATGAATTTGAATCCTGGATGAGGGTTCGCGATGCTATAACATTCTACAAAAACTACTATTGTAACTTTGAAGAACAGAAAGCATTGCGTTTAATTGCCGAGAGTGACATCTTACTATCCGATAAAATTGAAAGCTTATCCATGGGGCAGCAGAAGCGGCTTTGTCTGATTCTTGCAATTAGTCAAAAAGCAGATCTCTTTCTAATGGACGAACCATTTAGTGGATTAGACCCTTATTTCAAAAAAGATATTCGTCAGTTTCTTTTATCCAACATTCCAAGCAATGCTACCATTCTTATGGCAACGCATCTTTTGCGAGAAATGGAACAGCTATTTGATGAAGTCATTTTCTTCACTTCGTCCGGTGTAAAAGTAATGATTGCTGATGAAATTCGTCAGAAATATAACAAATCAATAGAAGAATTCTATTTGGAGGTAGTTCGATATGGCAAAGCCAAATTTTAATTTCAAACAGCTAAATCAAGTTTTTTTATGGGAGATAAAAAAACAATATTTCAATTTAAGGTATCCAATAATCGCTTGCCTTAGTCTTCTGCTAATTACATTAGTTCTACCACAAAATGTATGTCAATACTTGGACGTACATGCCAGAGTGTTTGTTAATATTATCAATCTTATTTTTGCATTTTTATTCCTTATTGCTTCTTTTAACCTTATTTTTCGCAAGCTTACAACTCCTTATGGTTCTATTGAATACCAAAAAGAGCGCCTAAGTGATATCCCTGTATCAATTCGTCTTGGGATACGTATTCTTGTTAATGTTATATCATGTACTCTCATATTTGTTTATGGAATGGGAGCAACATTTGCGATGGAAAAATTTGCTGATGGCAATCACAGTTACTTACAAATTGAATATAACAATGGCATTTTTTACACTTACCTTATTTATTTTATATTGGTTCCAATTGTGTTTTTAACCTTATTTCTGCGTCGCTACGTAATAGATCAAAATAAATACTATTTTTTCCCTTTTATAATATCTATTCTTGCAGGAACTCTCTGGATTCAAATAAAAGATTCCATGCTTGAAACTTTTATAAATTGGCCAGTGCCATTGATTCATCTGTTTTTTATCTTCATAACACTAATCGCGTGTGGATTTCTCTTCTACAAATGTTGTCGTTATGAAGAAGAACTCTAGAATTAAAACTTAATTTCCTGTAAACATTTAAATAATGATTTTTCTAATTGTTCATTACTATAATTTGCAGACGCTGCATACAATTAATGCTGTATCATCAGTAATGAAATGCATAAAATACATATGCTTATCACAAAATATATTTTCCTCACCAACTCTTTTTCGCACTAACACTAAATAAAAAGAAGCCAGATTAAACATACTAGAAATAACCCCGCAAGACTCTCCATTACTGATACTCTGTCTCTAGTACCTGTCTGAATATGGCAATCATAACTGATATATTGATTGAATCTATGTTATTTCATTGCTCATAACATATAGAAGTTCTTTTGCTGGCATTTTCTCGTTGACGATAAATAGATATGTCGCTAAGATAGTAATAGGATTATCACGTAGAGTTATTAGATCGACCAACAATTGTATGGGATTTCCGAATTAAGTTGGAGGGCACATTATGGGGAATGAAAACAAGGGAGAAGTTCTCATCTATCAATCCGAAGATGGATTAACACATATAGATGTAAAAATGGAGGATGAAACAGTTTGGCTTACACAACAACAAATGGCTGAATTGTTTCAAACTTCTAGAACCAATGTTGTCGAACATATAAAACATATTTATGAAGAAAATGAATTGAACGAAATTTCAACCTGTCGGAATTTCCGACAGGTTCGCCGAGAAGGTTCTCGTAATGTGAATCGTAATATTCCATATTACAATCTTGATATGATTATCTCCTTAGGTTATCGCATCAAATCATCTATTGCAACAAATTTCAGACGCTGGGCAACTGAACGTTTGAAAGAATATATGATTAAAGGATTTACAATGGATGATGAGCGATTAAAACAATCTGGTGGTGGTAATTACTGGAAAGAACTTTTAGATCGAATCAGAGATATTCGTTCTTCTGAAAAGATGTTATACCGTCAGGTCTTAGATTTATATGCAACAAGCGTAGACTATAATCCTAATAGTGATGAATCCGTTCGCTTTTTCAAAATTGTACAAAATAAATTGCACTATGCAGCACATGCGCTTATCATTTCTCATCCACTGACTGAAAACATATTATTTCTAATTGTACTATCAAAAGCTATGAATTCCATTTACACATTCTTGCGCACAAACGCATCCCTTGCCATAAAGAGCAGTAAGAAAATGTGTACCGCAATCACTGCCGCAGAGAATCCCAAAGTCATGCCTTCAAACGGGAAGATTCCCGCAAGGATGCTTGGTACATCCATATTTGCAAAGATGGTATATCGCACAAAATCAAGGGACAGCATAGAAGCAAGCGATGAAATGGTTCCACCTGCTGCATAGATAATAATTCCAAGTGCGATGGCAATTCCAGAATTACGGAACAGCGCAGATAGTGCAAAGGAAATGGTTACTGCAATGACCGCCTGCAGAAACTGTGCCATATATAAACCGAACATAAAGAGAATTCCCGATTTACTAACCGCTGCATTGTCCTGTACCACTAACAGTGGTGCACCAAGTCCATCAAATCCATACACAATGCCTGACCAGAACATCTCAAGCACAAATGAGATCAACGTTGCCGCCAGTGCTAAGGTAATTACGGTAATGAATTTGCTCCAGAATATCTTCTGGCGTTTTACTGGATTAATCAACAAGAACTTGATGGTTCCCTGTGAATACTCATTGGATATCATAGTTCCTGACACAACCATAAGTAAGATAAAGATTACCATAAATGCATTGATTCCATTCTCCATGGCATTCATTGTCTCACCATTGTATACATACTTGCCTGATATACTTTCTGTGTCATAGCCATTCTCATAAATCATATCCGTTGTATGATGAACCATTGCATATTCATTGGTCAGCACTGATTTCTGTGTGGACTTGAAGCTCTCCTCATCATAAGATTCCCCTTTCTCCTTTGCCGTTACCATCTCGTCATAGTATGGCTTCGATGACTCATAATCTTTGGCAATGCGGAGCGAATTCTTATCCTCTTCCGGAGACATATTCTCCTCAACTAAATATCCATAGTAATCTTTCAGAATTGTCTTTGCTTCTTCTGAAAGCTTTGTATTTTCCACTACAATATTCTGCAGCTTCTGGTAATATACCTTCCAATCATTCTGCTCAATGGAAGCAAGAATCTCTTTGGACCATTCGTTCATCTGCTCTTTCTGCTTCTCTGTGAGTTCATTTGCACCCTGCTCATCTGAATAGATCTGCTCTGTATAGCCAAAAGCATCATTTAATGCCATTCCCTTCCAGCTAGCGTCTCCCCATAAGTCTTCCAGGGTAAGTCCAAGTTCCTGGGCCTTTTCTAATCTCTCCACATAAATTGGGTCCTGGGCCTCATTTTCCTTTGCAAATGCCAACTCGTTTTCAATACTTCCATAATATATTTGTGAGCTGGATAAGGATGAGAGTATCTTCCCTCCCACTGGAATTGCCAAAAGGATGAACATCCAGATTCCAAGCATTACATAACTGCTGACTTTATGAAAGATTTTGGAGTACTCGTTTTGAATTAATCTAAGCAATTTGATTTCCTCCTTCACTTGTAATTTCAATAAATGCATCCTCAAGCTTCTGTGTTTCCTTTGGCGTCATGGCATAGATGTCAACGCCTGCTTCCACAAGGGATTTGGTCAATGCCGATGCCTTCTCCTTTGCCCCTTCTGCTGGAAAATGTATTGCAAAATTCATAGGATCCGTGCACTCTATTCTGGCATCCGGAGTCTTCTCTTTGGCAATCTTCTGGGCCAGTGCAGAATCCGATACCTGATATTCATACATAACCTGGTTATCTGACATAGAATGTGTCAGTCCTGACATGGTATCCACGCGAATGATATTACCATTTACAATAATTCCAACGCGGTCACACATCAGCTCCATCTCACTCATCAGATGACTGGATACGATAACGCAGATATCTTCATTGTGTGCGATTCCAGTGATAATGTCTCGAAGCTGCTTGATTCCCGCTGGATCAAGTCCATTGGTAGGCTCATCCAGCACAAGAACCTTTGGCTGATGTAATAGAGAAAGTGCAAGACCAAGTCTCTGTCTCATACCAAGGGAATACTTTCCTACCTTCTCATTGATACGGTTTGAAAGACCCACAAGCTCAACCACCTCATGCATACGCTCTTCCGTGATGCCATCACGCATACGCGCATACTGCAACAGGTTCTGCCATCCACTCATGTATTTATACATCTCTGGGTTCTCAACGATTGCGCCAAGGTTGCCCATCGCCTGTTCAAAGTGTGTTTCCAAATCCATACCACAGATTTCAATACTGCCCTCTTCAATATAAAGAAGACCTGTAATCAGCTTAATCAGTGTTGTTTTTCCTGCACCATTTGGTCCAAGAAGCCCAAACACTTCACCTGTATTTGTCTCAAATGTCACATGATTCAGGACTGTTCGAGAACCATATTTCTTGGATATATCATTAATCTTAACTGCTGTACTCATATGATTCCTCCCTCCTACTGTCCGTCTGTTTCTTCAAATGTTGCATTATAATAAGATGTCTCTAGACTGGCAATCTTCCATGTACCATTCTCTTTCTTTAGAGACATGTTCGCTTCTCCCTGATAAGAAAAGTTATAATTTTTCGTATAATCCTTTTCCACGGTATTCTCTGCGTCCGCATCTTCGTAGTACATACCACCAAACATATCGTCATAATCAGACATTACGCCGATTCCTCCTGGGGAAAATACAATGGAATCCCCGCGACCAACAAATGTTCCAGAATACTCGATGTGCACATTTGAACTTCCCGTTCCACTCTTCTTCACAGATATACTCTTTATCTGACATTCTGCCTCTGTAATTGCCACTGGGCTCTTCGGCTGAATCACCTGTTCGATCTGGCTTTGAAGTGATGAATGGTTCAGGTAATAGGTCTTATTATAATTCTCTGTAAAATACTGATCTACAATCCCTGCATAATTGTCTTTTGCAGTCTCCGGAACCTTATTCTCCAGATTCGCGTCGAATACAGCTTCGATATACCGGTTAGCCACATCCTGAATTGCGCTCTTTTGTGTTGCGAATTGAATATAATCAACAATAATATAAATGATCATAATCACAAGAACGACCGCTGTTAAGAGCAGTCCTCGGTTCGCATGCTTCATATACTTTTTCATGTTGTAGAACCTCCTTCTCTAGACACCAAGTCTATGCTGCTATTTTACCATAGAGCCTGTTTCAAAAGATAGATACTTCATAAAACCTTAAGATTCAAAAAAAGACCCTTTAGTAAAAGGCCTTTTTATGATTCATTGCGAAGCTCTGTTTATTTAATTTTCTATTCATATAGTTTGTTGCAAATGCACGTTCATAATGCCACAGTACCATGTTCGCTGCCCGCATCAAATAATCAAAATCGGTGTCTGTTCCAGATATTTCATTGCAATAGGACTCATGCTGCTTTATAATCCATTCTCTCAAGTCCTCTACATATATTTTATCGGTATCTAAATGATATGCATTCTCCTCTGGCACCTCCATGCCCAGCTCTTCCGGTGCGAGATGTCGGGCGAACTTCATATATTGTCGATTTTCATACCGAATGTGATCCCATGTATTTCCTTTATACTTTGCATTATGTGCGAGGGTAAAGAAATCTTCCACATAATGAAGGATATATCCAAGCCTGATGCTGTTTCTAATATTCCAGGTTCCCTCTTGCTCAAGCTTTCTCATACGCTCAAAAATGCGTTCTCCGTACACCTCAATCTTATGACCCTTCATCATCGATGGTAAAAGGAAATCCGGCAGCACGCATCCTGCCAAAAGTCCCAAATGACACCAGATTACTCTGTGATCAATATAACCTGTCACCAGTAAATGTCCCTGCTTTTTCATAGCACTCCTCCATATGAATCCACCAGCACCTTGCGCCTTTTATATACAGTACTTATTCAAAGTCTCATACAAAGCCGCATCTGCTGCCTCATATTGAACAGTAACTTCCTTTCCGATTGTCATAGATACCATCGCCAGAAACGATTTCGCATTAATGTTTTCATCCTTATAGGTTACATGGATTGGATATCTACATCGCTCTGCTTCATTTACGAACTCTTCAATTTCTTTGATATTTTTCAAACAGATATTTTTTTCTCTTCTCATTTTGCTTCACCTCATAACACTTTTAAGCAAACTTCTTTTCATTTTCATCTCATCACATATGTATCATATTTCCCATGTGTAAAATCCACTACCCATTTTCTGTAAATTCATGGTAAATTCTAACCCGGCAGATTTCTCTTCTGATTTTTTATAGATTTTGTTATTTTCATGGTAGACTATAGGTAATTTATAAGATGCACATATTCTATGTGTTTTCACGCAAACTATATCGTAACTATGGAGATAACTATGAAGAAATTATATTGGATCAAATATGCAAAGCTCCTTATTGGAACCATACTGGCAATTATCGCAGCGAATGCACTTTCCTTAGAATATGCATATGCCACAGGAATCATCACACTATTAACCATACAGGACACGAAACGTGAGACTGTACTGATTACGGTAAAACGAATTGTGATATTCCTTGCAATGACAGCATTCTCTCTACTCATTTTCCCTCTTACCGGATACAATCTTCTAGGCTTTGCGCTTGTTATGGTTCCTTATCTCTTCCTCTGCCTGGCTCTTGATATGAAGGAAGCCATCGCTCCTATCGCCGTACTCTGTACGCATTACGCTTCCTCTGGAAGCTGTTCCCTTCCTATGATAGGAAATGAACTTCTTATTCTTCTCATTGGTGCTGGCATTGGCATTATCTTTAATCTCTTTCTATCGGATAACACCAGGCTCATTCATAAGCAGCAATACCAGATTGAAGAACGTATGAAAGGTATTCTCTCCCGTATGGCCCACTTCATTCAGATTGAGAATAAATCAGAATATAATGGAAATTGCTTTATAGAATTAGACCAGCTCCTGCAAGAGCTTGAGACGCAGTCACGCAATTATATCAATAATCATTTTCTCGGAAATCATGATTATTTCTATGAATATATGCGGCTTCGGAAAATGCAGTGTGGATTGCTGAAACGAATCTATACCGATATCACGAGAATCGTAATGGTGCCAGAACAGGCAGCAAAAATAGCAGATTATCTAACTGCCATTGCAGCAGAATTCCACGAAACCAACAATGCGATTGGTCTTCTTGCAAGACTCGATGCCCTTGATCAGTCTTTCGACGCTGAGCCGCTTCCTGTTACCCGGGAAGAATTTGAAAACCGCGCACTTTTGTATCACATCTTAGAAGACTTACAGGAATTCGTACAATTAAAGAAGGACTTCGCCAAACAGTATTACCATGAATGCTGTGAAGTAAATGCTTTGTGGAATTGAAACTTCCTCATTTTCTATGCTATAATGAGTTGCAAATCCACGTTCTTTGTATTTGCGGTATATAGGTTATCGCTATCTCAAATGGATTTGCAATACCTAAAGATAAAGGAGTAATACACATGTTTCGATTAATTGTAGACATCAATGAAATAAATATAGATCACGTTACGCTTCCAAAGATACCTGGAATTGGCATGATTATGCGGCTTCCCAATGACCAGAAATTCTCTATGTTAGTGAATGTATTGAATTCTCAAATAGCACAGCTTCTTCCAAAGCTTGAGGAAGAAGCTGCAAAGAAGTGGGGATATGTAAGAATAAGCGACCTGGCAGCTGAGATGCCGGCAGATGGAAGCTGTTACATTCGCTTCCGAATCGATGTGGCGGATGCTGATTATGATAAGGCCATTGACACCATCGTTCCAAGTATTTTCCAGCCTTCCGATGTGCTTCCTGTCCTTGGTGAAAGCTACAGTGGCTCTTCCAGCACACCAGACGTTATTAACTTTATGCACCAGGCTCCTTCTGCTGCCCAAAAGGAATTCTATCTTGTAAAAGCTCTCAGCACTGAGAAGCAGACGCTCTTACAGCGCATCGAATATGCCGCTGATACCCAGGGCGCAGTGGTTCGCATGGGTGCCCTTCGTTTTCTCCTAAAACAGAATTAATAAAAAATAGCGTAATTGTGATATGATATGCACAATTACGCTATTTTTTTGATATTTATCATATTTTCTATAAGAATTTCTTCTCGAAATCTTCAATCTTCATAGGTTTTCCAAAGAGATAGCCTTGAATCAGTTGAACCTTCCGATTCTTCAATGCTTCATACTGCCCCGGAGTCTCAACACCCTCCACGCAGACAACCACACCAATTGTTGTTGCCAGCTCGGACACCATCTTCACAAATGCATCTGAGAAATCATCCTCTGCCACGTGCTCGATAAAGCATCGATCAATTTTGATAACATCAATCGGCATCTCACGAATATGGTTCAAGGAAGAATATCCCGTTCCGAAATCATCCAATGCCACCCGGACACCTAATTCCTTGATCTGGCCTAAGATGAATTTCATGCGCTCCATATCGTTGATTGCCAGACTCTCAGTCACTTCCAGGGTAAGGTTTGCCGGATTGATGCGTGTCTCATCAATCACCTTTCTTACCTTATCCACGATATCGTTCTGAAGCAGCTGAACTACTGACAGATTCACATTGACTTTATAATCTGGATGTCCCATATCGTTCCAGTACTTACAACGTTTTGCAGCCTGCTCTAATACAAATTCTCCAATTGGATTAATCAGTCCAAGATACTCTGCCAGTGGAATGAAGTCCATTGGAGATATGAATCCCATCTTCTCCGAATTCCACCGTATCAACGCCTCTGCTCCACAGCACGGGGACCCATCACGGCTCACATCTACGATTGGCTGGTAATATACCTCGAATTCCTCACAGGAATTCATGGTGGCCTTTCGCATGTTCTTCTCCAGATCTAGTCTGTGATAGGAAGTCTCATTTGTATTATCATTGTATTGCATAATACGGTTCTTTCCTGTTCGCTTTGCTTCAAACAAAGCCATGTCTGCCTTTTTTATCAACTCTTCCACGGTGTTGGCATCCGTTGGGAATTTGGCGATTCCCATACTCATGGTGCAGTAATAATCGCTTCCTTTTAGGAACCATGGCTTCTCAAATATTTCAAGGATCTCATCGCAGATTTGCTTCAGCCTTGCAAAATTGGAATCTGAAACAATGATTATGAATTCATCTCCACCCATACGATAGCAGGCTGTCTCTATTCCTTTTACTCTCTGAAGGCTATGAGAGATTGCTTTTAATAATACATCCCCATACTGATGTCCCAGTCCATCATTGATATGTTTGAAATCATCCAAATCAATATACAGCAATGCGCCTTCGCCACCACACTTCTCTGTATGGGTAATATAGCTTTCCAAATCCTTCTCGCACCGCATACGATTATAAAGGCCCGTAAGGAAATCATTGTTCGCCTGTCTCTCGATCTTCTGCTGATAGAGCTTCTTATCTGTGACATCATAGACTGTACAAAGAGATACCTTTCGTCCGTCCACCCATTCAATCTGTGTCTTATGTATATCCAGCCAGCGGTCCTCATCTGGGCAATACGTCTCTTCTATGAATCTCTCACGCTTTAATTCTTTTTCGCTAAAAATAATTTCCTGAATTTTACCATTTGCAATACTATTCTCAAACAGCTTACGGAATTTCTGGTTAGAATAAAGCATTTTCTTATGTTCTGCATCCAGAACATATATACCACATCCGATATTCTCAAGAATCGCTTCCAATGACGCATAAGAGCTTGCAAGAGAATTCTTTGCAATACGTTTTGACAGGATTCCCTGAATAATGCGTTTCACATCATTCATGAATTTGATATCGCTCATCTCCCAGATTCGCTTCTGTTCGAATTCATAAAAACACAGGTACATTGGTGCTTTATCATTCATCTCAATTGGAAGGAACACAGCGGCATCCACATGAAATTTCTGAAACAATGAATGAAACGCCTCTGGCATCATGGAATCGGAAGATATCATATATGGTTTCCCGTTAAAGAAAGGAATTTGGGCTTTGGGTATATTCTGAATATGTTCAATCTGTCTTTGACTTTCGTTCTGCACATATTCGCATATCATATCCACTGTCTGGTCGTCATTGTCGGTCTGTAACAGACATCCCCCAGATATCTCCATGTGTTCACAGACTTCCGCCAGAATATCATCCACAATTTTCACGAACCCATTATCTGATTCTAACATTTTCACAACCGAAGTCATCGCTTCACTTCGATTCAGTTGAATCTGCATCTGTCTTTGCGCTTTCGCGCTCTCCTGCACAGCCTCCTGGGCAATCAATTCCTCAACCTTAACTGCAAATAACTGTTTGGAAAGAACTTCTAAAAATTCAATGGATTTATAGAATCTATCCTCAGTTGTTCTCATTATTTTATCCGGAATCTCATCCTCCGGTTGGATTTTATCTTCGATTACCGCAATTGCAAGCCATACAAGCTGCGTCGTATTTTCTATCTTTACAGCAACTCCGCATGCTTTTAAATACCCCACATCCAAATGATCTTCAATCACATTTTCGATTCCATTATCAATCAGACGATTGATCAAACTGCCTCTCGCCAGCAGGTCTGCCTTGCTTTTCAAAAATGTAATCTCTGTTTCATCCCCATGTTCCTGCGTAATCTTCGTCCGGTCACGTCCAATGCAGACAAGATATATATTATTGGCAATACAGAAATGATTCTGTAGTCTCTGCAATAACGCCCTATCAACGAGTCCATTGGCTGCGCCACTTTGCTCATTGTCCTTAGAAAAAACCATTATCCTACCTCTTTGCCCCTATAATCAGTAAATAAAAATCATTTTTCTTCTGCATGCAGTATTCCTGCATCAGTCGGAATTCTTTATGGATACGCAGTTGTTTTTTCACAAAGCCAATTTCATTGGTGTACATAATGATAACTGCCTCGTCTGTAAGCAGTTCTGGTACTTTCTGAAAGAAGTCAGCATAGAACTGATCCATTTCATCTTTTGTTTTTCTGCCTCGTACTGGCATGTTCGTAATGATTTCATCAAACAAATATTCATGCTTAAAATCAAAGAAATCACGGTGGATGAAGTTAATTCTCACCCCTGCAAGACGGGCATTCTCGCGCCCCTTCTCGATAGCTTCTCCAAATGTATCTGTGGCATAGATTTCTCTTGCTGGAACCTTGATATTACGTTCAATCAACATGGTTCCCACTCCACAGAATGGATCCATAATCTGTGCATCTTCCTCCAAATATGGCTCTGCAAGTTCCATAATCAGCGCTGCTGTAGATGGATTGATGGATGCTGCAATGTAATTCTTGCGATAGGCGAAGCGCTTGTTATTCATGGTGTATAGCTTCACCCCCGGGAAAAACGCGCCGTCGCGATTCGCAATCAGACGAATCTCCACCTCGTAATCCGTTGTAGAATTCACAAGCTTTCCTCCAGAGACACGTTCCAATTCTGCCGAAAGCTTCTTGGAAAACATGCTTCTTTCCTCCAAAGTCATCTGGCTCTTGCACTCAATTCGAAAATAGAATTCTCCGCCTTCTTTGTGAAGCTGCGTAAGAATCTGATATAAATCGGATTCCCAAAGCTCCTTTGCAATCTGAACAGGCTCTGCTGGCAGTAATCCTTTTGTATGAACTGGGAACAGCATATCTCGATACAAACGATTGTTCATCAATAACTGCAATTCATCTGTTTCAACCAATACTCCAAGTGGATGAACCTTTGCTCTCCCTTCAAGGATGGAACGGCTTACTGCCTCTCTTTGTTCCCGATTACACAGTAACAAAGCTTCACAATGCTTCCCATTTGGAGAAAATGTATGGTGTGTGATTCCTTCATATCGAATTACGATCTTCCTGAGCTCCCTTACCTGCTCGTCCACATGCTTCTTATTCTCTGGCAATGGCTCATCTGAAATCAGGTTCGCCAACTGCTCTTTTAGCTCGGACAAATGCTCCTGCACGTCCAGATGCGATAACGCATTCAGATAGGACGCCTTCACAAATAAGGTCTCTTCCTTCTGATAACCCAAAAGCAATTGTTCCACTGCCTCCTGGCATGCCAGCTCTCCAAGTAAGAGTGCTGCATTTTTTCTCGTTTTTGCATCCAAAGAATCCAGGTATTGGATAAAGAACTTACCATCCTCGGTATCTTTCTTCAGTCTCTGACACTTCTCTTCTTCTTTAATTATTTGTCGAAGCTTGCTTAAATTACCTCTTACATTTGTGTTCTGCTGCAATTCTTTTAAAATTGTATCCAAATAATTCTCCTTCTCGTCGGCCTTGCTGCCGAATACTTATTATAATGCTACTATCTATCATACCTAATTTACTAGGCTTTTACAAGGTTGTTAAGTTTATTTCGTAACACCATTTTTGTCAATATATGTCAAAAGATCTGACTTAAATTGTTCCCAGGCATCTTCATGCTCCACATAATACTTCGGGCAATTCTTTCCTGTTATATCATAATGACGTATCACCTGCTCTAGCTTCAAGTCATATCTTCCCATCAGCCATGTGGTCAAATGTAATAATGAATCATAGGTTTCCTGACTAAATTTGCCTGTATCATCTGGAATACAGCATTCAATTGCTATGGTATCTTCATTTCGATTATTCGATGCATAAGCAATTTCGTCACAGGGAATGCACTGAATAATCTCACCTTCCATACCGATTACGAAGTGGCTGCTGGCTGAGGTCTCCTTAGACTCCGCCAAGCCATTGAAGTAATCACGGTTATTCTGAGCTGTGGTTCCGGGATTGGCAGTATAATGTATAACAATTCCATTTATCTTATCCAGGGAATCTCCAGGTCTGGAAAATGGATTCACATCCAAAAGCTGAACATCAAGCTCTGGCCTTTCTTCTATGTATTTCTCTGACAAAATGTCTGACTCTCGTTTCTCTAATGCTGTCCTTGTGGTTCCCTGAAACAGCCCGATTATCCTCACTACAAGAAATACAATGACTAGAACTGCGATGATAGCCATTCCCCCAAAGAATCGCTTTCCCCGCTTATTCAATTTATTCCAAAAGCTTTTCGCTTTTCTCACCGTCTTATGCTTTTTCTCATTTGCCCTTCGCATTCCATTCATCCCTTATCTCTTTTGCTTTGTATGCTTCCTGTTCATCAAATTACATTGTGCTTAGCTTATCCCGTATCTCTACTCCGGTTGGTGTTGCTGCAAGTCCACCCAGACCTGTCTCTCGAATATTCTCTGGCATTGCACGCCCAATTGCCCGCATTGCATCGAACACTTCATCTGGTGTAATTCTGCTTACGATACCAGCAAGAGCCAAATCCGCAGATGTCATGGCATTCACCGCACCCATCACATTACGTTTTACACAAGGTACTTCCACCAAGCCTCCTACCGGATCACATGCTAATCCCAACAGATTCTTCATTGCCAGTGCTGACGCATGTGCGATTACTTCTCCATCCGCTCCCATAAGATATGCCACTCCACCTGCTGCCATGGAGGATGCTGACCCAATCTCTGCCTGACATCCGCCTGCTGCTCCGGATAAAAATGCACGATTTGCAATGACACCACCGATTCCTGCTGCGACATACAGCGCCTCTGTCATCTGAACATCTGTATACCCTTTTTCCTCCTGAACCGTAAGGAATACCGCTGGAATCACTCCACAAGAGCCGGCAGTCGGTGCCGCCACAATACGTTTCATACAGGCATTGGATTCTCCCATTTTCACAGCCCGTTCCATGACCCTTCCAATAAAGTCGCCACACATAAGTGTGCCTGCTTCCCTGGCGTCACGAATTTTCTTTCCATCTGTGCCAACTAATCCACTTGCAGAGTGTAAATTCTCATCATAAGATTCATCTGCCGCTCTCATTGCCTCATACATTGCCTTCATTCGTGTGAAGGACTCTTCTTCCGATATACCAAGCTCCACACAATCATTCTGCTGTACGCATTTCCAGAATGGTATCTGCTTACTTTTTTCTATTTCAATAATTTCTGCTAACGATGTATACATAGGGATTCCTAATCTCCTTTTACTATCACAAATGCTTCTATACTTAGGCTGCTTCTATTTCTTAGGCTGCTTCTACGCTTCTTGTTCTAATCCAAGATAAGTAAGCTTTACAACTCCTTCTAATTGTTCCAAGGCATGGATTGCTTCTTCCGGCACCTCCTGGTCACACTCAATGACCATTACCGCGGTGCACCCCCTGCTCGCACGGTGCAGCTGCATGGTTGCAATGTTCACTGACTGATCAGCCAGAAGCGCGGTTACCTCAGTTACAAGTCCCGGTTGATCCTGATTGTGCACAATAAGCGTAGAGTAATCTCCACAGAAGCTTACCTTCAGTCCATCGATTTCGCAGATCTGTACACGTCCACCACCGATGGATGCCGCAATAATCTCCAAAGTCTTTCCACTCTCTCCCGTAATATTCAGCTTTACAGAATTGGGATGTACATCTCCGAGATCGATTCCCTCAAACTGGAATTCCACCCCCCGCTCCCTTGCAATTTCAAAGCTATGAGGGATTTGCTCATCATCTACCGCTAGTCCCAAGAGCCCCGCAAGCAGCGCTTTATCTGTTCCATGCCCCTTTCCTGTAGCAAGGAAAGAACCATGAAAGGATATAATCGCGCGCTTTACATTTTCTGCCAAAAGCTTTCTGGATATATTCCCGATTTTCACTGCTCCTGCTGTATGTGAACTGGATGGTCCTACCATAACTGGACCAATTATATCAAATAAATTCATAGTACCTCTTTTCGACCATTTTCATTCGTTTTTCAAGGTTTATCTTATCACAGTATGCGCATTTATTCTATAAACCTTTCTTAGCAAAACCAATATTTTTTCTTAAGATTATTCGAAAAATCATACGCTTCTCCCCACATTCGGGGGGCACAAAAAAAGTGCATGAGACCAACTACCGTTTCCCGCAGCTGAATTCATGCACCTTTTACTATACGCTATTCTAGTTAATTGTGAAACTCATAATCCCTTAATTGACTATATACTACGAATACAAGGAAACATAGGTACTCTGGCGAAGCCGGTCCTTAGCGACCGTACTTTGGTCGCTTAGTACCGTTGCATGAGCCAACGTAGCGAAAGCGTGCCTATGTTTCCTTGTATTCCGCAGTACATAGTCATTAGAAACTTAAAGCGTTTCACAATTAACTATATGCTATTCTGTTTTAACAGAAAATGAATTACATAATTACTTTAACCCAGCCTTCTGGTCCTTCGATCTCAGCCTTCTGGATTCCTGTTAATGTATCATAGATTTTCTTTGTGATTGGTCCCATCTCTTCCATTCCTGCTGGGAATACAAGCTCTTTGCCATGATCTACAATCTTACCAACTGGTGAAATAACTGCAGCTGTTCCACAAAGACCACATTCTGCGAAGTCTTTCAGCTCATCAAAGTATACTTCTCTGTGTTCAACAGTCAGTCCAAGATATTTCTCTGCCACAGTCATAATAGAACGGCGTGTGATAGAAGGAAGAATACTATCTGACTTAGGAGTAACCAGCTTGCCATCTTTTGTAATGAAAATGAAGTTAGCTCCACCTGTCTCCTCAACCTTTGTTCTGGTTGCTGGATCTAAGTACATATTCTCATCATAGCCTTCTTTATGAGCAGTTACGATTGCATGTAAGCTCATCGCATAGTTCAATCCAGCTTTAATATGTCCAGTGCCGTTTGGTGCGGCACGGTCAAAATCAGACACCTTGATAGTTAATGGCTTTGCACCACCCTTAAAGTATGGTCCTACAGGTGTAACCAAAATACGGAACTGATATTCATCCGCTGGTTTTACACCGATTACTGCGTTGGTAGCAATCATATATGGGCGAATGTATAGGGAAGCTCCTGATCCGAAAGGAGGTACCCATGCTGCATTTGCTTTCACAACCTGCTCTACTGCATCTACGAAACGGTCTTCTGGGAATACTGGCATCTCAAGTCTCTCTGCCGAATCTTTCATTCTCTGTGCATTTAAATCAGGGCGAAAACATACGATATGTCCGTCCTCTGTTGTATATGCCTTTAATCCTTCAAAGCATGACTGGGAATACTGGAATACACCTGCACATTCATTTAATGTAATGTTGGCATCTGTGGTAATCTCTCCATCGTCCCACTTGCCATCCTTATAGTTTGATACATAACGATAATCTGTAACCATGTAGCCAAATCCTAGGTTGGCCCAGTCAAGATCCTTTTTCTCCATTATTTATTCCTCCGTTTCTTACTATTAATTGAACTCATTCTAGTACAATCATATGCATTTGTCTAGGTTTCATCCTGATTTTTCCCATCTCAATAATTTATGCATTTCATAACCTATAGTTTTGGTTATCTCATTGTACAATAACTAAATAATATAGAATCCCCGTATGGGCTTCTTTGCCCAACGGGGATTCTATAAGCATGCGATTCATTTTCTTACATCATAACACGGGAACGCTCTTTACTCTTCTCAATCTTCTCATTCATACCGCGGAATGGAATCGCAACCACAAGTCCAATGAACAGGGACACTAGAACGAAAATTCCTAATATTCCAAGATCCTTCACATAATCCAGCTGATACATTCCACCGACACACTCTCTTAATGCATTCATGCAATAGGTGAATGGCAGGAATTTGTAAATCGCCTGATATACCTTTGGAAGTACCTCGATTGGGAAGGTTCCTCCGGCCCCTGCCACCTGGATAACCAGTACCACAACTGCGATTGCTTCACCTACATTGCCAAATGCAACGGTAAGTGAATACATAAAGATTGTAAACACAAAGCTGGTACATGCGGCAGCCAGCCAGAATAGAATTGGGTGCACACACTGAATCTGAACGAAGAACAGATCTCCGAGCACTGCAATCAATGCCTGTATCTGCGATACAAAGAAAAATGTAATAAATCTTCCAAAATAAGCTTCATGCGGCTTTACATCCGAAAGCTCCTTCTCTTTCTCCACCTTTACATGCATAATGGCCACAAGAATCAGTCCACCTACCCATAGTGCAAGTACCGTATAGAAAGGTGCCATGGCTGAGCCATAGGTCTCAATCTCATAGACTGCTTCCGTATCCAATGCAACTGGTGAGGAAATGAATTCAGAGATTAGCTCTGGATCTGTCTTAAGCATCTCCACAATCTCTTTATACTGCTCATCATTTGATAAATTTTCTAATCCAGTAACGACATTTCCAAGTCCTTCCCGGATATCCGATACATAATCTCTAGTTGCAGTAATGCTATCTGTTCCAGAGTTCAATGTCTGTTCATAGGATTCTAATGCACTATTTACATCGGAAAAGCTTCCATCAATATGATTTAATAAAGAATTGGTCTGAATCAAGGCCTTTTCCACATCATAGACACTCTGGTTCAGGTTGGGACTTATACTTCCATCGAAGCTGATGTGCAAAGAATCTACTGCTTTCTGACACTTTGCAATCTCACTGGAAATGCTTTTTTGAAGAGCAGCAAGTTCTTCCTGTGTCTTAGCCTGATTGTCTGCAAGCGTCTGCATATCCTCCTTCAGCTTATCCGTATCCACATCTGTGCTGCCAGTTGTTGCGCCTTCTAGTTTTCCAAGAATTCCTGACAACTCATCAATACGTCCCACATATCCGTTCAATTGTTCAATAATCTTGGTTGCATCCTCCGAGCCCTTCAAATTCGTAACCTGTTCACTCAGGGATTCCAAGCCCCCATTTAGGGTGTCCATGCTAATCTTTACCATCTGCCCAACCGTGTTTGCGGTCTGTGCGCCTGACAGAACTGACCCCTGCATATTGCTTACCGTGTCCTGACCCGAATTCACCATGGCGTCCAGGTTGGGGATAATCGACTGTGTAGAGCCCACCAGATCCGACGCTGAACTTGTGACAAGTGCAAAGGTGCTTAGGATATTCTCATAGGTTTCCAATGTGGTATCCATCTCTTGTAAGCGGGCAAGTGTGGTATCCATAAGAGATGTTCCCTCTGTGTCAGACCCTGTTAATGTCTCACTGGTCTTCGCCATGACCTCCGCAAGTGTACTGATAAAAGAACTGTTCACCTGTTCCTGCACCGCTGTCTTTGCCTTGGAAGTTATCTTTGTCGCAATGGCATTCTTCTTGCTGTTCTCATAGTACTGAATACTTGGGTTCTGTAAGTTGCCATTGATAAAGCTGATCATATCCTCTGTAAAATCTTTCGGTACAATCAATGCCGCGTAATATTCACCACTGTATACACCTTCCAGTGCCTCTTCCCTTGTATCAGAAAATACCCAGCCTATGGTGGTGTTCTCTTTTAGTCCTGTCACTACCTTCTCGCCTACATTTACAGATACTTTCTCATATTCAAATCCCTTATCCTCGGAGAATACAGCTATATTCATCTGGGAAGTTGCAGACTCTCCATAGGGATTCCAGTTGGACAGGATATTGAACCAGGCGTAAAGTGCTGGCAGAATGCTTAGTCCCATGATGATTACAATCGCAACCACATTGGTACTTAATCGCTTTGCATCGGAGAGAAATACTTTTCCTATATTCTTCATTCGTCCTCTCCTCCTAATCCTTCGAGCTTCTCTACCACCAGTGCTACCTTTTCCTCCACTGGCTCTGGGAGGTCAATCAACGCTTCCACCTCACCATTCTCTTCTCCATTGATCTCATGCATTTTTTGCTGAAGGTTATAATCCACATATTCTACACAGATGAGATATACTGCAATGATAAAGAGACTGAGAATCCAGAATACCAAAAAGATTATTTTGGAGCTTCCTGTTGTAAACATCAGAAACAGGAAAATAGCTGGTATGATATAAATACAGCGCAGGCCTATCTTAATACGTTTCTGATTGCGTTCATGAAGCATATTCTCATAGTCCATGACCATATCATACATTTTCTGAAGCTTTTCATTCTCCGCATTTTCTTTCTTCTTTTTCTCTGCCTTCTGCTTCTTCTTTTCTTTTATCTTCTTTTTTGCTTCTTCTTTTTTTAACTCATTTTGTACTGCTTCTGCCATCTCGCTCTGCAGTTCTTCCATGGTTTTCTCTTTGTTCATAGCATTCTCCAAACAATATTTACAGCATCTTGGTATCTTCCATCCGTTTTTCAATGTAATGGTTGATTCCCATAAATGGAATACGTATCACAAGTCCTATCAAAAGACCTGCAACTGCAAAAATCATCAATTCTGCCAAGCAAATGGCATAAGTGTTCTGATACATTCCTCCAATGCATTCACGCATCGCATTGATTGCATATGGGAATGGGAAGAAAATGTATACTGCCCGGAAAAATCCAGGGAGAGCTTCAATTGGGTATGTTCCACCAGATCCTGCAATCTGAATAACCATGACCACTACCGCAAATGCTTTTCCAATATCCCCAAAAGCAATGGTAAGGGCATATATCAACATAGAAAATGCCAGGGATGACACTGCTGCAGTCAGCCAGAATTCAAATGGATGTAAACACTGTACATCTAAAAGATATATGTCTCCAAGTACGATAATCAGCGCCTGTATTTGTGAAAGCAGCAGAAACAGTAAATAACGTCCAAAGAACATCTGATATGGACGCACGTTGGTCAAGCCCAGATCTTCTGTCTCTGCATGTACTTTTAATATGGATACCAGAATTGTCATTCCTACCCAGATTGCAAGGACACTATAGAATGGTGTGACACCGGAACCATAGTTTTTTATTTCATAGATGTAATTAGCCTCTACAGCAACTGGCTCTGAGAAGAATTCGCTATAGGTCTCCGGATCTCCTGCCAGAAGCTCCATAATAATGTCCATCTGCTCACTCTCTGACGCACCTTCCAAGCGCTCTAACGTATCGGAGAGCTTGGCAGTGGTGTTATCCAATACCGTCTTTAGCTGAGAGAGACTTGTATTTAGAGCCCCAAGTGTGGTATCCACCCCACCGAAAATATCATTCATGCTATTCATCGTGCTGCTCAAATTGGTTAACATATTCTCTACATTTTCCAATGTTTCGCCCATGTTATCCATCAAATGATTCATCTGTGGAACCAGTTCGTTCTGATAGAGATTATTGATTTCATTTACCGTTTTCGAATAATTCTCCAAGGACTTTTGCATGGAGCTTACCTGTTTATCCGCTGCCTCCTGGGCTGCATTTCCAATTGCACCTGCCGCACTTCCAGCATCAACTCCCGCATTTCCTGCTATAATGCTGTCTGCCCGATCATGCATTTTATCGAGTACATCCTTTAGCTTGTCTGTTTCAGAGGTGCTGCCATCTGAACCATCTCCAGCAAGTGTATTGGTGTTCTCCTGTGCTTTCTTAATCTGTTCCTGAAGCTCAATGGCATCCTTGGTGACTTGCTCCATGTCGGTTGCCAATTGCCCCGCCTTTGTCCCAAGCTGAGCATCCGCAATATCTTTTGAGATTGTTTGAATGGAAGCATCAATCTGTGTCAGACTCGCATTCACTTCTGCGCTATAGCTGTTAAAAGATGCTTTCGTCGATGCCAGACCGCTCTGTCCTTTTTGAAGCTGTCCGATTCCATTGCCCACCATCTCCTGGCTTTTATCCAATGCATCCCCTGCATCATTGGTAGCCTCTGTAACCATACTGTTTCCCTTCATGAAGGTATCCAGCATTGCGCTATAGCTCTGCAGATTACTGTTCACTGCCTTTAGCTTTTCAACAAAATTATCAACGGCATTGCTGTCCGTCATCTCCTCAGAGATTCCGTTTGTTGCTTGAAACACAGTCTCTGTAACTGCTTTGATATATTGCTCGTTAATACTGCTTTTCAATGTAGATACGGCCGTATCGGTAATCTTTGTTGCAACCGCATTCTTTTTCTGATTCTCATAATAGGTAATCTTAGGATTTGCAAGATTGTCTGCCAGCGCATTATACATGCTGTAGGTAAAATCGGAATCAATGACAACCGCAGCATAATAATCTCCTGAATACACACCGTCCAGGGCTTCATTCTCTGTGTCGACAAATACCCAGCCGATGCTGTCTTTTTCTTTCAGCTCGTCCATGATCTCATCGCCCATATTCAGTTTATCCCCATCCTTATTGGTCCAGCCTTTATCCAGGCTAGCTACTGCAATTCGGATATTTCCTGTATTGGAATATGGATCCCAGTTGGCATAGATGTTGAACCATGCATATAAAGCAGGAAGAACACATAGTCCAAGTGCGATTACAAGGGCGAAAAAGTTCTTCAGTAATCCTTTCAGATCTGCTGTGAAAATTCGAAATATATTCTTCATATGTAATACTCCTAGTGCCATTTTCAATGCTCTATGCGCATTCGCGCGTATAATTTCTATTGCCCCCATTATACCATTGACTCTGCCAAAAGTACACACGAGTGCCATGTACAGATTTTCGAATCTGTATATCTTTTTCCACGTCTTATCTGATATGTCGTTACTTCTTTTCCATTTACAAACATACGTTTTTTTGGTACTTTATTTATATGGAAACGATAATTTATCATATAGATGTAAACAGTGCATTTTTGTCCTGGATTGCAACCTATCAAGTAAATGAACTTCATAGTGAAATCGATATCCGAAACATACCTTCTGCAGTTGGTGGCTCTGAAGCCAGCCGGCATGGGATTGTTCTGGCTAAGTCTACCCCTGCCAAGAAATATGGCATCCGCACAGGGGAGCCACTTGTAAATGCCCGTAGAAAATGCCCAAATCTCACAGTTGTAGCACCGGATTTCTCCCTTTTCGTCAAATACTCTACGCAATTTGTGGAGCTTTTGAAGCGCTATGCCCCAGAAGTCGACCAGTACAGTATCGATGAATGCTTCTGCGATATGTCCGGAACGCGCTCCCTCTATGGTGATCCTGTGGAATTTGCGCACAAGTTAAAAGACATGATACGAGACGAGCTTGGTTTTACCGTAAACATCGGCATCTCCTGCAACCGTCTTCTTGCCAAAATGGCTTCCGATTTTCAAAAGCCAGACCGTGTACATACGCTTTTCCCAGAAGAGGTTCCTGCTAAGATGTGGCCTCTTCCAGTTGAAGATTTATTCTTCACCGGTCACTCTGCAGCCGCCAAGCTTCGCAGTCTTGGGATCTGCACCATTGGCGATCTGGCAAACACCGACCCCAAACTGTTAACTTATCACTTAAAAGGTCAGGGACAATTGCTTTGGGAATTTGCCAATGGCAATGACTCCCAGCTCCATAAGATATCCAAGAATCAAGAGAATAAAGGCTACGGTAACTCCACTACCATCTCCTATGATGTCACCGATGCAGATACCGCCAAGCTGATTCTGCTCTCCCTCTGTGAAACAGTTGGTGCCAGGCTTCGGGTAGATCAAGCCTACATCTCCGTTATTGCTGTGCAGATTCGTGATAATGAATTCCACAATACCAGCCGGCAAATCAGTCTGGATATTCCAACCAATCTAACTGATGTTATTTATGAACATGTCTGTCGCCTCTTTGACGAGCTCTGGGATCATACGCCAATTCGCCTTCTCGGTGTTCACACGAGCAAAGCCAGTAAGGATGTAGCTATACAATACGACCTGTTTAATCAGCAAAAATACGAAAAGCTGTCCAAACTGGACAGCTCTATCGATAAAATACGTTCCAAATATGGCGAGGACGCCGTTATACGCGCAAGCTTTCTTAAGTAATTTGGAACCCTTCAATTTCACCAATGAAATAGAGCGACCCAAAGCATATGGTTTTATCCACAGGGCTGGCATTCTGCTTTGGCTCTATCCACGGACGAAGTGCTTCCTGTACACTTATACAGTTTTTCGCGTGGATACCTTTCTTCTCAATGACGCGTGCAAGCTCTTCCCCCTGTAACGCGCGGCTGCTTTCCGGTGTTACTGTCACAAAATCTATAGCCAATGGCAAAAGCTCTGTCACCATAATCTCATAGTCCTTATCCGCCATGACCCCCATAATAAAATGGAATCTTTCCTCCGGATACAAAAAACGCAGGCTGTCCCGAAGTGCAAGGACGCCGTGTCCATTATGCGCGCCATCTACCATAAGGAATGGCTCTCTGGAAAGAATTTCCATTCTTCCTGGCCAGCGGGCTTCTTTTACCCCTTCGCAGATATATTCAGACTGCATCCCGGTATCACTTAACAGATATTCTGCTGCCCGGATTGCTGCTGCTGCATTCTCCCACTGATGAACTCCCAGTAGTCTCATTTCTAATTTTGAAGCCTGCTCGATATCTTCCTTTGTGATTTCATAAAATCCATCTGCCTGTTGAGCTGCCTGTACTAACACCTGGTCTGCTTCCGGTTCTTGAGTTTCAATTACAACATAAGAGCCTTTCTTTATGATTCCAGCCTTCTCCGCTGCTATCTCTGCCAAGGTGTTTCCAAGAATCGCCATATGATCAAATCCAATTTTGGTAATGATTGCCACTTCTGGTATCCCAAGAGCATTGGTGGAATCCAGCTTACCTCCAAGTCCAGTCTCCATAATTGTAATGTCACAATTCTGCTCTTTGAAGTAGAGCACAGCCATCACCATGCAATAATCAAACATCGTTGCAGACACACCAAAATCTATGTTCAATAACTGGTTTCCAATTCTTTTCACATCTTCTTTTGGAATCATTGTTCCATTCACGGTAATTCGCTCACGAAAA
This sequence comes from uncultured Roseburia sp., assembly GCA_964613325.1. Taxonomy (GTDB): domain Bacteria; phylum Bacillota; class Clostridia; order Lachnospirales; family Lachnospiraceae; genus Roseburia. The sequence goes on along the minus strand of CAZTGP010000004.1, from coordinate 33,221 downwards.
TCCACAAGATGAGGTGAAGTAAAAGTTCCCACTTTCTTTCCTGCCCTCTGAAGTATGCTGGTCAGAAATGCAGACGTAGATCCTTTTCCATTGGTTCCTGCAATGTGCACATAAGGAATGCCTTTCTGGGGTTCCCCCAGAATTTCAAGCATTTTCCTGCTTACCTCTACCCCTGGCAAATTGCCAAAGCGTCTGGCATTTTCTATTTTTTCTAGTATTTCTTCATATGTATATTCACGCATATCAGTAAACCTCTATTTTAATGATGAAAAAACGGAGATAGAACCTTCCGTTCCTTCTCCGCTATTCTACTTCTCTATTCACTTTGTTTCAAGTGCTTTATACAGCCAATATAATACCGCCGTCATTTGCATACATGCTGGAAACGCCTGCAGTATTTACAATCACAATCTTCTTGAACTTTGCAAGCTCTTCAATTTTCTCTTTCACATACTGTGCTCGCTCTGGGCAGTTGCAATGGGCGATTGCAAGAATTCGATGTTCACTGTTCTTTGTATTCTTCACAACATCCTGTACCATCTGAGTTAGGGCCTTCTTCATGCCTCTGGCCTGGCCAAGCTGCTGGACCAGCCCTTCTTTTGTAGAAGCCATAACTGGTTTAATATTCAAAGTATTGGCAATTGCAGCCTTCAGATTACTAAGTCTGCCCGCTTTTCTCAATGTCTCTAGTGTTTCAAGAACAAAAAAGGTATTCATGGAAGCAATATGTGCTTCTACCTTCTGAACTATCTCTTCAAATGTGAATCCTGCTTCTTCGTATTCCTGTACTTTTAAGCCAATAATGGTCTCTCCAATTGATGCCGAACGTGAATTGAACACATGAATATTTTTCTTCTCGCTGTGCTCATCCTCATATAGATTCTTTGCTAACACAGCGCTATTATAAGAACCACTCAATTTTGCTGATAATGTCACGATATAGACATTCTCTGCTTCTCCCTCCATGGCTTTCATATAGCTCTCTGGAGATGGACATGCTGATTTCGGTCCTTTCAGGCTTTCTTTCACTCTTCTTAAGAAGTCTTTTTGGTCAAATGATTCATCATCACGAATTCGATATCCATCTACTTCAAGCTCTAATGGAACATTCATAAAGTGTCCATCTGCTTTTAACTCCTCTGGCAATTCTCCACAGCTGTCAAGAATAATTTTATACATCTCTATGGCTTCCTTTCTCTATAAAAACGCAATAGGTATTCATTAACCCATTATTGGTTATCTTTTACTTTTACATGTAGTATCAATTACTACTTAATATTAACACGAAAACTAATTTTTGTATAGATAATTTCTTCCTCTTTATATATTTTTAATATTTTCGCCATTTTCATACCTGATTTTCATTTTCTTATTATAGAAATTGTCTATAAAGCCGCTGAATTCAGGTATGTTTCAGTTATGAAACCTACGCTATGGTGAAAGAAAAGACGCTATAATCATTCAATCATAGCGTCTTTTCGTAATACATTTTCATATTTTTAAATTTAACAAACCATATATTCCTCTAAACCAGAAGTTCTTACACTTCGAGGGCTTCCTCTATAAAGAGAAGAATGCGGTCACTCCATCTTTCAGCGAATCCATGTCTGCCGCCCCCATAAGCTCTCTTGCCGAATGCATTGCAAGTAAAGGAATTCCGATATCTACTGTTTTCACAGGGAACAGGGTAGATGCTACCGATCCTAGTGTTCCACCACCGCGAATATCAGAACGGTTTACAAATCGCTGATAAGGGATGTTCTCTTTATCACATATCTGGCAAAGAATTGCAATTGCCTGAGAATCCGTTGCATAAGACTGTGAAGAAGCTTCCTTGATGCAGAAGCCTTTTCCAAGTACCGGATGATTGGTAATATCCATTTTCCCTTGCTTGTTTGGGTGAAGTCCGTGAGCCACGTCCACGGATAGCAGCATTGCTCCATACATTGCACGTGTAACCTCTTCGTCATCAGCTCCCATTTTCTTTAAGATGCGGTCTGCCATATCATGTAACAAAATTGAAGCTGCTCCCTGCTTACTTGTATTTCCAATTTCTTCATGATCAAATAACGCAATCAAATTAATTCCATCTGTGCGTCTTGCATCTGCGATTGCGGAAACTAAAGCAGAGACGGAAGTCTGATTGTCTAATCTTGGGCTAGAGATCAATGTATCTTTAATTCCAATATATGCTGGTTCTTCCGTGCAGAATAGGCTAAGTTCGAAGTCAAGAATATCCTCTTTCTTTACTTCTAATTCCTCCGCCAGGAAACTCAGGAAATAATCGGTCTCTTTCTGCTCCTTTGGAATCATGTCAAGTACTGGCATTAAATCAATCTGTTTATTTAATTCAATTCCAGTATTCACTTCACGATTCATATGTATTGCAAGGTTTGGAATGGTGAGAAGTGGCTTCTTAGAACGATAAAACATCATTCTTGGCTCAAATGGATTCTCTCCACGAACTGCAACTCTTCCAGCTATTCCCAGTGGACGGTCAAGCCATGTATTTAAGATTGGACCACCGTACACCTCCACATTCACCTGTGCATAGGCATCTGCCTTGAAATCTGCATTTGGTTTGATACGAAAGCATGGATAATCTGTATGTGCTGCCGCCATGCGAAGCATATCACCCGTCTGATAGTTCTCTCCAATAGAAAATGCAAACAATGCTGTATCATGGTGATTCATCACGTATTTTCCACCAGCCTGCAGATCCCAGGCATCTTCATACTGAATCTTTTTGAATCCTGCATCTACTAATCTGCGCTCACTTTCCTGCACACATCCGAAAGGGGTCACTCCCCAATTTAACATTTCAAACAGTTTTTCCTGTTCTGTCATATAAACACCTCCATAAATATAAGAAAAACACTTCTTTCATTCTACTACAAAAGATTGCTTTATGATATAATAATTTTACTTAATCACGCAGGATATCAGGAGGGCATATGATCGCATTAGAATTGACAGATGTAAAGGATTTTATGAACAAATTACTTCGAAGTGATACCTTTGATCACTTTCTTTTACAGGAAGCAGCCATTATAAATGGGGCATCTTTTGTAATTGATGGACACGTAAACCAGTCCTTCTATACTGAATCTGAAATAGAGGAGCTTGGGATCACAGGCTATCGCATTATGCCTTTTTCCATGCTGCGTCAACAGTGTTTTGACCTGATTAAAGGCAAGAAAACACCTACTTCTTTTAAATTTGTATTTCTTCTGTCACCGGAGAATCTCGAACGTACACTTTCCTCTTTGCAAAGCAGTTTCACGATCAATGATATCACTGGTGTATTTCTGAATCTAAAGTTTCAGAATCAATTATTGACCCTTACCACTGGAATCTCCTACAATATCTTTTCACCTGATAAATCATTGGAAAATGAATGGGATCAGCTTGTTCGCCGCTTTCTGGCACAGCATGAAATAGACTTTGAAGAGTTATAATTCATATGTATAAATATTCATTTCTGATAATTCATACTATTTCATCTGTTTTTCCGAGTTTTTGTATAGATTCAGAATCTTTGTTTATAAATTGATAAATTATCGTCAAATTAACCCTATAAATGCGTTTTTTTGGCTTTACTTTTTATTTTCACTATGCTATGCTAAACACAGTTGCATATGCAACATATTTATATTTTTTGGAGGTACTTTCGATGAACAAAGGTACAGTAAAATGGTTTAACAACCAAAAAGGTTACGGATTTATCACAGCTGAAGATGGCCATGATGTATTCGTACACTACTCAGGACTTGACATGGATGGATTCAAATCCCTTGAAGAAGGCGCTGAAGTAGAATTTGAAATCTCTGATGGTGCTAAAGGCCCTCAGGCAACAGGCGTTAAAGTAGTTAGATAATTACTGCCTGATCTAATCACCAAGATCTATGTACCTTTTTCTTTTCATAATAGTTTTATTAGATATTGAAATAAGATAATGGATTCATAATGATTAAAAAAGAGACAATCGGTTACCAATTGGTAATTGATTGTCTCTTTTTTGCTATGAATAAACTATTCCAGTCTTCCCCTAGCTCGTCTTTCACACATCTTCTCCCAAGTACTGATAAGATTGCACCAATAAATATAAAAAAATCCGAAAGATTAAATATCACCCTGCGCTTCCTTGGCTTTCGATGTGCGAACCAGAAATAGTCCACCACATGCCCTTTCTTCTCTCTATCAAATAAATTGCTGCATCCTCCACCCAGAAGCATCGCCAGTCCAAGAACTGTCATTTTCTCATCCGCTCGATGTCTTATGAGTAATGCTCCAAAGATACCAGTAACAGCTATCATAATTCCACGGTGCAGCCATCTCATCACCTTCGGTTTCTCTTTCAGGAATCCTAAAGTTGCTCCCCGATTATAAAACTTCTCAATCACTACATGACCGCCCCAAATTGGGTGCTGTTCTCCCACTGTATACTTTCGATCCACATATTCTTTCACACCATAGTCTAATCCAAATATCATTGCTATTACAAGTATAAATGCCATGTCCACTCGCTTCCCACAATCGTTAAATTACTTATTACAACTCCACTTGCTCCATATTCCTACAATTGCTTTCTTTATAAATCTATTTTATCTTATCTACGATTGAAATTCCAGCATTGTTGTGCGATACCACTTTGGAAGCATATTCCGCTGGCACTTCTCATTATGTCGCTCCTTGATCTCCATAGTAGCAAAATACTGCTTCCATAATTCTTCAAAATAATCTTCATGCTTCGACAAGTCAAGATTCATCTCATCTCCCTGCACGAAGAACCCTGGCTGAAAGGCTTGATGTACAAAAGCATAATGGCGCAGTCTATCATAGATAATAAAATTCTCATTGGGATAACGGTCCTCAAAATGGTCCATAATGATTGGAATTGCATTGCATTTTGGTTCTAGCTGCGCATAGAGGAATCTGCCCATGTCACGAAATCGAAGAAATCCATATAGCCTCTGGCATTCATTCCCTGCTTTTCGAGACAGTTCTAACACCCGCATCACATACGGATCTGCAAGATGTTCCTCTATTCTTGTACCAATCGGAAATGCTCTCACAAGATATCCAAAGACTGCACTCCCCCTGTCCTCATCAAAATGGCACAGTGCATAGAATAACTTCTGATATACATAATGTCCCAGCTTCTTCTGAATAGCATCAACAGTCTTCGCAGCCTTCTCTCGATCTGTTGCAATCACAATCTCTCTTGCAAATAATTCCAGATTGCCTTCCTCCCCAATTGCAATTGTGATGGAATCCGTATATGGCTTTGTCCCCTGATTCTTATATACAAATCCGTCATAAATCGCAGTAAAGATTCCTTCTAAGGAGTCTTCACAGCGAAGTATTAATCGTTCACTCACTGCTATGCACCTCCTGCAGCACGTCGTAGTCCAAAATCTATCACCTTTGCGTCCACCGTATTTGACATGCCCGGCATATCAAATAATGACAGTTGTTCGAAGCTTTGTCTTGTACCATCTCCCAGCAACATATGTGCCGGCTTCTCATTATAAATCAGGTGATGTGTAATATAGGTCTCCTCCAGTTTGGTCTGATACATCATCTTTCCCTGACAAGTAATAAAGTAAAGTGCCCGTTTCAACACGACTCCCATTTTCTTAATATCTTTAAAATCAAGCTTGGCATGCTTTCTTGCTTGTAGAATTCTCTTGGCGCTCCGTGTTCCAATCCCTGGAACACGAAGTAATGTATAGTAATCTGCTTTATTAATCTCCACTGGAAATTGTTCCAGGTGATGAACTGCCCAATCACACTTTGGATCAATCAGCTCATTGAAATTCGGTTGGCGTTCTGATAAAAGTTCATCCGCCTTGAAGCCATAGAATCTCAGAAGAAAGTCTGCCTGATATAGTCTGTGTTCTCGAAGCAATGGCGGTCCCTGGGTAAGTGCAGGAAGATTCGAATCCTGATTCACATTGATAAATGCCGAATAAAAAACTCTCTTCATCTCAAACTTCCCATACAACGCTTCTGAGACAGACATAATCTGATAATCCGATTCTCCTGTAGCTCCAATAATCATCTGCGTACTCTGTCCTGCCGGCACAAAATATCGGCTCTGATGTGCAAGGGCTCCCGTCTCTCTTGTTCCTCTTTGTAGATCCCATCTTCCGTAATCTTCTGCATCTACAAATGGTGTTGACGAACCAGATTGTTTCAGAATACTCGAATTCGTATTCCCAATAATCTCTCCGAACTTCCAATCCTGTTCTGCCACTCGATCTGCCTTCGTTGTATTTGGTAATACAATTCCAGAATCTGTTCGCTTCTCTCTAAGCACTCCTGCTGCTCTCTGATAATCCTGCAAGCGGGCATAACTATCCTGTATCTCGGCCATCTGTTCATAGTAAGACTTCTCATCTATGCTAACACGACTCTTCATGCTGGTAACGCCGTGGTTCATTCGGCTTTCCTTGATTCCGCTTTGAATCTGGCGCATAGGTCGTAAGATATTCTTACGAACTTTGTTCGGAGCAAGTTCTTTCAAGCCTTCTGACGTAGGAAGTTCCAGATTCACGCTCATGCGATCTGCCAAGTATCCAACCATCTCAACAACTTCGGTGGATGCTCCTGGAATGCCTTTGATGTGAATGTATCCGTGAAATTGGTATTTATTGCGGAGCAGAAATAATGTCTCATAGAGTAATCCCATGGTATAATCTGGGCTATGGATAATCCCTGAACTCAAAAACAGCCCTTCAATATAATTCCTTCGATAGAATTCCATCGTAAGCTGACACACTTCTTCCGGGGTAAAGGACACACGCTTCACATCATTGGACACACGATTCACACAGTATTTGCAATCGTATATACATTCATTGGTAAAAAGAATCTTAAGCAAAGAAATACATCTTCCATCTCCCGCAAAGGTATGACAGATGCCACAGCCTGTGGCATTCCCCATACTCTTCCCATCGCCTTTACGCTCGACACCGCTGGAGGTACACGCCACATCATACTTCGCAGCATCAGATAGAATTGTAAGCTTCTCCATAACTCCCATATCACTTTGTATCATTGTGTCCATCCACATGTCACCCCTTGCTCTATCGAACAGTTGTTCTTTTCTTTCATTATAATACCCAAACATATGTTTTGCAATACTATTTTTGTGAATAACATTGCAATTGATACCAGAATAATGCTATATTGTTCGTAACCAATTAATTTGATTGATAAAGGGGGCTCGCTTATGAATCCAGAAGAAGAAAACTTAGTATATTTTAAAGATGAGAATGGAAACAAACTTACTTTTGAGAAATTAGATGAATTAGAATATGATGGGAAAACTTTTATTGTTCTTGTAGAACAGGGAGACAACCTTCCACTGATCTTCCAGTCCTGTGAGGATGGAAGCTTTGATGCTGTGGATGATGAAGACACTGTAAATGCAGTGTTTAATTTATTCCAGGAAAGAGCTGGAGACAACTTCGAGTTCATTGATTAACACAGACATCACACGTTTACTTATGATTGTCATAGGACATGAAATGGAGGCTCTAAATACTAGAGCCTCCATTTTTAGTTGCAAGCATCCGAAGAAGCTGCCAGTGGCAGGTTCTTTCGGTGATTGCCACCCAAAATACTATTTCACTATTTTTTTATGTAAGATCACACCCGCCATCATCACGAATGCAATCGCAAGTAATGACAAATAAAGTGTGATGTCTACATCTCCCATCTCTGGCGAAGTTTTCGCAATTGGTTGTTCTACGAAAACATAGGTACTAAAGTGGTCTGTCTCGAATGTTAATCTGCCATCGGAAACGGAAGAACTGCATTCTACCAATTCGTCTCCATTTACACGATATACTTTAATGGTATTTCCTGCTGCTACCTGAATTGGTGCATCCATAGTAACCTGAACTTTTCCTTTTAACTGATGGAGTTCTACATTATTACCATCCATTAAATTAAGATCAAATACTGCATAATTCCCATGATTTTTTATCTTTTCTGTAACCAGCTTTTTGGCAGTCTCATAAGTTTCACCACTTTCCACCTTCTGTGTTTTCATGGTTGTATTAGCAGGTAGAATTGAATTTGCAGCTGCAACTGATATACTTTTATCATCACTGCTCTCCACTTTTACAGTTAGGTCATCTGCTGTGGTGGATGGTCCATCCGTTTTTACCGAATTATTATTCGTTATTTTCAATTCAACGTTCGTCTTTCCACATACACTGCAAGTATATGTAGTCTTGCTTATAATTCCTTTTCCATCTGCTGTTGGTTCCTTCGTTACTACACCATTATCCCATGTGTGCACATGTGGTTTTGCTGCCAGAACAAATGTGGTCAATTTGTTTGTGTTGAATGAAATCGTCCTTGTTGCTTTATCTGCAATAGCCGACATATCAGCAATTGTTCCATCGTCCGATACCGAATATACAACGGTATCCTCTGGATACCAGCTATCTGGGATTGGCATCGTAATGGTCGCTGTATCGCTCTCTCCCATTTCTGGTGTAAGATCACCAATTGCCAAGTGCGTATTGTATGCAATTGCCTGGCTTCCATTGCCCAATGTAGATAGTACTTTGGAAGCTGCATTGTCTGCTGCAGTTCCTTCAAGCTTCTCTGCCACGAAGTCCACACCGATGTAATTGCCCCAGTCCTTCGCATTTGCAACCGTCATGCATACGTTGGACTTTTGATCCGTCAATGTTGCCTTATCTTCCAATGTGATTTTAATTGTTGCCGGTGCTGTTAATTTCAGAGAAGTGATAAAATACGTAGCGTTTGTATCTCCAATTGGATGAACAACGATTTTCCCTGCGGAAGCGGGGATTACCTCACAATGTGGATACTTCGACATATCCTTCACATCAAAGCTTAGGCTGGTCATACATCCCAGATCGCAGATATGTCCACTGGTCCAGAAAGATGGATGATTATCCTTATCCCTCAGCTCCGTAGTCATGGAATGTCCATTTCCTCCGTATACTATTGGATATTCTGGTAATACCACACCCTCTCCTAAATCGAAGTTGAGCTTGTAGTACTTCTCTGTCTCTACTTTCCCATTTACTACGTCTCCATAATAGGTAAGAAAGTCTCCATCTACTGAAAACTGTTTCTTACCATTCCAGCCCTGACCATCCTGTACCTTGTATTGGGTATTCAGATAATACGCGAGTCCCAGCTTTGCTGAATCATATACGGTTTCCATTCCAAATGGTGCATCTGGATTCGGCTTCTGCAAATATGGTTCAAATCCTACGCTTGCGTTCTTTCCTGCCCAGGAATCTGGCATCTTGCAGGTCAGTTCTTTTGTAATTGGATGAGCTTTGTCCAATGTTCCGGATAACACTGCTGGCTCTGGAAATAATCCAAAATCAGAAAGTGTACTGGCACCAAGCTGGTACCCAGTCACATCCACCGAATCTTCTCCCTTGTAGTTCAAGGTGAACTTAACCTTTCCTGTCTGCCCACCAGCAACTGGTCCTAAAATCTCCACATCAATATCATACAGAGATTCTGTTTTATCCTCGGCCTTTACCTCTGGTACCTGTACGAACAATACCGTTGATGCCATTAGTACTGCTGCCAGGGCAAATGCCAGGATTCTGTGACTTAATTTTCTCATAGCGTTCCTCCTTCATTCCATTGCTTTTATTAGCTTTTCGCCATAAATTCAATATAGCAAAGGAAGAACTGGTCATCAATAAATTGGGTACTTTCTCCTATTTTTGTTCTAAATATTCCTTTTTTTGTTCCAAAAGGCTCTTTATTGCGTCAAAAGTTCTTTCCGTTCCCT
>CAZTGP010000004.1:0-23316 GCA_964613325.1 uncultured Roseburia sp. | reverse complement strand
TCCTTTTTTTGTTCCAAAAGGCTCTTTATTGCGTCAAAAGTTCTTTCCGTTCCCTGGCCTCCTTCACTTTTGGATGTTCCACACCGTAGGTTTTCTCCAGAATCGGATATGCCTCCAAGAGGAATCTCTGTTCCTGCTTCCTCTCTCCAAGCTTATGATAGGCTTTCGACAGATTGTTTGCTGACTCAGCCGCTGGAATCTCTCCAATTGCCTGTCCCAGTTCATATGCTCTACTCAGATACTCCAAGGACGATTCCGGTCTGTCCCATTCCAGGAACATGACGCCGATATTATTGAGTAACACCTGTAATATGAATCCCTCTGACAGCCTTTGTTCCATGGAAGTAAGAGCCAGCCTGTAATTCTCCCAGGCTTCCTGATAACGTCCTCCTTTACTCAGTGCCATTCCATAATCGGAATGAATGGTTTCATATATTTCACCATGCTCCACTCCAAGTACCGCAATTGTCTCCACACTCTTTGCCATATGTGTGATGGCTCGTTCTATCTCACCGATATGAATGTTTGTAACTCCAAGACTGTGTTCCATGGACGCTTTCCTGATGTAGGAGATCTCAGAAACATCGATTTGCTCGATCATTTGAAGCATTTCCTGCGCTTCCTTCCTCATACCAAATGCAGCGTATAGCAACGTTTGATCCAAATATTGGTCCAACAGCTCTGCTGGTTCTGCCCCCATGGATTGCAATATCTGAACAGATTGTTCAAGTCCATTCAGATAAAGCTGATATTCTCCTTTTCGCTCACAGAGATGGGAATAGAACCAATATGCCTTTCCTAGAAAAATTGCAGGAATCGACTCATCCTGTGTCACTTCGAGAAGCATCTGTTCTGCATCCCCAAGCAGTTCTGGATTCATTACCATAATTCGGTATGCAAAAAGGCTGACGGTTCTGGCATAAAGCACCTTCGAGACGTTCTTCTGTTTCAGTTCTCGAAGTTCTGCAATGGCTTCTTCCAAGTCCAAATCGCACTCCGTGATGGGTGAAGTTAAGGAAAGAAACTGTAATTCTGTTGCGGAATCCAGCTCTTTGTAGTCTCCCACAATTCGTTTCAGTTGTGCATAGGAATTCTTTTGGAAAAATACGTTTACTCCAAGGAACTCGAATGCCACGATCAGGCACTGTATGATTTCCTCTGATACCGGCACTTTCAAATATCTGGATGCTTCAATCAGCATACCAGAAACATCTAGAACGAATGCATTGCTTTTATCCGCGAATCGCTGAATTAGAACATAATCCCATTCTCCATCCGAATAAAATCCCTGCCGCTTCCAGATTCGCAGCACATTCTGATACAGATATCCCAGCTGCTCCTCGGTCAAACTCTTTGGTCTTATTCCTTCCGCAATAAATGGATGCATGGAATATCCTCTGTCATTGACCTCTAAGAATCCTTCTTCCACTAAGCTTAGAAGCTCCTGATGCATCTGCTGCGTATTTTCCACAATCCCATAGAACAGATCCTCGCACAATCCCTCGGAAATACTCTGATAGGGTAGAACCGAAAACAACTGCAGCATCTTCTTCTGTACTTCGGTGTATTGTGCGAAAGAATACATCTGATGATATAAACGTGTTAAAGATACCTGGCTGCCATTCTCCTTGTAGGTAAATCGAATGCCTCGCTGTTTCAGCTGCTCCACCAATTCTTTCACGGTCCACTTCCGAGCACCTGCCGCCTTCGCCAGCATACGCAATGTCAGGGTATGGCACCAGCCTGGATTCTGTAGAATTTCATCCAGATACTTGCAATCCTCTTCCTTCAGCCTCATGGAATAATTATCACGGAATATTAATGCCCCCGCATTCTGTGAAATTGGATTCAGCTGATAGTTTTGAAACCCATTCAGCTTGGTTTTTCTACTGGATATCACAATTGTTGCTGGAATCTGTTCCAGTAGCTGTAGTAATGGGTCTTCTTTTCGCGAATAATTCATGTTATCAATAAAAAGCAGAATCCGCTTATCACGCTTCTCTTGAATTCTTGCAATGATCTCACGCATCTTCGACTCTGCATCTTCCCCATCTAAATGGAAAAAAGCATTGCTCATCGATTCTGCAATGGAGTCTTTATACTGGATGGTTCCAATGAAGTCTGCAAGTTTCTCATCCTGCACAATTTTTAATAATTGCCGAAGTAATTCCGTTTTACCAGCTCCGCCAATTCCACTGACGAGGTATTTTCCTCCATATGTAATTGCCTCTTTGAGATCAAATAATTCCTTTTCTCTTCCAAAGTAATGTGTTTGGGCCAAGGGTGCCACATTCAACTCCGTATTCTGATAGGTAAGATATTCTATCTTCATCGCTTTGTGCTGGCTCTGATGATAATAGCTCTTCCACAACTCCTTTGGTTCAAGCTCGCTGTTGTCCTGCAATTCATCCGCAACACTGCTGGCATATGGACCACACAATGCATACAGCATCAATATGGTAAGGAACCAGCCAGCTCCAAATTCACGCCCTTTCTCTCCCTGTCTCTCACAGAGCTCCAGATTCCTTTTTCCATTTTCCAAATAGCTTTTTTGCTGTTTGGTTAGCAGCTCATCTGATTTTGTAATTACCTCAAGATACATGTTCAGCTTCTTAGAAAACGCGTCGTAATCAAACTGTCTCTTATCCAGCATCTCTGCAAAGCTCTGAATCTGTTCCAGCAAGTGTTCTCCTGTCACTGCTTCTTTCAACTCTATGGCATATCCCTGATAGTAATTCAATCGCTTGCTGCGATTACAGATATCTGAAATGTAGCGATTACGCCCTTCGGCTTCCTTCCAGATTTTCTTGCCGATTCTTCCACTCTTAAATTCATAACAGATCATTGACTGCCAGAATTTCGTCAGTGTAATCCCTTTCTTATTCTCCTCTGTAAAAATCCCCTGTGCATAGGCTGGATAATCATTTACAAATAAGAATTTATAAATTGTTTTCAAAGACAAAATTTCATTTTCCATAATTACGCCTTGCTAACCTCTTTATGTTTTCTGGTGATACTGTTTTGTCTGCATCCTTGCACCGAAATATAACCAGGAGAATTTATTCCCCTTCAATTTCTTTAATACTGAATCCATTTCCTTCTACGAGATAGGTTGCTTCGCTCTCACAATAAGGGCACTTCTTTCCATATTCTACCGTAGAGTAGGTTTTCTCACAGTCTTCACAGAATGTAACACCCTTCTGGATTTCGATTTTCAATTCGGAATCCTTGAGAAGCTCTGATTTGCGGCAGGCATAAGACCAGCAGTCTAATAAATACTCTGGAACAACGCCGCTTACTTCTCCAATCTGGCACGTTACTGCCTTCACAGCTGTCAGATTGTTCTCCTGTCCTACTTCCTCGACAGTTTTGATCACATGTACGATAATACCTAATTCATGCATAATTTTATCCTTTTCACCTATACCGGTCAATATACAATACGACCCTCCAGAGTATTCTTCTGGAAGGCCGCACATTTCAAGTTCTATGACATACGATTCACAAACGTATCGTGTCTAATCATTCATTTCTATCTTTGTGGACTAATTCTTTTTTCCAGAAAATGTGATTTTAATTTTCTGTTTTAATCCATTCGAAAGAACATATTTCATCTTATCTTCACTTACAACCATCTTAGAGCATCCTGGGAGATCTCTGTGTAATTTGATTGCATCAAATTCGCACTTGGTTGTACATACACCACATCCGATACATTTGTTTGGATCTACTACAGAAGCACCACAGCCTAAGCAGCGAGCTGTCTCTGTCTTAACCTGTTCCTCTGTGAATACTTTCTTCGCATCACGGAAGGAATGTTTGGTATCGATTGAATCATTGTGTCCTGGAATCTGACGGCTTGAGTTATCGTAGTTCTCTACCTTGATATCCTCTTTGTTTAATTCGATGAAATCATTTCTGTTACGTCCGATTGTAAGAGTAGATCCTGGCTGAACAAAACGATGGATTGAGATTGCACCCTGTTTACCAGCTGCAATGGCATCGATTGCGAATTTTGGTCCAGTATAAACATCACCACCAACGAAAATATCTGGTTCTGCTGTCTGATAGGTAAGAGCATCAGCAACTGCACCGTTACCTCGTCCAAGTTCAACTTTGCTTCCGTTTAATAAGTCGCCCCATACGATAGCCTGTCCAACTGAGAAGAATACATGCTTACATTCAATTGTCTTAAGATCATTCTCATCGTACTTAGGATTGAATCTTCCATCTGCATCCTTTACTGATAAGCATTTCTTAAGAACGATTCCGCGAACTTCACCATTCTCATCAACAAGAACTTCCTTAGGACCCCAGCCTGGATTCATTACGATTCCTTCTGATTCAGCTTCTTCGATTTCTTCGTTAGATGCTGGCATGGTATCTCTAGACTCAAGGCAGAACATGTTAACAGCGGTGTTGTCATTTCCACATCTCTTAGAATCTCTTGCAACGTCGATTGCTACGTTACCACCACCAATTACTACAACATCACCTTTGATGTCATATTTCTCGTTTGCGTTTACTTCTTTTAATAACTCAACTGCAGAAGCACATCCCTTTGCTGTATCGTTAGGGATTCCTGGTAAACGTCCGCCCTGACATCCGATTGCCACATAAAATGCCTTGTAGCCCTGTGCACGAAGTTCATCAAGGGTAATATCTTTGCCAACTTCTACGCCAGTTTTGATTTCAACGCCCATCTCTTTCATAACGTCGATTTCAGCCTGAACCACATCCTTCTCTAATTTGAATGAAGGGATACCGTATACTAACATACCACCGGCACGCTCATTCTTCTCGAAGATTGTAGGTTTGTAACCTTTTTCTGCAAGGTAGAATGCACAAGATAAACCAGCTGGACCACCACCGATGATAGCGATTTTCTCTTCAAAGTATCCTCTTACAGAAGGAACAACTTTTTTAGGAATAAAACGTGTTTCAGCGTTTAAGTCCTGAGCTGCTATAAATTTCTTAACTTCATCGATTGCGATTGCCTGATCGATGGTTCCACGAGTACAAGCGTCCTCACAGCGGCGGTTACAGATATGTCCACATACTGCTGGGAGTGGATTGTTCTTCTTGATTAATGCAAGCGCATCTGTATATCTGCCCTGTGCAGCCATCTTTAAGTAACCCTGAACTGCGATATGTGCTGGACAAGCAGTCTTACATGGAGCAGTACCAGTGTCATAGCAGTTGATACGGTTCTTGTCGCGGTAATCCTCTGTCCACATCTCTGGTCCCCATTTTTTCTCTGAAGGGAGAACGTGTTTTGGATATGTAACTTCACTTCCGTCTTTTTTACATAATTTCTGTCCGAGCTTTACAGCGCCTGCTGGGCAGAACTCAACGCAGCGTCCACAAGCAACACAATCTTTCGCCTCAACCTTTGCAACATATGCAGAACGTGACATGTTAGGCGTATTGAACAACTGTGAAGTACGAAGTGCGTAACATACATTTACATTACAGTTACAGATAGCGAAGATTTTATCTTCTCCATCAATATTCGTAATCTGATGAACGAATCCATTTTCTTCTGCCTGTTTGAAAATGTCTAGTGCTTCTTCTCTTGTGATGTAACGGCCACCTTTTCCTGTTTCAACAACATAGTCAGCCATATCACCCACAGCGATACACCAGCTTTCTGGATCATCCGCACAGCCTTCACCGAATGTTCTGCGGGAACGACGGCAGGAACATGGGCTTGCTGCATATTTTCCTTCGTATTTATCTAACCAATGAGAGATATGTTCAATTGAGATTGACTGATTCTCCATCTCAATCGCTTTCTCTACTGGAATAACATGCATACCGATACCAGCTCCACCTTCTGGAACCATAGGTGTAACCTTCTCTAGAGGAAGACGACTCATACGCTCGAAGAAACGTCCCATTTCTGGATGCTCTTCTAAGAATTTGAGGTTCATGTTACTGAACTCAGCACTTCCTGGAACGAACATTGGTAATACATATTGTTTTACATGTTCCGGATTCTCCCAGTTATACTCAAGTACTCCATTGTAAGACATCTGCTCTAACAGCTCTTCACAGTGGCTGCGCTCCATTCCCGAAAGCTTAACCATCTCATCTAATGTTCTAGGATGGCGGCGGCCCATCTTTAATGCAAGCTCTGCCATTTCATCTGTTGGACACATAACTGCAAGACCCCAGTACTCTGGATCATATTTTGTAATCTTTGTAAGACCTAAGCTCTGTTTGGGACGGTTCGTTACCATCTTACCCAGCTTCACAATTGCAGGTCTTTCTACTTCATTTTCAATAAAATCTGGGACAATATTTCCTAATGGATCTGCCATATTATTTTCCTCCTCTATTGTTTCATGTTAATATTGTTGTTCATCCCCACCAGGGGGATATAATATATCAAGAAAAAACTGCCTATGGCAGATTCTTCCTGTGAAAACACATCACTTACTCTATTCAGTTCTGCATTTTTCTACTTATTTCTGGTAATCGCGAACCTGTTCACGAATCCAGTTAATCCAAGGCTCGAATCCTTCTCCTGTCTTTGCTGACACGTAGAATATCTGTGCATTTGGATTCAGTTCTAAAATATGTTCTTTCACTGCTTCTTTGTCGAATTCATCAAAAACGCATAATGTATCACATTTATTGATGAGTACCACGTCACAAACAGAGAACATCAATGGGTATTTCAATGGTTTATCATCGCCTTCTGGCACTGATAGAATCATTGCATTCTTGGTGCTTCCAGTATCAAACTCTGCAGGGCATACTAGATTACCAACATTCTCAAGTACTACAAAGTCAAGATCCTCTGTTCCGAACTCGTGAAGTCCCTGTCTTGTCATGTCCGCATCCAAATGGCACATTCCACCTGTATGAATCTGAATTGCACGTGCCCCAGCTTCCATAATCGTCGCTGCATCCACGTCAGAATCAATATCTGCTTCCATAACACCGATCTTCATCTCGTCCTTCAACATAGCGATGGTTCTTGTTAACGTCGTTGTCTTACCTGCTCCTGGAGAAGACATCAGATTCAGTAGAAATGTTCCTTCTGCTTTCAATTCTTCTCTAAGCTTGTCCGCATCCGCGTTATTGTCTTCAAAAATACTTCTTTTTACTTCAATTACCTTAAAGTCGTTCAATGTACTCCCACCTTTTTATAAGACATAGTCCCATGCCTCTCGTGGCATCTGGTACAACCAGTATACTCGCACAGGCATAAAACTCTACTTATAAGATACACTTGAAATCCACTTCTGTCAATGTTTTCGGGTGTTTTTGTTAAAAAATACACAAACTTTTTCTCTGGTATGCTCTGGACATACCAGATGATTAATGAGAATTTTAGTCATTTGTACCAAGATACATATTGGGAAATTGGTACTATTTACCATATTCTGCATTTCTTCCCCTCTCCCATTTCAAAATATCTTATCGCCAATTGCAAAACTACACATAGTAAGGGCCATACAAACAGCCATGATTTGGTTCTAACCATAAGAGGGATTCTTTCCCTATGAGGGAAATGCTGAAAGTTGTTGGGAACCCTTTTCCTCTTAAAGGTTCTGTACGTCAACGCGTTCGACAGACACCGGGTACTTGTCCGTGGCACAGGGATTCAGTTACTGCCTTTTTCTCCCTCTAAATGGGTGCACTCAGGATAAGTTGATTAGAGGCCGCTGCCAAAACTCGGAGTGAAGAACTACATAGCTTTCTATGTTGTGACCTCGGACAGGTTGTTCGCGGCCTCATTTATCCTTCGCGCACCCATTAAGAGGGAGAGCAAAGCCAGTAGATTCACCCTGTGCCACGAACAAGTACCCGGTGTCTGTTCGAACCTTTGACGAACGGAACTAATCATAGAAGAGGAAAAGGGTTCCCTACAACTTTCCATTTCACGAAACGGGAAAGAAGCACACTTATGGTTAGAATCAAATCATGGCTGTTTCCAAGCCGTTATGTGTAGTTTTGAAATTGGCTATAAGCAGCGAAAAAAGGGAGCGTATAGAAAATTGCTTCTCTATACGCTCCACTTTTAAATTATATGAACTTGTTCTATTGAATTAATCTCTATGCATTGAGAATGTCTCCATATGATAGTGATTTAAGTTCTCATGGATTCCTCTCTCATCTGCTTTGGAAAGAAGTTCCTCTCTCTGTTTCTTAGTAGAAATCTGATCGTTGTATGAACTTGGACCGCCTACACAGCCTCCGTCACATACCATACCTTCGATAAAGTCTTCTGGTAATCTGCCAGCTTTCAGAAGAAGAAGTGCTTTCTTACATTCTGCGGCACCGTTTGCCTTACATACTTTTGCATCGATCTCATCCTCAGATTCTTTTAAGCTCTGAAGAACTGCTGCTGTAACTCCGCCGGAGTTTGCAAATCTCTTACCATATACAGAAGATTCCTGATAAGACATATCATCTGGCATTAACTGAACATCTTTTGCTTTCATGATGGCACGAATCTCACTGTAGGTTAATACATAATCTGCATTTCCTTCGATAGCCTGATCTTTTACTTCCGATTTCTTAGCGATACAAGGTCCAATGAATACGGTAACTGCATCTGGCTCTTTTGCTTTCACCATACGTGAAACTGCGCACATTGGTGAGATTGTTGTTGATACACAATCTGCAAGCTCTGGGTAATGTTTGCGAACCATGTTAACAAATGCTGGACAGCAGGATGTAACTTTCTTCTTGCCTTCTTTGTAAGCTTCTGCCCACTCCTCTGCTTCATAAGCTGCAGTCATATCTCCGCCAAGACCAACTTCGATGAATCCGTTGAATCCTAACTCTTTCATAGCTTTCTTCCAGCTGTTCATTGTGATCTGTTCTCCGAACTGACCTTCTGTTGCTGGAGCAGCCATTGCGTATACTTTCTTTCCTTCGTCTTTCAATGCATTGATCACATCAACGATTGAAGTCTTTGATCCGATTGCTCCAAATGGGCAGCTGTGGATGCATTTTCCACAACGGATACATTTTGAATCATCAATAACAGAAATACCATTCTCATCATATGTAATTGCATTTACTGGACAGCTGAACTTACATGGTCTCTTTAAGTGTGCGATTGCATTGTAAGGACATGCTGCTGCACATTTACCACACTCTTTACACTTGGTGGAATCAATGTGTGAACGATGGCGTCCAGCCTCAATTGCTCCGAATTTACAAGCATTGATACAAGCTTTTCCCATACAATTCTGGCAGTTCTCTGTTACTACATAACTGGAGATAGGGCAGTCTTCACAAGCGGAACTGATTACCTGAATTACGTTACCGTCATCTACAAGGCCTGGTGCTTTGCCTTCTGTTAAACGGATACGCTGTCTGATAATCTCTCTCTCTTTATAAATACAGCAACGGAACTGTGGGGTTGGTCCTGGAATCATTCGAAATGCGATCTGATCCCTTTTGGAATCTAACTCGCCTTCAAAAGCAAGCTTTGCTACCTCGTACATTACGTCATGTTTAATTTTGATTACATTTTCGTCTGCGTACATACTCTCTCCTATTCTAAAATACATCGTTTCTTTCAATTGTACATAAAGAAGAAACTATTTGTTAAATCTTTAACGTTTCTTCTCACCGGCACTATTCTACAGTAATTTCCAGAATATTTCTATACCTGTTTGTCGGAAAATGCATAGAAAATTGTACTTTTGAACATACAATCCTGGTATTTTTCTACCGTACCACAAAACCCGTCTCACATGAGATGGATTTCGTGATTTTCCACCTGCATTATCCAAGTGAGAATCTTTATTTTCATCTCTTGTGTCCTACTCGTGTCTTAACGCTTCAATTGGGTCCAGGTTCGCTGCTTTATAGGAAGGAAGTAATCCAAACAGAATTCCGATTACCATAGAAAATACCACTGCAAATATAGCAGCCGGTACACTGATGGACACCGGAGTGGTATTCACTTTGGAGATTATCTCCGCCAAAATGATCCCCACAATCACACCAAGCAGCCCGCCGAGGCTGGTCAGTACCACTGCCTCTGTCAAGAACTGTCCCATAATTACGCCTTTTCTTGCACCAATCGCTTTCTTCAAGCCAATCTCGCTGGTTCTCTCGGTTACCGACACAAGCATAATATTCATAACCCCAATTCCACCTACCAAAAGTGAAATTCCTGCAATCCAGATCAGCATGGTATTGGTCGATGCGCTTAGCTGCTGTATCTGCTTCGCCTGCTCCAATAGATCCTCGGACTTATAACGAATCGTCTCCTTGTCTCCTGAGATATTGGAATTCAGAAGATCCGCAACGCCTTTTCCAGCCTTGGCCATGGTATCTGTACTGGTGGCCTTAATAATTACATTCTGAGGCTCATCATACTGATATACAATCGGCCAGACAGCGTCTGGAATATACAATGCTCCTGCTGTCTCGTTGGCGTATGTATAATAATCCTCCTGGGAATTGATCACAGGCTCAAATTTCTGAATCTCGGTAACAACACCGATTACAAGGAAGGGCTCACTTTGAATTTCAATGGTTTTCCCGATTGGATCTTCTCCCTGAAATAAGGCATCACTGGAATTCTCATCAAGAATTGCCACCTTCTTCGCCTGTGTATAATCAGCTTCGGTAAACCCTCTGCCCTCTTTCATGACATAGCCGCAGGCATCAAAATAATTCTCATCGATTCCATTGACATATCCACCGGAAAATGAATTGTTCAGCCGATATACGTTCGATTCCTGTCTTCCACGATAAAGAGAGACCTTCTCCACGCCATCAATTGTTTTCATCTGTTCATATACATCTTTACCGATTACAGGTATTGAAGATGGTACCTCTTCATATCCCATCTCAAGAGCCCAGTCTCCGTTATACAGAAGTACCTTTACATTGTTATCACCGGATCCAATCAGATTCTGCTCAATCTGCTTATTGGTTCCTTTAATGGTAGATACAATTGCGATAATTGCTGCGATTCCTATGATAATGCCAAGCATTGTCAAAAACGAACGCATTTTATGTGACCATATCCCCTGAAAGGATAATCTAATATTTTCTAACATCCTATGCGCCCCCTTCTAATAATCCATCATCTCAGAATGCGTTGCAACGCCTTCCTGTGCTGCTTTTCCATAGGGAAATGCAATGGAGTCTTCCTCTGTAAGTCCAGAGATTATCTCGATTCCATAGCCACCTGATATGAGTTTTCCAACAGTTACATATTGCTTCTTCAACACACCATTGTCATCCTTCATGACGTAATTCTTCCCGTTTTCTTCTCTCACATAGGACTTATCAATGCATAGAGAGGAATAGCCAGCTGATTCATCCTCTGTCTGAATAATCAGACCCAGATATTCCCCGGCTTCAAGCTCTCCTGGGTCGCTGATGTATGCAGTGTATGCATAGTAGGAGGAATTGGGATTTCCTTCTCCGTAATAGGAAGGGTTCTCTTCCGGATAAGTATCTATAGCGCTTATCTCCGCCATATATTCCATTCCGGTCTGCCAGCTGGTTGCCATAACCATCTGTCCCACCTGAACCTGGTCTAGATATAGTTCACTCACGTTTCCCTTTACATACAGTCCTTCTGATCCACTCACCACAAGAAAAGCACTTCCGTCATTGGGTGGATTCAAAGGATCCTGAATCTTCTTCACCACGCCATCTATTTTCGCATATACTACGCCATCTTCCAGCTGCCCCTGTAGCGTCACAACCTCCAGCTTTGCTTTACGCTGATCCAAATCCAGCTTCTTTAGCTGCTGTTCCTTCTCTCGGATTGCTTTTGCAAGTTCTTCTGCAGTATAAGTAGTCACCGCTGTCTTATCACTTCCAGACTCTTCGCCCACAGCCGTGCCTTCTTCCCCTGCCATATCAGTCTCCGCATCTGTCCCATCCGTCTCCTGAGTTTTTGGTTCCACCGGGGTAATCTTCTTCAATCGTTCAAGCTCCTTTGTGACCATAGTCATCTGGTCCGAAAGGGACTGGACATTTAGCTTCTTCATCTCCAATGAGAACTCCAGACTCGTAACGTCATAAGCCATAAGCTTATCGCCCGCTTTTACCTCCTGCCCTTCTGATACATAGATTTCTTTCACCTGTTGATTATCCTGTAAGAAAATGCTTTGTGTCGCATCATTTGCCACAACACCCTCACTCTCTAACGGCTGGCTGGAATACCCCCAATTTAATGAAGCTACACTCTGCACCTCCGCTACGAGCTTGCTCTTCTGATAAGACTTCACACCTGATACAACGCCGACAATTCCACCAATTCCTATCACAGCAATCAATATCCCAATTATCATCTTTTTCTTCATGCGCACTCCTCCGACAGTTCCCCATCAATAATGTGTACAAGGCGTTTTGCATGCTGCGCAACATTCACATCATGGGTGATCATAACAATCGTTACCCCATCATCGTTCAGCTGTTTAAAAAGCTCCATAATTGCCTGACCTGATTTCGAATCCAGGGCTCCCGTTGGTTCATCCGCAAGAAGAATTTTGGGCTGATTCACAAGTGCTCTGGCAATTGCCACACGCTGCTTTTGTCCACCAGATAGCTGTGTTGGCCAAAAAGCGGCACGGTCTGCCAATCCCACACGTTCAAGTGCCTGCATTCCAAGTTCCTTCCGCTCCTTTTTCTTGATTCCCGCATAAATCAGAGGAAGGCATACATTTGACAACGCACTTTCCCTTGGCATCAGCTGAAAGTTTTGGAATACAAATCCAATGCTGCCCAATCGCACTTTCGACAATTCACGATCCTTCAATGCTAACACATCCTGCCCATTCAATTCATAGGTGCCAGAGGTTGGGTGATCCAGACATCCCACGATGTTCATCAGTGTCGTCTTCCCTGATCCGGAAGGTCCCATAATGGCAACATATTCTCCTTCCTCTACCTGCAGATTCACATCCTTTAGAACTGGCACTGGCAGATTATCCTGATTATAATCCTTGAAAATGCTCTGCAAATTTAAAATCATTCGCCCACCTCCAATTCATCTCCTGAGGTATCACCTTCCATGCCATTAGTAAAATCTTCTCCAGTTGGGTTATAAAGTGGAGAAGAATAATCTATTTCGCTCTCATCTGTAACGGCAGTAACCCCTTCATATAAAGCTTCCATTGGCCAGGTGATAGAATCCTCTTCTGTAATACCAGATATAATTTCATAGAGGAAGAGATCTTCGTTGTGTTCGCCAAGCTCAACTTTTCTCTTCTCTAAGCGATTTTTCTTATTTGCAGCCCATACATATGGATCTCCATCATTGACTACCACATAACTGTCCGGTATCCATAAGCCTTCTGTTGGAGCTTCTGCGACATCCCCAGGCTCAATGTAGACATGCTGTCCCATAATGAGTCCTTCTGTTGAATCCAGCGTAATATAGAACGGATACTTGCTGGCGCTCTCCCCGGAACTCTCTGAATAATATGCCATTTTATCATTCTCGCTGCCTTCTGTGTTCTCGGTATCAATCGCTGTGATTGTTCCACTCCAGGTCTGTGTTTCATCTACTCTGGAACGTACCACAACATTCTGTCCCACATTCAGATTATAGACATTCATCTCATCAATGGTGCCTTTCACACGATATTCACCCGTTGCAAGAATGGTCATATAAGCACTGGCATTTCCGTTGGCATCCATCCCAGAATCATTGATTGCCTTCACAACCCCAGCCGTCTTACTGGTCACTGTAGCATTATCAATCGCTTTCTGATCCTTATCAATATCTGCCTGTTTTCCCTTCTTATCATATTCGGACTGTTTAATATTCATCTGAAGGGTCTGAATCTGTGTCGTATATTCAAACTGCTGATCCTGTGGTGCGCTCTCTTTCTCTTTCTGTAATTCCGCAATCTGGGCATTGTAATTTGTAACATCATTTCCAATGCTTTCCATTTCCAGTTTGGTCTGCGCAATCTTATTCACAAGCTCTTCTGTATCATATGTAAATAGAGGAGTTCCCACTTCTACATTGTCTCCCACTGACACAAGGACTTCCTTCACGGTCTTGTCTGCGTCCTTATTTATCTTGTCTGTCTCCTGTGATTCCACGATTCCAGAATAACTGTTTGCACGGGAAGTATTTGCATAGTTCAAAGACTGAACCTTCTCCACATACACTTTATCCTTGGCATTTCCATTCCCTTTCCCACTTTTTTGGAAAATGACAATTCCACCGATGATTGCTGCCACCACAACAACCGCAATAACTAAAATAATTCCCAACTTCTTTTTGTTCATACGCATCCTCCCTTTGTGCTGCAAGGCTGATTCCGTCCCTGCCAACTCGTCAAAATTCCGACTCTATTGAGGTTATCGTAACAAAAATAAATTGAGAATTACTTGGTATATTTCTTAATGTTTTCTTAATAAAATATTGCTATCATCAAATGCCTTAAGCCTTACTCTCGTCAGCATTTTCGCGGTTCTCCACCTGCTCATTTTCTTTTGCTTTTCCATTCGCACTTTTCCCATGTGCTTCCGCTGTTTTCAGATAGAGATATGCAAGAGCCTCCCGATTGGCCTGACTGATTCGGCAGGCAAACAATTCCATTGTATCCTTAGGGGTTTTACGAACAAATCTACACTCCAAACGCACCTCAAAGCTATGCCCTCTGATATCATCAGAGAATTCCACCTTAATTAGCCGGCCTCCCACTTCCAGATCCTCATCCGAAAGAAATGCCAGACCAGTGCTGCTGATATCATGAAGCACCACATGATGCACGGCACCATTATCCTCAAATACGACATTGCAATTCTTATTAAGGAGGATTCGGTCATTCTGGCGCCGCTCACTTTCCAATGCAAATTTCTTAAATTCATGAGCACGTACCATATAGAAATCCTTACCAAATACGGTTTTGATCTCAATATCCACGTCCTTCCAGCAATACCGCTTTCCTTCCGGATCGTTCACATATACATCTATAACAGCGCCCTTGAACTCTGCCCGGTTAAAATCAATTGTTCTTCCTGCATATGTGAAGGAGGTAATCGGTATTCCATCCTTTTTCACATATTCTACCTTTGATTTAATATCATAATGGAATTCTCCCCAGAGAATTTCCAATATAAGGTCATCTCCCATTGTCAGATCTTGTAATAACACTGCTATCCCCTCCAAGCCAAAATCATACTTTGTCCATGAGTTTTATCTTCGATGTATCGTTTCTTTGGTGGCACATAACTTGTCCGCCATACATACCACCCATGCCTCCTTGCTCTGGGGTGGGATTACGGTAAGTGGAAACATATGATGTCTGATGATATCTCCTTCTATCTCTGTTAGATTCACATCCCGTCTGGCATTCTCATATGCTTTCCCAGGGTGGAAAAAGCCATGTAACCTGTGAGAATTATCATCCTTTTGATGCCAATCATATAAAAAATAATCATGTAACAATGCTCCGCGAATCAACACCGAATAATCAATATTCAAATTCAATCGCCATGCAATCTCACAGCTCTTTTCTGCGACGCAGACACAATGCTCATACACCGTCATATTTCCATGCTGAAGATATTGCTTCGTCTCCAAGAAACGTGTTTCCTTATTCATCTGTCGAATGATCTCATCTAATAGATGGTCGATCTCCTGCTTACTATATTTCTTCTTTAACATAGTTCTATTTTACTATACCTATACAAGCATTTTCAACAAAACGCGTACATTTTTACAAAAAAACTGGATTGCCATATCAAGCAACCCAGTTTCACTACCTATGCTTCTTTCTGATCTTGAAACGTAAAGAAGCTTGTTTCATTGTTTAATTTATCTGAAATACCAAGCATTTCATTCGTTACTCTTGTACATTCGGCAACGATTTGCTCCAGTTCATTCATGGATGCACTTGTCTCTTCTGCACTTGCAGCATTTTCCTCCGCAATAGCTGCCAGATTTTCAACAATACCAAGCACCTTGCCCTTTACCTCGTTCAATGTCTCTGTTTGTCCAGATATTCCTTCTACTGCACTTGAGACATGATTAATCTCTTCATTTAAAGCTTCAAATAGATTCTTTGTATTGTCAATCATGCTATTCTGTTTCTCAATTACTTCCATCATCTCGTTCATCGTTGAAACGCTTAGATTGGAATTATCCAGCAGTACGTTAACTGTATTCATAATCGTCTCAGCTGACCCTTTTGACTGTTCTGATAAATTTCTGATTTCATCAGCTACTACTGCAAATCCTTTTCCCATCTCCCCTGCTCTTGCCGCTTCAATCGATGCATTAAGTGAAAGTAAATTTGTCTGGCTGGCAATCGCCGTAATCAGATCTGTCGCCGAGCGAATCTCATTGGCGGATGTATTTGTGGCATTTGTCTGCTCATATACGATTCCAACGCTTGTTTTTGTCTTCTCACTAATCTCTGTCAAATCGTCTAACGTGGTATGTACTGATCGATTATACTCTTTCATTCTATCCGTACTGCTCTCAAGAGTCTCCACATTTACAACTGTATCATCAATTGCATTGCCAATATCTACAACACCTGAATTTGCATTCTGTGTTTCCATTGCCTGACTCGTAGCTCCTTGTGCAATCTCATTCACCGCTGAATCAATATTTAAAATATTCTCATTAATATTATCAAACGACTTTTTGAATTGATTTGAAAATGTGCTTAACTGTTCACTTGTCTCAACAATTTGTGTAATGATATCTGACAGCTTATCCACTACTTTTCTCGTTGCATTTGCCACATCCCCAATTTCATCCGAACGTTTCTCATATTTTTCGTTCGCTTCATGTGTCAAAATTCCGTTTGCGACTTTATCAATTCCCACAGATGAGTGTAAGAGTGCCCCACTCATACTACTTGCAGCAACATACACGATAATCGTCATAATGATAAGTATGATTCCTGCAATTAAAATTGACTGCCAAGCCGCTGCAAGAATCGCTTCTTGTACATCTGCTCTCGGTTTTCCTGCAAAAACCATACCGATAATATCATCACTTCCACTTTGATGCAGCGGCACATATACTGCACAATAATCGACTCCATTTATCACAATATCACGATCATAATATACTTCGCCTTGCTCCAATACTGCATCAACTACTTCATCTTCCGCTTTCGTTCCAATATTACGTTCCCCATTTTCCTTCAGAAGTGTGGTAGAAATTCGCGTATCCCCATAAAATACGGTCGTATCTATTCCAGTCTTTTCTTTCAGTCGATCAATTACTTCGTAATTGTTTGAGATTTCTACATCACCTTTTTTCATAACATCATTCGCAAATGTAAACACCTTATCATTCAGTGCTTCATAGCGTTCTAATGTTCCCTCACAAAAAGAGGTAAGTTCGTTCTCTGCTCCATCATTCACCAGCTTGTCCATTTTGATAATGTTGAACACTGTTAACGATATCGCCACTAACAATATTGGTCCAACCACCATCCCAAGCAGCCTTGCTTTAAATGATAATCTCTTGTTTCCCTGTTCCTTCATGTGTAAACCTTCTTTCCATTTTGTCCCCCTTATTAAATTAATTATCCCTACATTATACTCCAAATCAAAAAAAAAGCAACGTATCCTCTCCCCGATACATTGCTTCTTTTTGCGGTTTGTTAACCTGCTAGTTCCCCCTCACACCGATCCATTTCATGCTGAATCAGATGAGCAAGCCATCCAGTAAATGTCTGCTTCTGCTTTTTAAAATTCATATCCTCATATTCTACTTCAATGACATCATATCGGACAATCACTTCGCTGCCATCGAATGATCGACTCTCTTCTCTTGCGTCATACGGAATTGCCTTGCTGATAATTCTCGGGTTCAGCATTGGCATATCAACAATTCCCGCATTCACCACAATAATTCGCTTATTCACGCCGATCATATTCGCAGACATTCCAACTCTGCTGTACTGATTCGCTTTCAGTGTATCCAGAAGATCCTGAGCTACCTTCACGTCCTCTGTGGTTGCAGGTTCCACCTTTTGTCCACCTAAGGAAATATTCTCAATGATCTCCTTTACCATTTCACATCCCCCTTTCCTTTCTTTCCTTCCGCTAAGCTGCATGATTATTCTACCACTTTGCTAAACTAAAGTATATATTTTATCTGTCAATTTGTCATATATTCTATTTATTCTATTCTTATGTAAACATTTTCTGTCTTTTTATTGTATATTTTTACTATTTATTATTTCTGATACATTCACGCGCTTCACTTCTATCAATATATTCCACTACATATATTAATATGAATAATAGTGAAAAATTGAGGAAACTATGCCTATTCGCAATCAAAAAATTGAGAATATACTTAACATGGCTCTAGCCGTCACTCCAAGCGAACGCGCCCGCTCTATCAATCTGGAAACTGGATACCTTCCAACCGAAAATAAATGGAAGGTCATCGTGAAATTCACCGGCGATCTCACGTCCTTACAAAGTGACTTTCCTGATGTTCAAATTACAATTCTCTCCAACCAGTATGGCATCCTTATCATTCCCGAAAGTCAAATTGAAGCCATTGCCAATTCCCCACTCATTACCTATATGGAGAAACCTAAGCGGCTTTTCTTCTCCACCTTCCAAGCCCGGCAAGCTTCCTGTATCACCGTGGTACAAAGCGCTTCTTCACAGATTCCTGGTGTGGGGAATGGATTGGACGGATATGGAATCCTTATAGGAATCATTGATTCTGGAATTGACTATGCTCATCCAGACTTTCGCAATGAAGATGGGACTACACGAATTCTTGAGCTGTGGGACCAGACTTTAGAAACTGTGTATACACAAGACACAATAAATCGCGCATTGGAGCAGAATACAGAATCTGAACGCCTTGCAATCTGTCCCAGCCGTGATCTTTCTGGACACGGCACCCATGTTGCCGGCATCGCCGCCGGAAATGGCCGGGCTTCCGATGGAATCTACCGGGGTGTAGCATACCGTTCTGACCTTCTTGTGGTAAAGCTGGGAGTCCCTGATCCCAATGGTTTTCCAAGTACAACAGAGCTTATGGAAGCCATCGATTTCTGTGTTCGCAAAGCTGAGCTCTACGGCAGACCATTGGCGCTGAATCTAAGCTTTGGTAACAATTACGGTTCTCACTCTGGGACATCACTTTTAGAGACCTTTATCAATGATATTGCAGGCATCAACCAGAATTGTATCTGTGTAGGAACCGGCAACGAAGGCAGCTCTGGCGGTCATACTGGCGCAAGGCTCTCCAATCCTGGGCAATCATCCACAGTTCCTCCCGCCGCCTTCCCACCTGCCTCAAGCTCTATTGCTTATACAGGTTCTATCCAGCGAATTGAATTTGCAGTCAGCGCCTATGAGACTACGCTGAATATCCAGCTTTGGAAGAATTACGTCGATGAATTCCGAATCACGATCTCCGATCCTTCCGGAAGTAGAGCTATCTCGATTGATCCTGTCCCTGGCACCAGCCGCTATACCATTGGAAGCTGTGAACTTTTGGTATTTTATGGGGAGCCCGCACCATACAGCAGATATCAGGAGATCTATTTCGACTTTCTTCCTACTGGAGATTATTTAGAGGAAGGTGTGTGGTCCATCACACTTACGGCACAGCGAATTGTAAATGGAATATGGGACATGTGGATGCCATCCTCCTCCGTCCGAAGTGCCACAACGCGTTTTCTAAATCCCACTCCTGACACAACGCTTACAATTCCTTCCACTGCCATGAAATCCATTGCAGTCAGTGCCTATGACTCCTACTACAATGCCCTTGCCGCCTTTTCCGGTAGAGGCTATACCTGGGATACCAGGCAGATCAAACCCGATCTGGCTGCTCCCGGTGTCGATATCAATTCCTGCGCTCCCGGAGGTGGATACACGGTAAAAAGCGGCACTTCCATGGCCACGCCTTTTGTGACTGGAAGTGCCGCACTCCTCATGCAATATGGAATTGGAAACGGTAATGATCCGTTTTTATATGGAGAAAAAGTAAAAGCTTACTTGATTCGCGGTGCAAGACGCATTTCGGTAGAAAATGCATATCCCAATCCCGAGCTAGGGTGGGGTGTGCTATGTTTGCGGGATGCACTTCCCAGCTAATATTCCTTTTAAGCATAAAAACACCTCCGAAGCAGATTGGGTTATTTCCCCTGTCTGCTTTGGAGGTATTCTATCATTACACCGTTTCTTCAGGAATTACCATAGAAGAAAAATCCTCATCCGCACTCTGAACGAACTTCGCACTAATTCGTTTCACTGCATTTAAATCCAGAGGTGCTGTAAGTATCTCATCAACTCCTGCTTCCAATGCAGCCTTTAATTGTGGTAT
The DNA here is from genome assembly GCA_964613325.1 of uncultured Roseburia sp. Classification (GTDB taxonomy): domain Bacteria; phylum Bacillota; class Clostridia; order Lachnospirales; family Lachnospiraceae; genus Roseburia. The sequence continues at coordinate 3,035 of CAZTGP010000004.1, read as the reverse complement.
ATTCGATTCTTTACACACTCCGATTACAGGTGTGCTTCGAATCCATTCATATTTCTTGTATGCCTTATCCCATAAATCTTTGCCATCATCCTTCTCGCCTGACACATCAATAAAAGACATGACCAGCTTCTCCTTGATCGCATCTGGGAATCTATCCAAACTATCAATATCTCCGCATTCCATCACCGTAATATTTACACCCAGTGCCGCATTTACACAGCTGCATACATTACGATTCCGGCTGAGTAGAAGAACAGCTTCCTGATTCAGATCTTCTCCCACTACAATTTCCTTGCCATACTCGCTCATTCTGGCTTTGCCAGCCTTCTTTGCTTCATATAGCGCTTCATCTGACTGTGCAAACATTGTCTCGTAATTCATATATTCGCGATCTGAGAAGGAAAGACCAATACTCAAAGATACATTCGCTGGTATGGTTAAATTTGGTTTATATTTTAGTAAGAATGCCAATTCATTTGCCTTCTTTCGGGCAATATCATGATTCGGCAGGTTTCCCATAAACACAAGGAATTCATCCCCACCAATACGTGCCACAATATCACTATTGCGAAACAGGCTCAAAATCTGATTGGCTACTACTTTAATTGTCTGATCTCCTACCAAATGTCCCTGATAATCATTCACTGCCTTGAAGTCATCAATATCAATTACCATCAATGCATGAATACCTCTTGGATACAGGCTAAGCTCTGTTGCAATCAATCGCTCTGCCGTCATCTTATTGTAAAGCCCCGTCATCTGATCTGTCTCGTTCTGCATAAGCAGCTTGTCTTTTTCCTTCTGGATCTCCACAAGTCTTCGTGAAGAACTCATTACATTATTCACACGAGATACAACAATCTCAGGTATAAATGGCTTTGCAATGAAATCATTTGCCCCATATTCAAATGCCTGAAGCTGATCTTCCACATGATCGCTGGAAGTGATTACAACGATTGGCATATCTCTCATACTCGGATCATTGCGGTGTTCCTTCAATAGACTGATTCCATCCAATTCTGGCATAATCAAATCCAACAGCATAATATCTATGTTACCAGAACAAGCCTCCAATATCTCCTGTGCTTCCAATCAGGTTGTGGCTTCAATAATATCAAATTCCTTCTCAAACATGAGCTTTAATATGCCACGGTTCATCTCTACATCATCGACAATTAACATGGTGTTCTGCATATTAATCCTCCCTTCCTACTAAGAGATCAATTAAAGACTGTGTCTTGTCTTGAATCTTAGCAATAAATTCGCTTTGAAGTTTGGGATTCTCTATGTTCTCCTTGGCCATATCACAGATATTACGTATAGAAATCAGTGTTTCATCTACATATTTCCGCTCTTCACCGGATATTCCCTTCACATCCTCTTCCGTCAGAGACTCCATCTCCTTCTTTGCAAGGATATTCGAAAGTCGCTGTTTGATTACAATTGGATCATAGGGCTTTGCCACAACATCATCTGCTCCAGCTTCCAGAACCATTCTCTCTGTATTTTCTTTGGTAGAAGTTGCAACCAGAATACCAATCTGATTCCATTCCGGATGCTTCTTAATCTCCTTCAGTGCCTCTATCCCATCCATCTCTGGCATAATAATATCAAGAATCATTACATCGACTCTAATCTGCTTTAGGGTCTCAATAGCTTCGTAACCATTGACTGCCTCTAAAACATTATATGTATTCCCCAGCAAACGTTTAATCACGGTGCGATTCATCTCTACATCATCTGCAATTAACAATGTCAGTTTATCCATTTGCGTTCCTTCCTTCTTTCGCTGCTATTACCTCATACACAAAAGGTTTTATGGGAATATTGTACTATAATATATCCTTAAATTCAATATGAAATTCCGGATTGCAGGCGACGTAAGCCTTCCTCTACCTGGCTCTTTGGGCAGGCAAGATTCATACGAACGAATTTTGCCCCATTTCCACGATAGTGGCTGCCTACAGAGAGATATACTCCTGCATTCTTTCTCAGAGAAGCACATAAATCATCCGTATTGTCTGTGATTGCACTGCAGTCAATCCACAGAAGATAGGTTGCATTGGAATCTACAACCTTAAGCTGTGGCAGATTCTCCTGAATGAACTGGCGCACAAGCTTCTTATTCTCAAATATATATGCATTCAGCTCATCCAGCCATTGCTCCCCTTCATTGAAGGCTGCAATAATCGCCTGAATTGCAAAAGAATTCGGCTCTGCAATCTCATCGGTATTGAGACCTCGGACAATCTTATTGCGAAGCGCTTCATCTGGAGTGTACACTGCCGCTGTCTGAAGTCCTGCTACATTAAAGGCCTTTGAAGCCGAGATTGCAGTAATACTAATACTTTCACAGATTGCAGATGTTGCTGCAAATGGAACATACTCGAAGCCTGGATCACATAGATCACAATGAATCTCATCAGAAAATACCGTCACATGATGTTTTTTACAAAGTTCACCGATTAAAGCCAGCTCTTCTTTGCTCCAAATCTTACCCACCGGATTGTGTGGGTTGCAAAGAATCATCATGGTGGTTAAAGGCTGACTTAATTTCTCTTCCAAATCTTCAAAATCAATCTGATACTGATTTCCATCATAGACAAGTTCATTCTCCAACACATGTCTTCCCGTGTTCTCAATGGAATGGAAGAAAATGTCATAAACCGGTGTCTGAACCAGTACGTTGTCTCCATGGTTGGTCATGCGTTTTACTGCGCAGGTAAGTGCAGGAACTACACCAGTACAGAAAGTAAGCGCTTCTGCTTTCATCTCATAGTGATGTCTTCTAGACCACCATCCCTGAATTGCCTGATACCATTCGTCTGGAACAATGTTGTAGCCAAAGCTCCCCACCTCCACACGTTTGCGTAATGCATCAATTACTGCTGGTGCAGTCTGAAAATCCATATCTGCAACCCACATCGGGATCTCATTTTCAGGGATATCCCATTTGTAGGAATTACTGTTTCTTCTATCATGAGGCTTATCAAAATTGTAAGACATATCGTTTCTCCTTTATACATAGAAATTTT
>CAZTGP010000003.1:46798-103209 GCA_964613325.1 uncultured Roseburia sp. | reverse complement strand
GGTTTCGAAGGTGGACAGATGCCATTATATAGAAGATTACCTAAGAGAGGTTTCAAATGTAGAAACTCTAAGGAAATCATTGGTATCAATCTTTCTGCATTAGAAAGATTCGAGAATGATGCAGTAGTATCTATCGAAACATTAGTAGAAACAGGAATCGTTAAGAACGTTGCAGATGGCGTTAAGATTCTTGGAAATGGTGAATTTACTAAGAAGCTTACTGTTCAGGCAAATGCATTTAGTGCAAGTGCTAAAGAAAAAATTGAAGCTCTTGGTGGAAAAGCAGAGGTGATCTAATGCTCGAGACACTCCGTAATGCATTTAAGATTAAAGATATTCGCAATCGAATCATTTTTACATTTTTAATGTTGATTGTCATCAGAATAGGAAGTCAGCTTCCTATTCCTGGTGTTAACGGTAGTTTATTCTCAGAGTGGTTCGAAAACCAGACAGCAGATGGCTTAAGCTTTTTTAACGCTGTAACTGGTGGTTCATTCCTAAACATGTCTGTTTTCGCATTGAACATCACACCATACATTACATCTTCCATTATTATGCAGTTACTTACTGTAGCTTTCCCTAAATTAGAGGAGATACAAGGTGACGGTGAAGAAGGAAGAAAGAAAATCGTTGAGATTACGCGTTACTTAACAATTGCACTTGGTCTAATCCAGGCAGTTGCTATGACAATCGGATTATACAGAGCTGGTAATTTAACAGACAAGAGCCCACTTACAGTTATCATGGTCGTGACATCATTAACAGCAGGTTCTGCAGTATTGATGTGGATTGGTGAACGTATTACGGAAAAGGGCGTGGGAAATGGTATTTCAATCGTATTGATTATCAATATTATTTCTCGTTTGCCAGAGGATTTAAAATCTCTTTGGGAACAGTTTATCGCTGGTAAATCAATTCCAAAGGGAACTGTAGCAGCACTTGTAATTTTTGCTATTATTGTATTAATGGTATTATTTGTAGTGTTACTTCAGGGAGCTGAGAGAAGAATTCCTGTACAGTATTCCAAGAAGATTCAAGGAAGAAAACAGGTAGGTGGACAGCAGACCAACATTCCTTTAAAAGTAAATACAGGTGGTGTAATTCCTGTTATTTTTGCACAGTCATTGTTGCAAACACCTGTTATCATCGCTTCTATCATTGGTAAAGGCAATGGAACAGGAATAGGAAGTAAGATTTTAAAAGGTATGTCCCAGTCTAACTGGTGCAAACCAGATGACATGATTTATAGCATTGGCTTAATTGTGTATATCTTACTGATTATCGCATTTGCGTATTTCTATACACAGCTTACATTTAATCCATTAGAAATTGCAAATAATATGAAACGTTCTGGTGGATTTATTCCAGGCATTAGACCAGGAAAACCAACCAGTGATTACTTGAATCAAATATTAAATTACGTTGTCTTTATAGGCGCAATTGGATTAGCAATCGTTGCTTTTGTTCCAATTTTCTTCAATGGTGTATTCGGTGCAGATGTTTCCTTCGGTGGAACTTCTATTATCATTATCGTTGGTGTTGTTATTGAAACAATAAAACAGATTGAATCTCAAATGTTAGTACGCTACTATAAAGGATTCTTAAACGATTAATTGTACGTTGGAGATACTGGCATATGCCGTATCTCCATTCGTGCAATAAGTTTATTGTGATGTAAAAATAAAAAGAAGTGGTATTACCATTTAGATGGTGATACATAGGAGCATATAATATGAAAATCATAATGTTAGGGGCTCCGGGCGCTGGAAAAGGTACTCAGGCAAAACAGATTGCCGCTAAATACCAGATTCCACACATTTCTACCGGAGATATTTTTCGCGCGAATATTAAGAATGGTACTGAATTAGGAAAAAAAGCAAAGACGTATATGGATCAAGGAGCATTAGTTCCAGATGAACTTACCTGTGATCTTGTTATGGATCGCATTCAGCAGGCAGATTGTAAGAATGGATTTGTATTAGACGGATTCCCAAGAACAATCCCTCAGGCAGAAGCCTTAGATGCTGCTTTAACAAAGATTGGTGAGTCTATGGATTATGCAATTGATGTGGATGTACCAGATGAGAATATTGTAAACAGAATGGGTGGAAGACGTGCATGCTTAAATTGTGGCGCAACCTACCATGTAGTATTTAATCCGACCAAACAGGAAGGAATCTGTGATGCTTGTGGTAATCCAACCGTATTACGTGATGATGATAAACCAGAGACCGTTCAGAAACGTTTAACTGTATATCATGATCAAACACAGCCTCTTATTGAGTATTATAAGAAGCAGAATATATTGAAATCAGTTGACGGTACTCAGCCAATGGATAAAGTGTTTGCTGATATCGTAACAATCTTAGGTGAATAATAATGTCTGTAACAATTAAGTCTGCCCGGGAAATTGAACTAATGCGTGAAGCCGGAAGGATTCTTGCAAAGGTCCATGAGAATCTGGGAAAAGAAATTAAACCGGGAATGTCAACTTTAGATGTTAATCGGTTGGGAGAAGAAATGATCCGAAGCTTTGGATGTATTCCTTCCTTTAAAAATTACTGTGGATATCCTGCCTCCATATGTGTATCTGTAAATGAGCAGATTGTTCATGGAATTCCTTGTGAGGAGAAAATCCTGCAGGAAGGCGATATTGTAAGCTTAGATGCTGGAGTAATCTATAAAGGCTATCACTCAGATGCTGCAAGAACCATTGCAGTAGGAGATATCACCCAAGAAGCACAGGACCTGATTGATCGCACAAGACAGAGCTTTTTCGAAGGAATCAAGATGGCAGTCGCAGGCAATCACCTGAATGACATTGGAAGAGCAATTCAAGCTTATGCGGAAAGTTTTGGATATGGAGTGGTTCGAGACCTGGTGGGTCATGGAATTGGCACAAACATGCATGAAGAACCTGAAATACCGAATTTCCGTCAATTCCGAAGAGGAATCAGGCTTCGTCCAGGAATGACACTTGCAGTAGAACCTATGATTAATATCGGATCCCCAGAAGTTGTTTGGATGGACGATGAATGGACTGTAATATCAGAGGATATGTCATTATCCGCACATTATGAGAATACGATCCTGATCACAGAAGGTAAGCCCGAGATACTATCATTGACAGAAGAAGAAAAAGAAGCTGGTTTTCTGGATCTCTTTTAGCAGAATCAATACCCAAAGGGTAGTTTAATTAGGAGGAATTTAACATATGTCAAAAGCAGACGTAATCGAAGTAGAAGGTGTTGTAATTGAAAAATTACCAAATGCATTCTTTAGAGTAGAACTAGAGAATAAACACCAGATTTTAGCAACAATCAGTGGTAAATTAAGAATGAACTTCATTCGTATTTTACCTGGCGATAAAGTAACAATCGAAATGTCACCATATGATCTTACAAAAGGTAGAATCATTTGGCGTGATAAGTAAAAAAATATTGACTTCCAAGGGTCCTTTGTGTATAATGTTAGACGGACACTTTTGGAAAGTACCCATGAAATCTTCGGAAAGCCGTAGAAAACTGGGGCTTTAGAGAGAAAGGAGGATTTGCTGTGAAGGTAAGATCATCAGTTAAACCTATTTGCGAAAAATGCAAAGTCATTAAGAGAAAAGGGAGCGTAAGAATTATCTGCGAAAATCCAAAGCATAAACAGAGACAGGGATAATTTGGCTTCAAAATTATTTTATTATGTGCGGCTGCAGCGCAAGGGATTTGTGCTGTTTCATAATAAATACAGATGCATATCTGTAGGTTCACTATAATACCGAGTGGTGAATTTGAACTATGCGAACTGCCTTTAGGCGATGAATTAAAATAATGGTAAAAGTATTTGTGTACACACATTTCAGGGCGTGCAACCGTAGCTGTATGCGGGTACTTTTCGGACTAGGATATATGGTTGCAAATATATCGTCACTATAATAATCAGGAAAATTTTTATGGAGGTGTAAACACACATGGCTCGTATTGCAGGTGTAGATTTACCAAGAGAAAAACGTGTAGAGATCGGTTTAACTTACATTTACGGAATTGGTAGAGTAAGTGCTAACCGTATCCTTGAAGCTGCTAAAGTAGATCCTAGCACACGTGTTAGGGACTTAACAGACGAAGAAGTAAAACGTATTAGTGAAGTCATCGATGAGACACAGACTGTAGAAGGTGACTTAAGAAGAGAAGTAGCTCTTAACATTAAGAGACTTCAGGAAATCGGATGCTATCGTGGAATCCGTCATAGAAAAGGACTTCCAGTTCGTGGTCAGAAAACAAAGACCAACGCAAGAACAAGAAAAGGTCCAAAGAGAACTGTTGCTAATAAGAAGAAATAATAATCACTAGCAATTAACATTTTATAATAAGAAAGTAGGTTAGTTTAGATATGGCTAAGAACGTTGCAAAAAAAACAACTAAAAAGCGTGTAAAGAAAAACGTTGAACGCGGACAGGCACATATTCAGTCATCTTTTAATAATACAATCGTAACAATTACTGATACTGAAGGAAACGCTTTATCATGGGCAAGTGCTGGTGGTCTTGGATTTAGAGGTTCAAAGAAATCTACTCCATATGCTGCACAGATGGCAGCAGAGACTGCTACAAAAGCAGCTTTAATTCATGGCTTAAAAACAGTTGACGTAATGGTTAAAGGACCTGGATCTGGTAGAGAAGCCGCTATCAGAGCTCTTTCCGCTTGCGGTCTTGAGGTTACTTCTATTAAAGATGTAACTCCAGTACCTCATAATGGATGTCGTCCACCAAAACGCAGAAGAGTTTAATTAGGAGGTATAGATTAAGATGGCAGTTAATAAAGTACCTGTACTGAAAAGATGCAGATCTCTTGGTTTAGAACCAAGTTATTTAGGATATGATAAAAAATCCAAAAGAAATTTACAGAGAGCAAATAAGAAGGTTTCTGAATATGGCCTTCAGTTAAGAGAAAAACAGAAAGCAAAATTCATCTATGGTGTTTTGGAAAAACCTTTCCACAACTACTACTTAACAGCAGATAGAATGAAGGGCATGACTGGTATTAACTTAATGACAATTCTTGAGACAAGATTAGATAACGTAATCTTCCGTCTTGGATTTGCTCGTACAAGAAAAGAAGCTAGACAGGTTGTTGATCACAAATTCGTTACAGTAAACGGAAAAGTTGTTAACATTCCTTCTTACTTAGTAAAAGCTGGAGATGTTGTTGAAATCAAAGAGAGCAAAAAGAACATCCAGCGTATGAAAGATATCGTTGAAGTAGCTGGCGGAAGAATCGTACCAGAATGGTTAGATTGTGATGCTGAAAAATTACAGGGAACTGTAAAAGGGTTACCAACACGTGAGCAGATTGACGTTCCAGTTGATGAAATGCTTATCGTCGAGTTATACTCAAAATAAAATAATCGCAATTAAGCGGATTAGAACTAATGTTAGAAGCGGATTTGGTGCTCGCACCATAATCTGCTTCCGACTATCTATAGAGATATGCGGTTTTTCTGAGCGAATAGTACCGGAAAAGGCAGCATAACTATATAAACTAGCAACGATACCCGAGAAGGAGGGACTTTGTAGTGTTCGATTTTGAAAAACCAAAAATTGAAATCGCTGAAATTTCAGAAGACAAAAAATACGGCAAATTTGTTGTAGAACCTTTGGAAAGAGGTTATGGTACAACACTTGGTAATTCTTTAAGAAGAATTATGCTTTCTTCATTACCAGGAGCAGCTGTAAGCCATGTTAAGATTGATGGTGTTTTACATGAATTCAGTTCAATTCCTGGTGTAAAGGAAGATGTTACTGAAATCATCATGAATATCAAATGTCTTGCTATTAGAAATAATAGCTCAACAAATGAACCTAAAGTTGCTTATATTGAATTCGAAGGTGAAGGCGTTGTTACAGCAGCAGATATTCAGGTTGACTCCGATATCGAGATCATGAACCCGGATTTAGTAATTGCTCACTTAAACGGTGGAGCTGAAAGCAAGTTATACATGGAGCTTACTATCACAAAAGGTAGAGGATATGTAAGCGCAGATAAGAATAAGACAGAGGATACTCCAATTGGTGTAATCGCTGTAGATTCTATCTATACTCCAGTAGAACGTGTAAACTTAACAATTGAGAATACTCGTGTAGGTCAGATTACTGACTACGATAAACTTACATTAGATGTTTATACAAAAGGAACATTAGAGCCAGATGAAGCTGTATCTCTTGCAGCAAAAGTTCTGAGCGAGCATTTAAGCCTTTTCATCGATTTATCAGATGTTGCACAGCAGGCTGAAGTTATGATCGAAAAAGAGAACGATGCAAAAGAAAAAGTTCTTGAAATGAACATTGATGAACTTGAGTTATCCGTTCGTTCTTATAACTGCTTAAAGAGAGCAGGAATCAACACTGTTGAGGAACTGACTAACAGAACTCCTGAAGACATGATGAAGGTTCGTAACCTTGGTCGCAAATCTTTAGAAGAAGTATTAGCTAAGTTAAAAGAATTAGGATTGCAGTTAAATCAGGGTGAAGAATAATCGCCCCACTGAATCAGTTAAGACGCAGCACTAAGCTGTTCTTATAGCTCATATAGGCAGAACCAGTAAGTCCAAAGAGCGTGGCCTATGTCTAACTCATGAGTGGCACCTGACAGTTCGCTGTCACAACAAGTAAATACATTCGGTAAGTAAGTCCAAAGAGCGTGGCCGGATGTTCCACAAATGGAGGATATTAAAATGGCAAAGTATCGTAAATTAAGCAGAACCTCTAGCCAGAGAAAAGCATTATTAAGAGGTCAGGTAACAGCACTTATCGCTAACGGTAAGATCGTTACAACAGAAGCTAAAGCAAAAGAAGTTCGCAAAATTGCTGAAGGACTTATTGCAATGGCAGTAAAAGAGAAAGACAATTTCGAAGAAGTTACTGTAAAAGCTAAAGTTGCTCGTAAAGACAAAGATGGCAAGAGAGTAAAAGAAGTTGTTGATGGAAAGAAAGTTACAGTATATGATGAAGTTGAAAAGACAATCAAAAAAGATATGCCTTCTCGTCTTCACGCAAGAAGAGAAATGCTCAAAGTTCTCTATACTGTAAAAGAAGTTCCAACTTCTGCAGCTGGAAAGAAAAAGAATACAAAAGAAGTTGATCTTGCAGCAAAATTATTTGATGAGATCGCTCCTAAATATGCTACACGTAACGGTGGTTACACAAGAATCGTAAAGATTGGTCAGCGTAAAGGTGACGGAGCTTTAGAAGTAGTTCTTGAGTTAGTATAATTCATTCTTACAAGATAAAGGCTCATTCCTTCGGGTGTGGGTCTTTTTTTAAGAGCAGATTCTCAAATGGAGAAACTGCTCTTTATGCGTTTAAACAAGTTTTATGGTTTATTTCCCCTGCTCTTCATTGTACTTGTTCACAAGGTTCTTAATTCTGTCGTATGGGTTCAATAAATCGCTAATGGAGGCATCGTGATTCAATGTATCAATGATGTATGCGATATATTTACTCATTTCACAGCTGATATAATATTCTCTTGAGAGAAGCTCTGGTGTCTGGTAGGTAAGGTTTGTTGTTACTACACGGTAAATTAAACCTTCTTCATAAGCTTTATCGAACGATTCCAATCCGTTTGTAAAAAGCCCGAATGTAGATACCACAAATATTCTCTTTGCGTTACGTTTTTTGAGCTCTCTTGCAGTATCAATCATGCTTTCCCCAGAAGAAATCATGTCATCGATAATCATAACATCTTTTCCTTCCACGGAGTCGCCTAAGAATTCATGAGCAACGATTGGGTTACGACCGTCTTTTACAACACTATAATCACGGCGTTTGTAGAACATACCCATATCAACACCTAATACGTTAGCCATGTAGATGGCACGGCTTGTAGCACCCTCATCAGGGCTGATAATCATAAGATGTTCAGCATCAATTTGAATATCCTTTACATTCTTTAAAATGCCTTTAATAAATTGATATGCAGGCTGAACAGTATCAAATCCTTTTAATGGAATTGCATTCTGTACACGAGGATCATGTGCATCAAATGTAATAATGTTATCAACGCCCATTCCGATTAACTCCTGGAGTGCTAAAGCACAGTCAAGTGATTCGCGGGAAGTGCGTTTGTGCTGACGGCTTTCATAAAGGAAAGGAAGGATAACAGTGATTCTTCTTGCTTTTCCACCGATAGCAGCGATAACACGTTTCAGATCTTGGTAGTGATCGTCTGGAGACATATGATTGGTGTAGCCACATAAAGAATATGTGAGGCTATGATTGGTTACATCAACCATGATATATACATCAAAACCACGAACTGACTCATTGATTACACACTTGGCTTCACCTGAACCAAATCTTGGGGTGTATGGTCTGATGATATAACTTCCTTTTGCATAATCCTTGAACGCAATATCGTTCATGTGCTGATGCTCACGGTTACTTCTCCACTTTGTGAGATAGTGGTCTACCTTGTCACCTAGTTCCTTACAGCTTTCTGTAGGGATGAGTCCTAAGGTTCCCTGTGGCATGGTTTCTAAAATTCTTTCATCGTTTGGCATGATGAGTCCTCCATAAAAACATTGTTTAGTTATTTATTGCAATCGACGTTTTTTGATACGAATATCATCGCCGAATAGCTTCAAAATTGTATAGTTGCTTGTGATTCGTGACTGAGTCCTTTCGGAGTAGATATCTACCATCTGATTGATATTCAAATTTGTAGATATGATTGTCGATTTCTGGCGCAAAATACGCTCATTCACACATAAGAATAATTGTGATGTAGTAAAGGAATTGGATAATTCCGTTCCAAGGTCATCAATGATGAGAAGATCACAATCAAAGATATTACGGTGTGCAGCAATTGCGTCTGCATCTTTTTTAAACACACCTTTGCTTAATATATCAAATAATTGGAAAGCTGTAAAGTAAATAACGGAATAACCTTGATCTAATAGTTCTTTTGCAACACAGTTAGAAAGAAAAGTCTTCCCAACGCCAGTATCTCCATAAAACAGTAAGTTATTTGGCTTCTGGTCAAAGGTGTCAACAAAATGATGACATTCTGATACGGCATGCTTTGCAGCTGCAAGTGAGGTTAAGCCGGTTCTCTCATCAATAGAGTAATCGGAGTAATAATTGTAAGAAAAGTTGGCAAAGTTTTCTTTTTCTAGGATTTGTCGAATATTTGACTGTTCGTAAATAACATTGATCATTGCCTGATTGAAACAATGACAGTGCTTACCGTTGATAAATCCGGTATCTTTGCAGTCTGGACATTGGTATATATCAGAGAAATAATTGTCTGGATAACCGAGACCCTTAAGCAGTGACTGCCGCTCCTGACGAATGTTTGCCAATTGAACCTTGAGCTCCATCAGTGCACTTTGCTGCCCATCTAGATATTTGTGCGCCTGAGCCACAGAACAGGAAGCAATGGAGTCATCCAGTTCCTTCAGCCGAGGTTCCTTTGCATATGCTTCCTGAAGACGTTCTTGACGAATCCTGGAATTCTTCAATTGCAATGCGTCATATCCACGTATAATTTCATCGTATTGTGAATTGCTTAATGCCATGTATTGTTCCTCCGGTTGGGTAGCTGATTAGTGAACAGATGTAGTTAATAACATTTTCTCATATTCATCATAATCGTATTTGCGTTGATTAAAGTTATTAAATTTATTTTTGTTAGAAGTAGTCGGTGCTTCGGCTGTAGATTTCTTGGTTTTCACATAAGCGGTATCTAACCGTGCAATATCCTTTAATGTATGTACATGATTCTTGTACCAGTTGCTCAAAATGGAATCTGTATATTCAAAGCTGGGCTGATGCGTTGCAATGATAGTGCGCTTGCAAGCTTCCTGAATTAATTCCATATCAAATCCATATTCTTTAGACCATTTCTGAACCAAGGAAGTCTCAGAGTCAACAAGGTTACGCCCAGAGATACCAAGTGCTTTCATGACACCATAGTATACCTGGCTGTGAGCAGCAGAATTCTCTTTAGCCTGTTCTACAGTTGTAATGTTATTGTCACACCAGCCCAGAGCAACCTTGTCCATATAACGCATGCTAGAGTGTCCCTTGCTAATACAGTACTCTACAAGATATACAATAAGTTCTGTGGAAAAATGCAAGGTCTCATGCCAGTATAGAACAGTGTTGATATCTGTTGTTCCAAGTGGGTGTTTCATGTAAGTTTCAATAATGAAGAAAAGTTCAGAGATATCTTCATCTTTTTGGAATGCTTTAATCTCGTCAAGCGTATACTCTTTCTTAGATAGAGCTTTTCCATTCTTGGCGGAAGTAGATTCTGTATGTGCGCTTGCGCTGCGAACGTTCGTTTTTGCTTGAGCAGTAGCGCGTGAGACTGAATTCTCAGAAACAGCATCATGGCTGATCTTGCTGGAAGCGGAGGCAGACCCCGCACTTGCAGAATCCTCACCTAAGAAACAGATTCCTGATATGGATTTATCGGAATCATATTCTATCTGAATGAGCTTGACCTTCTCCCAGTATTTGAGTGCACGAATCACGTCTTTTTCGGTGTGCTCAAAAAGATCAGCAATTGTGGATACAGACACAACTGCATCTGGAGAGTTGATGCAACGGAGTAAATATATATATACTTTTACAAATTCACCATTTGCCTCTGGCATAAAATGGTCTATAAAACGGTTGGATACGCTTGTCATTGTGTTTGGACAATCACTATGTAAGTGAATGGAAGCCATAATTATTACCTCTTTCATGAATTTCTGAAGGAATTATAGCACATCCAAATGTTAAAGTGAAGTCGAAAAAACGGCTCACCCCAGTAAAATCAAGGCTTCCCATAAACAATGCACAAATGTGGATAATGTGGATAACTACGTGGAAAAAATTATGGTAACCAATTGAAAATGAAAAAAGCCAATAAAATCAATGGTTTTGAGGATTTCAGTAGGTGAATAAATTAACCACAAAAAAATCCACACCGAAGATGGAGAAAAAACCATCTAAAGTGTGGATAAGGTGGAAAACTATTTGCCTAAAATATATTCTCCAATTTCTACAACGTTTCCAGCTCCCATAGTTATCAACAGGTCGCCGTTAACACAATTTTTTAATAAAAATTTCTCGATTTCCTCAAAAGAAGGGAAATAGTGGGCATTTGAACCACGTTCCTTTAACTTGGTAAGAATATCCTTGGAACTGATTCCAAATGTATTCTTTTCACGAGCAGCATAAATATCAGCGAGTACAACAACATCAGCGAGAGATAATACGTCAGCAAAGTCATCTAAGAAAGCTTTGGTTCTTGAGTAAGTATGTGGCTGGAATACCAGCACAAGGCGTTTATGTGGATAATTCTTTGCAGCAGTAAGGGTTGCGCGAATCTCGGTTGGATGATGTGCATAATCATCAATAATGGTAATTCCATCGATATTCCCTTTGTACTGAAAACGACGATCCGCACCACCGAATTGATCTAAACCAGAGAGAACGGCCTCCTTTGGAAGCTTCATTGCAGCGGATAAAGCAATTGCAGCAAGGGCATTGGATACATTATGCATACCAGGAACATTCAGACTTACTTCCATAAGTGCTTCACCCTTGTGCATTGCAGTAAACGTAGCACAAGCTTTCTCATTAAACGATACATTTTCTGGATAATATTCAGAACTGTCAGTAAGTCCATAAGTGATAATCTGCTGTGGGAGATCTTCTACGATTGCCTGATAATTCGGAATGTCACCATTGATAATAGTTGCACCTGTGCTTAAAGTGTTAGAAGCATATTGGTGGAAAGAGTGGCGAATGTCGTCTAAATCTTTGAAAAAGTCCAGGTGCTCAGCTTCAACATTGAGGATGATGCTGTATTTTGGGCGGAAATTTAGAAAACTGTTGGTGTATTCACAAGCCTCTGTGATAAATACTTCAGAATCACCAACACGGGTGTTCCCGTGAATAGCCTGAAGAATACCTCCGACACTGATGGTTGGATCAGCTTTTGCTTCAAGTAAAATAGTGCTGATCATAGAAGTGGTGGTTGTTTTCCCATGAGTTCCAGCTACTGCGATAGAATGCTCATAGTTATCCATAATCTGACCTAATAATTCTGCGCGGGAAAGCATTGGAAGACCTTTCTCCTCCGCTGCGACAAATTCAGGATTATCCCTGCGAATTGCAGCGGTATAGACAACAAGATCAATCCCAGGAATTATGTTGGAAGCCTTCTGCCCATAGAATATCTGGATACCTTTCGCTTCAAGATTTTTGGTTAATTCGGATTCATGAGAATCGGAACCTGAAATAGTAAAGTTCTCTTCAAAAAGAATTTCAGCAAGACCACTCATGCTGATTCCGCCGATGCCAATAAAATGAACATGAATCGGCTCATTAAAATTTAATTTATACATAAAATTACCTACCTATTAATACTTGTTTGAAAATGTTCTTACTTATTATAAACATATTTATTTATTTTGCAAAGCGAAACTAACAATCCCAAAATAGAAAGAGGGTGGTGTTTTGACATGAAATTGAATCACATTATGTAAAAAGTTGAATAATTTTGTAAATATTGTGTAATGTGCCAAAAAATGAAGCACAAAATGAAAATTGTTGTGAAATATGTTGTGACAAATGTACTAGTATGTTATAATTTATTTACCTAAAAACATGAACAGACGAGGAGTGATAGACGTGATTAAGAAAGAAATGATAGCTATGCTTTTAGCAGGCGGTCAAGGCAGCAGACTTGGTGTTCTGACGGCTGATGTTGCTAAGCCAGCAGTAGCGTTCGGTGGTAAGTATCGTATCATTGATTTTCCGCTGAGCAACTGCATTAATTCAGGAACTGACACCGTGGGCGTATTAACCCAGTATCAGCCACTTCGATTGAATACTCATATTGGTATTGGTATTCCTTGGGATCTGGATCGTAACAATGGTGGTGTAACTGTACTTCCACCATACGAAAGAAGTAATAATAGTGAATGGTATACAGGAACTGCAAATGCAATTTATCAGAATATGCGCTATATGGAACAGTACAATCCAGATTATGTACTAATCCTTTCTGGTGATCACATTTACAAAATGGATTATGAAGTGATGTTGGATTTTCATAAAGAGAATCACGCAGATGTCACAATCGCAACAATGCCGGTTCCTCTGGAAGAAGCTTCCAGATTTGGAATTGTAATTGCAGATGAAGATAAGAGAATTAATGAATTTGAGGAAAAGCCAGAACATCCACGCAGCAACCTGGCTTCCATGGGTATCTACATATTCTCCTGGCCAGTACTTCGCGATGCGCTGATTGCAATGAAAGATCAGAACGGATGCGACTTTGGTAAGCATATTATTCCATATTGCTTTGAGAATCAGAAGCGACTTTTTGCATATGAGTACAATGGATACTGGAAAGATGTTGGAACATTAGGATCCTATTGGGAAGCAAATATGGAATTGATCGATTTAATACCGGAATTCAACCTCTACGAAGAATATTGGAAGATTTATACGAAATCGGATAGTATCGAACCGCAGTATATCGCTGCAGATGCTCATGTTGAGAGAAGTATTATCGGAGAAGGCGCTGAAATATATGGAACAGTGAATAGTTCTGTAATAGGAGCCAATGTTACAATTGGAAAAGGGTCAGTGATCGAAGATTCTATCATTATGCAGGATACTGTGATTGGCGATAACGTCACCATTCGTAAATCCATCATAGCAGAACGATGTGAGATTTCAGATAATGTAGAACTTGGTATTGGTGAGGAAGCACCAAATGTACTGAATGCAAGCATATATTCATTTGGACTTGTGACAGTAGGAGAAGCTTCCGTAATACCGGAAGGAGTTAAAGTAGGGAAAAACACAGCAATTGCAGGTGTGACAGTGGACGCAGACTATCCTGATGGCATTTTGGCAAGCGGCGAAGTGATTATTAAGGCAGGTGACAGAAAATGAAGGCAGTAGGAATAATTTTAGCTGGTGGCAATAGCAACCGCATGAAGGAATTGTCAAAGAAGCGTGCAATAGCGGCAATGCCAATAGGTGGTAACTTCCGATGCATCGATTTTGCATTGAGCAATATGAGTAATTCCCATGTGCAGACCGTAGCAGTGCTGGCTCAGTACAATGCGAGATCCTTAAATGAGCATCTCAGTTCTTCTAAATGGTGGGATTTTGGAAGAAAACAGGGCGGCTTATATCTATTTACTCCAACGGTAACGGCAGAGAATAGTGACTGGTATCGAGGAACAGCGGATGCTATGTATCAGAATATCGATTTCTTGAAAAGACGTCACGAACCATATGTGATTATTTCCAGTGGAGATTGTGTATACAAAATGGATTACAATAAGCTGCTTGATTACCATATTGAGAAAAAAGCAGACATCACCATTGCTTGCAAAGACATGCCAATGGGGGAGGATGTAAGCAGATTTGGTGTTGTTCGTATGAATGAAGATGCCAGGGTGATTGATTTTGAAGAGAAGCCTTTGAAGGCACAGTCCAATACAATTTCCACCGGAGTATATGTCATCCGAAGAAGACAGCTGATTGAGATTCTCGAGAAATCAGCAGAAGAGAGTCGTTTTGATTTTGTTAATGATGTACTGATTCGTTATAAGAGTATCAAAAGAATATATGGATACAAAACAAAAGAGTACTGGAACAATATCGCAAGCGTTGATGCTTATTATCAGACCAATATGGATTTTCTGAAACCGGAGGTACGTCAGTATTTCCGCAATGAACCAAAGATTTGCTCAAAGGTTGATGACCTTCCACCTGCAAAATATAACACTGGCTCAGAAGTCAGCAACAGCTTGATTGCAAGCGGATGTATTATTAACAGTAAGGTTGAGAACTCAATTCTGTTTAAGAAAGTATTTATTGGTAAGAACTGCGTGATTAAGAATTCTATCATTCTCAATGACGCGTATATTGGGGATAACACCCATGTAGAGAACTGTATTGTGGAAAGCAGGGGAACGCTGAAGGCAAATACATATTACTGCGGAGAGAATGAAATTAAAATCGTATCCGAGGAGAATGAACGCTATATGCTTTAGACTTTAAATGAGGAGGTCATAAGGACATGCAAATTACAGATGTACGTATTCGAAAAGTAGATAAGGAAGGCAAAATGAAGGCCGTAGTATCAATTACCATTGATGATGAATTTGTTGTGCATGACATTAAAGTAATTGAGGGGGAAAAGGGATTGTTCATCGCAATGCCAAGCAGAAAGGCAGCAGATGGAGAGTACAGAGATATCGCTCATCCAATCAATTCTGGTACAAGAGAGAGAATTCAGTCACTGATTCTCAAGAAGTATCAGGAAGAGGTTGCATCGAATCCTGAAGAAGTTTAAAACTGCATAGGTTTTTACAAGAAGGGAGTCACCACATTTGTGGTGGCTCCTTTTTCCTGCATAACACAGGGAAAGCCCCACCAGCACATTGACGGCAAGCCAGAATGTGGCTATAATTTAGATACATTTTGAAATGAGGACAATCACATGTTTTTAATAGTAGGACTGGGAAATCCAGATAAACGATATGAAAAGACCAGACACAACATCGGATTTGATGTCATTGATGCGCTGGCAGATAAATATAATATCAGCATAACAGAAAAAAAGCATAAAGGGATCTGTGGAACTGGAATAATAGATGGCGTAAAAGTAATGTTACTGAAACCACTTACGTATATGAACTTAAGCGGAGAAAGTGTCATCGACGCAGTGAACTTCTACAAGCTTGACCCGGAAGAAGAACTGCTTGTAATCTTTGACGATATCAGTCTTGCACCGGGAAATATTCGCATACGTAAGAAAGGCAGTGCAGGTGGGCATAATGGAATAAAGAGCATTATTGCATACACAGGGACACTGAATTTCAAGCGTGTAAAGGTCGGAGTGGGGGAGAAACCTGCAGGCTGGGATCTTGCGGACTATGTATTGGGTAGATTCTCAGAAGACGACCGAGTGTTGGTGGAACAAGCAATGAAAGACGCAATGGAAGCCACATCGAAGATTGTTGCAGGGGATGTGGATCAGGCAATGAACGATTTCAATGGAAAGAAATAGGAGCATCAAGTGAAAGCTTTTTTAGAACCACTCCAGGAACTGAATGGATTTCAGGAATTGACAAGAGCGCTGGACACCGAAAAGGGGCTAGTTACAGTCTCAGGGTGTACAGACGCGCAGAAACCACATATGATTTATGCAGTAAACAATGGTCGAAAAAATAAGATCATTGTCGCTTTTCATGAACAAAGAGCGAAGGAGCTCTATGAAGATTATCGTTTCTTTGAGCCAAATGTAGTGTATTATCCAGCAAAGGACGTGCTGTTTTACCAGTCGGATATTCGAGGAAATCTTCTTACAGCGGAGCGAATCAATGCCTTAAAAGCCATTCGTGAGAACGAGCACTGTACAGTGATCACGACCTTTGATGCACTGATGAATACGATGGCACCTCCACAGAAGCTGTGGGATTCTATTCTGACAATTCATCCGGAAGATACCTTGGATATGGATGAGGTGAAGGCACAACTGATTCGCATGGGGTACGAGAAAGAATACCAGGTAGAGACCATGGGACAGTTTGCGATGAGAGGCGGCATACTGGACATTTTCCCATTAACCGAAGATAATCCAGTACGAATTGAGATGTGGGGAGATGAGGTGGATACCCTTCGATCTTTCGACACAGAAAGTCAGCGTTCCATCGATAATTTGGAAGAATTGGTTATCTACCCGGCTTGCGAGCTGGTACTTACGGAAGAAGAGAAGCAGACCGGTATTGAGAAAATGCAAAAGGAAGCGAAAAAGGTAGCAGATAAGCTTCGAGGCGACATGAAGACAGAGGAGGCTTATCGCACAACCTCCATGGCAGAAGAACTGGCAGAAGAGTGGGGAGAGCTCTCCATGTGTGCTGGAATGGATGCATTTTTATCATACTTCTGTAATGAGCGAATTGGACTCCTTGATTACTTTGATGCGGATGAAACCATTCTTTTCTTTGATGAGATGAGCAGATGCGTGGAGCGAGGGCGCCAGACGGAAGTGGAATTCCAAGACAGCATGAAGCAGCGTCTGGAGAAGGGGTATATACTTCCAGGTCAGATGAAGGAACTGTTCCTCTGTAAAGAGATTATGGGAGCCTTGGAACGCTACGCTTGTATGTCTGTCAATGCCCTGGATGTGAAGAATAATGGTTTAAAAAACATTGGGCAGTACACCATTCACGGGAAGAATGTAAACCCTTATAATAATAGTTTCGATTTACTGGTTAAGGATCTGAAGCAATATCGCAAGAATGGGTATAAGATCATTCTGCTTTCTGGCTCCAGAACCAGGGCAAAGCGTTTGGCAGAGGATCTTATGAATGAAGAGCTGACTGCATTTTATACCGAGGATTATGATCATGAGCTTCTATCTGGACAGATTATGGTCTGTTATGGGAAAATCCATAAAGGCTTTGAATATCCAATTCTTCAGTTTGTTGTAATTACAGAAACGGACATTTTTGGAGCGGAGAAGAAGAAAAAGAAACGCCATCGCACCTATGAAGGCGAGAAAATTCAAAGCTTCTCGGAACTTGCCGTAGGGGATTATGTGGTTCATGAGAATCATGGACTTGGTGTCTACCGTGGAATTGAGAAAATTGAAGTTGATAAGACGATAAAGGATTATATCAAGATTGAATATTCGGGCGGGTCGAATCTCTATATTCTTGCAACCCAGCTGGAACTCATACAGAAGTATGCCGGTAAAGATGCAAGAAAGCCAAAGCTCAATAAGCTTGGCGGACAGGATTGGGGAAGAACCAAGAGCAAAGTCAATGGTGCGGTAAAGGAGATTGCCCAGGATTTGGTACAGCTCTATGCCACAAGAGAAGAAAAGCACGGGTTCATCTATGGACCAGACACTGTATGGCAGAGAGAATTCGAGGAACTATTCCCATTTGAAGAGACCGAGGATCAGGAGCTTGCTATTGAGGCCACCAAGAAGGATATGGAGAGCACCAAAATCATGGATCGACTGATTTGTGGTGACGTTGGCTACGGCAAGACAGAGATTGCAATTCGTGCGGCCTTTAAGGCAGTGCAGGAAGGAAAACAGGTTGTCTATCTGGTTCCGACGACAATTCTCGCACAACAAATCTATAATAATTTTTCTCAGAGGATGAAAGATTTCCCAGTGCGAGTGGATCTACTATGCCGGTTCCGCTCTTCCACGGAACAGAAAAAGACCATAGAGGATTTGAAGAAGGGACAGGTGGATATCGTGGTGGGAACCCATCGTGTTCTCTCCAAGGATGTCTCCTACAAGGATCTAGGGCTCTTAATCATTGATGAAGAACAGCGATTCGGAGTAACACATAAAGAGAAAATCAAACAGTTAAAGACCAATGTGGATGTATTGACATTAACCGCAACACCAATTCCACGAACCCTTCATATGAGTCTTATTGGAATCCGTGACATGAGCGTGTTAGAGGAGCCGCCGATGGATCGTGTGCCAATTCAGACCTATGTTATGGAATACAATGATGAATTGGTGCGTGAAGCCATATCCAGAGAGCTTTCCCGTGATGGACAGGTGTACTATGTCTATAACAAGGTAAAGGATATTGACGAAATCACTCAGAAAATTCAAAGTCTGGTGCCAGAGGCAAATGTTGCATTTGCCCATGGACAGATGAGAGAGACAGAACTGGAACGGATCATGTACAGCTTTATCAATGGTGAGATTGATGTGTTAGTATCCACCACAATTATTGAGACCGGATTGGATATTTCCAATGTAAATACCATGATTATTCACGATGCAGACAATATGGGCCTGTCTCAGCTGTATCAGCTCAGAGGACGAGTGGGTAGATCGAACCGCACAGCCTATGCATTTTTAATGTATCGAAGAAACAAAATGCTGAAAGAGATTGCGGAGAAACGACTGGCTGCCATCAAGGAGTATTCAGAGCTTGGAAGCGGATTTAAGATTGCTATGAGAGATCTGGAGATTCGTGGAGCAGGTAATCTGCTGGGGGCTGAGCAGAGCGGTCATATGGCATCTGTCGGTTATGACCTGTATTGTAAAATGTTGAATGAGGCTGTAAAAGAGGCTAAGGGAATTGCACCTGTAGAGAAATTCGATACCTCTGTGGATGTAGAAACCAACGCATATATTCCACCAACCTATATAGCCAACGAATTTCAGAAGCTGGATATCTACAAGCGAATTGCAGGAGTGGAATCCCAGGAAGAATCTGAGGAGATGCTAGAAGAACTCATCGATCGATTTGGTGAGCCACCGAAGTCTGTGCAGAATTTATTGACCATTGCAAGGCTGAAAGCCAAGGCACACCATGTATATGTAACTGATGTGGTACAAAAGGGCAACGAGCTGCGCCTTACTATGTACGAAAAGGCAAAGGTAGACCCGGCACGGATACCGGAGCTTCTGGCAGAAAATGCACCGTTTATGAAATTTATACCGGACACGAAAAATCCATATTTTTGTTATATGCTGAATGCAAATTCAAGAGAGAAATCCTTGGAGGTGCTTACAGTATTGGAGAAACTGTTGTCCGACATGGAAAGAAATATCTTGCTTGATATGGAAGAAAGCACTATAATATAACAAGTATTTCTCTGGGACAAACAGGCTCGGAGATTGTAGGAGGAAATATGAAGATCAAAAGATTTGCAGCACTGCTCTTAGCAGGAGTTCTTTGTGCATCAGCACTTACAGGATGTGCATTGAATAAGAATGAGACAATTGCTACATTGGGCGATGAAAAGATTACATTAGGGGTAGCAAACTTCATGTGCAGATATCAACAGGCACAGATGGAAGATGCACTTACACAGTATGTTGGGAAAGACCCATGGTCACAGGATCTGTATGGATCTGGAAGCAGTATGCAGGAGACTACCAAATCACAGGTGATGGAGACTCTTCAGGAGATGTACACCTTACAGCTTCACATGGATGACTATGATGTGGAAATCAGTGATGATGAGAAAAAGGAAATTACGGATACAGCATCTTCTTTTATGGAGAATAATTCCGAAGATACATTAAAAGAAATGGGAGCAACACAGGAGATCGTAGAAGAAATGCTTACCCTGTATACCATTAAAAACAAAATGTATGATGCGATTATTGCAGATGTAGACACCAACGTAACCGATGAAGAAGCGAATATGAGAGCTTATTCTATGGTTCAGGTTGCAATTGATGGCAGCTATGACAGCAGCTATAATTTCACTGCATATACGGAGGATCAGGTTGCAGAACTGAAGGACAATGCCCAAAAGATGGCAGATGCAGTGACACAGCCATCCGAGTTAGAAGCAGCAGCAGAGGCGAATGGCTTCAGCGTAACAAATGGAACTTATGATGCAGATGATTCTACGTTAGACGAGACAGTAAAGACTACACTGGATGGCTTAAAAGAAGGTGAAGTATCTGGTCTTATTACAACAGACAAAGCATTGTACATGGTTCGACTGGACAAGGAACATGATGAAGAGGCAACTGAGAAGAATAAGACAACGATTCTTCAGGACCGAAAGGATACTCTTTACAACGATACCTTATCTGATTGGGAGAAAGATACGGAGTGGAAAGTAAAAGATAAGGTCTTAGCAAAGATCGAGTTCAAGAATCATCTGACACAGACCACAGAGTCCACCGAGGAAGAAACTTCTACGGAATCTGGCGTAACAGAGACTATAGATGGAACAGAGACCATAGATGGAACAGAAAGTACAAATTAATATTGCATCTCTGAATGAAAATAAGTATCATAAAAGGCGTAGCGCATAAAGCGTTACGCTTTTTTCATTTGATAGGAAATTCCTATCAAATAAAAATGCACTTCGTGCATGATTATGCGCATTCGCGCGACAAGAAAGCTGTGCTAGCTAAGTACTTGAATCGTGGAGTGTGCGAAAGCACACTTTCTTGTTTATAGAATACCGGATAAAGCGAAAGAGGTTTTTAAGATGGAAGGACATAACAATATTGTATTAATCGGAATGCCAGGTGTAGGAAAAAGCACAATTGGTGTCATTCTTGCCAAAATGTTAGGATATCAGTTTGTGGATGCAGACCTTCTCATCCAGAAGCAGGAGGGCAAACTGCTTCATGAAATTATCGAGAAGGTTGGAACAGATGGGTTTATTGAAGTGGAGAATCATGTCAATGCTGGAATTGAAGCAGAGCGAACGATCATTGCCACAGGAGGAAGCGTGGTCTATGGTAAGGAAGCTATGGAACACTTAAAATCCATTGGAACAGTAGTTTATTTGGAAGTCCCTTATGAGATCCTGGAGCAGCGCCTGGCGGATATTAAAGGACGAGGGGTAGTCTTGAAAGACGGACAGGATTTACGTGATCTTTTCTTAGAACGCACACCACTCTATGAGAAGTATGCGGATGTGTCGGTATCTGAGAAGGGCTTGAACGTGGAACAGACAGTGGAAAAACTCATAGAAAAACTACAATATATGAATAACAACGACAAAAATAACGAATAGTATAAAGAAAGGGCATATTTTACCAAAATGCCATGACTTGACAAATTGCAGGGAAAGCTAGTATAATTACTTGTTCGTATAGATATTTTTGTTGGGCATAGACCCATTTGTATATAGAGTTCATTGAGGTGTGATATGGAACAGTTTGTAATTAAAGGTGGTCATCCATTACAAGGCGAAGTTGAAATTGGTGGAGCTAAGAATGCTGCACTTGCTATTTTAGCAGCAGCAATTATGACAGATGAAACCGTTACAATTGATAATTTACCAAACGTTAGAGATATAAATGTACTTTTGCAGGCAATTGAAGAGATTGGCGCAAAGGTTGAACGTGTAAATGTACACAAGGTTAAGATTAATGGATCCTTTATCCGCGATGTGAATGTGGATAATGAGTTCATTCGTAAAATAAGAGCATCCTATTATTTGATTGGGGCTTTATTAGGTAAATATAAACGTGCCGAGGTTGCACTCCCAGGTGGATGCGATATTGGAAGCCGTCCAATTGACCTTCACATCAAAGGATTCCGCGCAATGGGTGCAGAGGTTGATATTGCACATGGTCTTGTAATTGCAGAAGCTAAGAATCTGGTTGGAAGCCATATTTATTTAGATAAGGTATCGGTGGGTGCCACAATTAATATCATGATGGCAGCAGCAATGGCAGAAGGAAAGACAGTAATCGAGAATGCAGCAAAAGAGCCACATGTAGTAGATGTAGCCAACTTCTTGAACAGCATGGGAGCAAATATCCGAGGTGCAGGAACTGATGTGATTCGTATTGTGGGAGCAGAGAAGCTTCATGCTACCGAATATTCTGTAATCCCAGACCAGATTGAAGCAGGAACATTTATGTTTGCAGCAGCTGCAGCAGGCGGAGATATCTTAGTGAAAAATGTGATTCCAAAGCATTTGGAAGCTACAAGTGCAAAGCTTATTGAAGTTGGATGCAAGATTGAAGAGTTTGATGATGCTGTTCGCGTGATTGCACCACAGCAGCTTTGCCATACACAGGTTACAACCTTACCATATCCAGGGTTCCCTACTGATATGCAGCCACAGATGGCAGTTGTACTTGGAATCGCAGAGGGAACAAGTACTGTAACAGAAAGCATTTTTGAGAATCGTTTCAAATATGTGGATGAGCTTACAAGAATGGGCGCAAGCATTAAAGTCGAGAGTAACATCGCTATTATCAATGGCGTGAAGCGGTACACAGGCGCAAGAGTAAATGCACCAGACCTGCGTGCAGGAGCTGCACTTGTCATAGCTGGTCTTGCAGCAGAAGGCGTTACCATTGTAGACGATATCTATTATATAGAACGTGGATACGAAGAACTGGATCGCAAATTACGTGCACTTGGTGCTAAGATTGAGAAGGTATCTTCTGAGAAAGAGATTCAAAAGTTTATCTTAAAGGTATCCTAAGAGAGACAAAGTATATTATCAATACAAGAAATACAAGAGAATTGAGAGTTGCTTCGGTGACTCTCTTTTTCATTATTCTAAGAAGTGTCAAGAGATGGAAAATAATTGGAAGCTTATACATTTTCTAACATCTGTTCATTCTTAGACCTTAGGTATTGACAATTGCAGCAAAAGGGCGTATCTTATCACCTAGAGATTTGATAATTCAATATTGTAAATTTTCCCTTATTCAGAGTGATGGAGATACAAAGGATCTGTGAAGTCACGGCAACCCCGTTTTTTAGAAACAGGAAGGTGCCAACCTGAGCGAGTAATCGAACAATAAGAGGATTTGATTATCTTTATATTCAGTCCGCTTGTTTTCAAGCGTTTTTTTATTGCCCTTTTTGAAGAGGCAGCAACAGAGAGATGGATAAAGCGTTATCCAAGTAAGAATTGAGAGGAGACGAATGATGGAAAAATTATTATTCACATCAGAATCAGTAACAGAAGGACATCCTGACAAAATGTGCGATGCTGTATCGGATGCAATCTTAGACGCATGTATGGAGCAGGACCCAATGAGCCGTGTGGCATGTGAAGCAGCAAGCTGTACAGGCTTCGTATTAGTAACAGGAGAAATCACAACGAAAGCACAGCTGGATATCCCAGCAATCGTGCGTAAAACTGTGAATGAAATCGGATATAACGATGCAAAAACAGGATTTGATGGAAATACCTGTGCAGTTATGGTAGCACTTGATCAACAGTCAGCAGATATTGCTATGGGTGTTGATAAAGCATTAGAAGCAAAAGAAGGAGCACTTACGGATGACCTTGATACCGGCGCGGGAGACCAGGGTATGATGTTTGGGTATGCAACAAATGAGACAGAGGAATTGATGCCATATCCAATTTCTTTAGCTCACAAACTTGCACTACAGCTTACGAAAGTACGTAAAGATGGTACATTAACATACTTAAGACCGGACGGAAAAACTCAGGTATCTGTTGAGTATGCAGAAGATGGAACACCTAAGAGATTAGAGGCAGTTGTATTATCTACTCAGCACGATGATGATGTAACTCAGGAACAGATTCATGCAGATATCAAGAAATATGTGTTTGACCCAATTCTTCCAACAGAATTAATCGATGCAGACACCAAATTCTTCATTAACCCAACAGGACGTTTCGTAATTGGTGGACCACACGGGGATGCTGGTCTTACCGGACGTAAAATTATTGTTGATACATACGGTGGAATGGCACGCCACGGCGGCGGAGCTTTCTCAGGAAAAGACTGTACAAAGGTTGACCGCTCTGCAGCATATGCAGCTCGTTACGTTGCAAAGAATATTGTTGCAGCAGGACTTGCTGACAAATGCGAGATTCAGTTATCTTACGCAATTGGCGTTGCACAGCCTACATCAATCATGGTTGATACATTCGGAACAGGTAAACTTTCTGATGAGAAGTTAGTTGAGATCGTTCGTGAGAACTTCGATCTTCGTCCAGCTGGAATCATCAAAATGCTTGACTTGAGAAGACCAATCTATAGAGAAACAGCAGCATACGGACACTTTGGACGTACTGATTTGAACCTTCCTTGGGAAGCAACAGACAAAGCAGATACTTTAAAGAAATATTTATAGGATTTAAAGTCTGAATGTTTATAGAAAGTTTAGAAAAATTTAGATAAATTCCACTAGTAACAATGGGATTCATGATATAATAGCCATAGAATATACACAAGCTAGATTTAGCGGGTGTGTACCTATGGCTATTTTGTATTTATAGGAGATGGAACAGTTGAAAGTAAAGACGAAATTAATGATTTCATTCTGCATCATCATTTTTGTGCCGATTGTGTTAGCAATCTTTACAATCTGGGGATTTCGGAATATTCAAGTGAAAGCGATTGAACAGAATTATGGATTGGAGGGGAAGGATTCCTACAGTCTTACCAATTCGGTTCAGCTTTTGAATCGATATACCATAGCAGATTACGAAGAATTGCAGAAGACAGCGGATACAGATCCAGATGATTTTGAGGAAGACTCCTATCAGAAGCAGATGAATGATGAACTGAAAAAGAAGTATTCTTATCTGATTGTGCGGAAAGAGAGCACAATTATTTTTAATGGAGGGGATAAGAATCAGAAGGTCATTGAGTCACTGCCGGAATACGGAACCACAGATTCGGATTCCAATGTGGGAACCTATATTGACAGTGAAGATGAGATTCTTGTAAAACAGATAGATTTTCATTTTGCAGATGCGAAGAATGGAAGCGCATTTATTATTACCACAACAGAAAGTATTGTACCGGAAGTGAAGAAATTGGTAATCGATGCAATGATATCTATTGTTATCATCTTAGTATTAACGGCTTGTATGTTAACGGTGTGGGTATACCGTAGTATGATTACACCGATTCATAAATTACAGGTGGCAGCAGAGAACATCAAAGAAGGTAATCTGGACTTCACATTAGATGTAACTTCAGATGATGAGATTGGTGAATTGTGTACGACCTTTGAACAGATGAGGCAACGCCTGAAGGACAATGCAGAAGATAAGATTAACAATGAGAAAGAAAACAGGGCATTAATCAGCAACATTGCCCATGACTTAAAGACTCCGATCACTGCTGTGAAAGGATATTCAGAAGGAATCATTGATGGAGTAGCCAATACCCCCGAAAAAGTGGATAAATATGTTCGAACCATCTATAATAAAGCAAATGAGATGGATACGCTTATCAACGAACTCACTTTATATTCTAAGATCGATACGAACCGTATACCATACAATTTTGCCAAGATTAATGTGACGGAATATTTTAATGATTGTGTCGAAGAGATCGGATTGGATTTAGAAGCCAAGGGGATAGGACTTGCATATTACAATTACGCAGAAGAGGGTGTAGAAATCATTGCAGATCCCGAACAGCTGCGGCGTGTTGTTCACAACATTGTTGGTAATTCTGTAAAATATATGAATAAGACCAAGGGCTTCGTTAACATTCGAGTGAAGGATGTAGGAGATTTCATTCAGGTTGAGATTGAGGATAATGGACGAGGGATTGCGCAAAAGGATCTTCCATATGTATTTGACCGCTTCTACCGGGCAGATGCCTCTCGCAATTCAGCAACTGGTGGAAGTGGAATAGGACTTTCCATTGTTAAGAAAATAGTAGAAGATCATGGTGGCAAAATCTGGGCAACCAGCAAAGAGGATACAGGTACAATTATGTATTTTGTAATCCGTAAATATCAGGAGGTACCAAATGAGTAGAATATTGATTGTAGAGGATGAAGTAGCAATTGCAGATTTAGAGAAAGATTATCTGGAACTAAGCGGATTTGAAGTTGAGATTGAAAATGATGGGACTTCTGGACTTGCAAGAGCATTGGCAGAAGAATTCGATTTGTTCATTTTGGATCTAATGCTTCCAGGTATGGATGGATTTGAAATCTGTAAGCAGATTCGCGAAAAGAAAAACACACCGATTCTGATGGTGTCTGCAAAGAAAGATGATATTGATAAAATCCGTGGCTTGGGACTCGGCGCAGATGACTATGTGACCAAACCATTTTCTCCAAGTGAACTGGTAGCTAGAGTAAAAGCACATATGGCAAGATATGAGCGATTGATTGGAAGCAATGCAGTTGAGAATGATATCATTGAAATTCGCGGAATTAAGATTGATAAGACAGCGAGACGTGTCTGGATTAACGGAGAAGAGAAACAGTTCACCACCAAGGAATTCGATCTTCTTACCTTTCTTGCAGAAAATCCAAACCATGTATTCACAAAAGAAGAACTTTTCCGTGAAATCTGGGATATGGAATCTATTGGAGATATTGCAACTGTAACTGTTCATATCAAGAAAATCCGTGAAAAGGTGGAAATGAATACAGCAAAACCTCAATATATTGAGACTATTTGGGGTGTAGGATACCGCTTTAAATTGTAAGTACTGAGCCCAAATAGTCTTGTTAGATGCGCATACGCGCGCGGACAGCTGAGCTGTCCGTGGTTGGGGCGTAGGATACCGGTTCAAATTATAGACTACATGTTATACTTGAATTTACAGCTTATAGTTGTAATATATGATATAGTTACAAAAAATAAAATTAAGAATAAGAAGGAGGCCCATATGGAAATCGAGGTATTATATGAGGATGCCAGTATTCTAGTAGTATACAAGCCTGCGGGAGTTGCAACACAGACCAGCAGATTGGGACAAAAGGATATGGAAAGTTATCTGAAGAATTACAGAGCCAAAAAAGGGGAGCCTCCTTATATTGGAGTGATTCACAGATTGGATCAGCCGGTAGAGGGTATCATGGTGTTTGCAAAGGATCAAAAGTCAGCGGCAGCTTTAAGCCAGCAGGTGCAGAGCAGATCCATTGGCAAATATTATTATGCTGTGACAGACACGATTCCAGAAGCGACGGCAGGAACACTGACGGATTATTTAACCTTTAACGGAAGAACCAATCTTGCAGCAATATCAAGTAAAGAGGACCCAAATGCCAAGAAAGCGGAGCTTGCTTATGAAGTCCTGACTTATGCCAATGGTCATGGACTTGTGAATGTAAGCTTAAAGACTGGGCGGCATCATCAGATTCGTATACAGATGGCACATATGGGATGCCCACTTGCCGGGGATGGCAAATATGGACATACGGAGAATGGGCGTACAGCAAATCTGGGGTTATGCGCATACCTGATTGCTTTTGAACATCCAGTAACCAAAAAGAAGATAGAATTCAAAATTACCCCAAAAGGGAAAGCTTTTGAAGGCTTCTCATTTTAGCCCGGAAAAGTAGCAGAATTGCCAGAATACACGGGTGGGATTCTTGACAAGCCCGCTGTATTATCTTAATATGAAACAGATAATTACGAAACACATTTCTTACAGGAAAGAGTCATAGAAGGACAGTATTGTTTCGCAATCAGTTATGAAAGATTGATAGAAGAGGAGAAAAGAAATGGCTAAGGACAAAAAGCTGGTAGAAGCCATCACTTCCAGAGACGAAGACTTTACACAATGGTATACCGACGTGGTAAAGAAAGCAGAATTGATGGATTATTCATCTGTGAAAGGATGCATGATCTTTAAACCCAATGGATATGCAATTTGGGAGAATATACAGAAAATTTTAGATGCAAAATTCAAAGAGACTGGGGTAGAAAATGTATACATGCCAATGTTCATTCCAGAGAGTCTCTTACAGAAAGAGAAGGATCACGTGGAAGGCTTCGCACCAGAAGTGGCATGGGTCACACAGGGTGGACTTGAAACATTGCAGGAACGTCTTTGTGTAAGACCTACATCAGAGACTTTGTTCTGTGACCTGTTTTCTAAAACTGTACAGTCTCATCGAGATCTTCCAAAGGTATATAATCAGTGGTGTTCAGTGGTACGTTGGGAGAAGACAACAAGACCTTTCCTTCGTTCTTCTGAATTCTTATGGCAGGAAGGTCATACTGTTCATGCAACAGCAGATGAAGCAGAAGAGAGAACTGTAATGATGCTGAATCTTTATGCTGATTTTTGTGAACAGGTGCTTGCTATTCCTATGGTAAAAGGCCGTAAGACAGATAAAGAGAAGTTTGCAGGAGCAGAAGCCACTTATACCATCGAAGCATTAATGCATGATGGTAAAGCACTTCAGTCTGGAACTTCTCATAACTTTGGCGACGGATTTGCCAGAGCTTTTAATATACAATATACAGATAAAGAGAATAAACTTCAGTACTGCCATGAGACATCATGGGGCATGTCTACACGTCTGATTGGAGCGATTATCATGGTTCATGGTGATGATTCAGGACTTGTACTTCCTCCAAGAATTGCACCTACACAGGTTATGGTAATTCCAATTCAGCAGCAGAAGGACGGCGTATTAGATCGAGCATATGATTTGAAGGATCAGCTTTCAAAGGAGTTCCGTGTGAAAATCGATGCAACAGATAAGACTCCGGGCTGGAAATTTGCAGAACAGGAGATTCAGGGAATCCCAGTTCGTATCGAGCTTGGACCAAAGGATATCGAAAATGGGCAGTGTGTCATTGTTCGCCGTGATACAAGGGAGAAGATTGTAACATCTTTAGATGAAGTCAATACGAAGCTTGCGGAGGTATTAGATACCATGCAGGCAGATATGCTTGCAAGAGCAAAAGAATTCCAGAAGACTCACATCAGCGATGCGCATAACTATGATGAGTTCAAAAAAGTTGCGGAAGAGAAGACTGGATTTATCCGTGGTATGTGGTGTGAAGATGAAGCATGCGAGTTAAAGATTAAAGAGGATACTGGTGTGACAAGCCGTTGTATGCCTTTTAATGACCAGGAACAAATTTCAGATGTATGTGTATGCTGTGGTAAACCAGCCCACAAATTGGTATATTGGGGCAAAGCATACTAGAATATTTAGATAGAAGCTGTCAAGACATCGGGGGAATTGATAGCTGAATAAATGGTTAACCGGGGGAACAGCCATGATAGAAAAGTATTTTAACGGGGTAATAGAACAGGTATATAGTAGAATTGGTCAGGTGGAGAAAAACATTGTTATGGCGCGCTATAGCAATGATTTTTCTGTGCTTGATCTTGATACTGTGAAACGTTATTTGGCGATGCCGGATGGCGTTTTTTCAGCTGCTGCGAGTTGGAATATGACACCATTGTCGGTGGATATGAACCTTTTTTAGATACCATCTGCAGCATGTTTCGCAAATATGGAGAAGGATCCTTTGAAGCTTTTTTATCTGAGTGCAATGTATATTATCTTCAGCGGGGTGTGCTGGAATCCTATTATGAGACTGGAAAATGCGTTCGCAGAGAAAAAGTATTGCTCAATGAAGTGAAATATGAGAGAAATCGTATGACAGAGGCAATCGCTTCGATGCTTCGAAATATTGCAAAGAAACATCCTCTTATGATCGTGATTAACCGCTTTCAACTGGCAAGTGCAAACACCATGGACCTGGTATTGCGCTTGATTTTAGAACCTTCATCGAATCTGGGAATTGTACTTTGTGTAAATGAAATGCCATCCAACCAGGAGGGCGGAAGTAATAGCATGAATGCAATATTGGAATCTTTGGAGGACATCAGCCAGATCTATCATATTGGAAGCTCTCCATATCGAAGAGCCGAAGGCAAGTGGCAGAAGACAGAGCTCCAGAACCGGGAAGATGTCATTCAACAAATATCCAATCTGGTGGAACTACTGGACTATGAGCAGGCATTAGAATATCTGAGCAAGCTGGAGAAGCAGATCCGATTTGAAGAGGTGACCATTACAGATTCCGAGAAATTCTATCTGTATTCTCTTTATATTAAAGTATCTATCCTGTGTGGTGATATTCCAAAGGCATTAGAGCTGGCAGAAGAGTTATCTCGTTTGAATGTTATAGGGCGAACAGAGGAACTGCATTACTACAGTGAATTATATCGTGGTAACAGCTACATGTATCAAGGTAAACTGCAAAAGGGAATTGAACATGCCAAAAAAGCTAAAGCAATTGCAAGAGCCATTGGCAATGAGGAGCTGGAATTTGAAGCGGAGCTTCTGGAAGTTCAGAACCAGATGTCAGGCTGGTATAATATCTTTTTCTGTGCGCAGGATGTTCCAATCAGTGAGACGTTTATTGAGAAGCTAATGCAGTATGGGTATAAGAATAACCTTGCGCACATCTATATTTATGCCTATGACAATCGACCAGAGGTGGTGGCGAAAGCATATCGTTCAGAAGCTGCCCTGGTATTCTTCAGCAAAGGAATCGCCATTGCAAAGGAAATTGGAAATGAAGAATTAGTATACAGTGCATACCAGAAGAATATTATGATCGCAGCTACCAATGGCATGCATGAGATTTCAATTCTGTATTCTGTGCGCACGTTCCAGTTTATGAAGAATAAGAATACCATGAAAACTGGGAGAATCTATTCGGGTCTGGGCTATAATCTCAGTGCACTTGGGGATAATGAAAGAGCAGAACAGTATTTTCGGCACGCACTTCAATTATTCTATCAATTGCGCCTCCCAGAGGATATAGCAGAAGTTCAGTATAATATGGCGTTGAATGACATTATGAGACAGAATTACGCTCAGGCAGAGCATGAACTTCTCCTTTCCATGAAGACTATTGAACGTCTTCATTTGAATAGTTTACGTGTGTGTAACCTTTCCAAGATGTATGGACTTCTTGCCTTGGTAAGCATTTTGCAGAATGACCGTTTTAACTGTGAGCGTTATCTGCTCAGCTGCAGTCAGTTCCTAAATTACATTCTTGAGAAAGAAAAGGAAGAGAATCAGGTTGGTATTATCCACGATTATGCCAAATGCGACGATGATATGTTCCTCTATACATTTTCCAAGGGATTACTATGTATTGTAGAAGGAAAAGATGACGATGCTTTCTATTGTTTTGAGCAGGCTGAGAAATATCTTATGAGCGCGGAAGGCAATCAGTTCTTCGTATACCGTCTGTTTCGCCAGAAGCGAATGGAGCTATTCCAGAAGCTTGGACGTATGGAATTATTTGAAAAGGAGCAGTCTGTGCTTCAGATGCATGAAGAAGTCAATACTCAGGCTTACGAGACAATCCCGCTGAAGCTGTTGCGGGAGGTAGAAGGTGAAGAAGGTCTTCAAAAATCAAATGTTACAGAGAGCATGATGGATTCCCTTATGAAGCAGGAGGGGGTGGCTAGAGACCTGAAGACCACACGGAATCAAATGGAGTTTATTTCCAGCTGGCAGAAGCTGATCGATGTGAACGGAATGGAAGTAAGTCAAATGGTAGATCGTGCGATTCGTGTATTCTTAAATCACTTCAATAATGATTGTGCACTATATATTCGTTATCATGGAAATATGCCGGATGTCTTATATAACGACACAGGTGTTGAAATGGATGAGGCCACAATCGAAGCCATTGGAAAATACATGAATGAATATCCACAGGGACTTGCAGTATCGAAAATAAGTGCAAATTATACAGAGCATTTAGAACTGATTTCCATCTTTGGAGCAGATGATGTATGTTCTATTGTTGCAATTCCATTTTTTAAGAATCATCACTTGAAGAGTGTACTGATTACCTATGTTCGGATGAGGGAAAATTGGCATTCTTCCATCGACCGTTACATGCTGAACGAGGATGATTTAAATATTTACCAGCTTCTCTTCCGGGAAATGAGCTATTCCATTAACCGAATGGAAGCCTATGAGAAGGTCTTTGAGATGAACTCAAAGCTTGCACAGGCAGCGGTCACTGATATGCTGACAGGAATCTATAACCGTGCAGGAATGTATCAGGAAATTGAGAAAAAGGTTCAGCTCCTAAGGGATACAAAGCAAAGTGGTAAAATGGGGCTGATGTTCATTGACCTGGATAATTTTAAGCATTATAATGATACTTTCGGACATGATGTAGGTGATATCATATTGAAATCCATGGCGGCTATTTTTACAAAGGCCGTGGAAGGAAAAGGTTTTGTCAGTCGCTTTGGCGGGGATGAATTCATTTTAATATTAGATACTGATGCCCGAGAAGAATTAGAACAAATCGCATGTCATATTTACGAGGAGATTGAAAAGAGCAAAGGGTTTGCTGAGGACATTTCTAAGGCACTTGGACAAGAAATTACTGTTGATTCAAGCTGCCAGATTACCTGTTCCATCGGAATTGCTACATCTCAAGGAATTCAGGAAGAGAATGACATTAATAGTTTGATACGAAAAGCAGATGATCTGCTTTATAAAGTAAAAGTTGGACAGAAGGGAACGTATGCATTCATTTGATTTGCCAGAACATGTAAATTTCATAATTCAAACACTGAACGCACATGGCTATGAAGGCTATGCAGTCGGCGGCTGTGTGCGTGACACAATGCTTGGACGAACTCCTCAGGATTGGGATATTACCACATCGGCTAAGCCGGAAGAGGTGAAGGCATTATTTGCCCATACCATAGATACGGGAATTCAGCATGGAACAGTTACTGTTATGCTGGACCATGTGGGATATGAGATTACCACTTACCGGATTGATGGAGAGTATGAGGATGCAAGACATCCAAAGGAAGTGACATTTACATCAAATCTTATCGAGGATTTAAAACGCAGAGATTTCACAATCAATGCCATGGCATATAATGAAGAACAGGGACTTGTGGATGCTTTTGATGGAGTGGGAGACCTGAAGAAGGGGATTATCCGCTGTGTTGGGAATCCGCAGGAACGATTTACAGAGGATGCGCTTCGCATGCTTCGCGCGGTACGTTTCGCAGCACAGCTGGGCTTTGCAATTGAGAATGAGACCAAGGCGGCGGTGAAAGCCTTGGCATCAACAATCCAAAAGGTTAGTGCGGAAAGAATTCAGGTGGAGCTTGTAAAGCTGCTTATCTCTAACCACCCAGAAGAGATGCGTACAGTGTATGAACTGGGACTTAGCAGGCAGATTCTGCCAGAACTGGATCAGATGATGGCAACACCACAGAACAATAAGCATCATATGTATAGTGTTGGAGAACATACCATACGCTCCCTGCAGGAAGTGCGCGCCAACAAGGTGCTTCGACTTACCATGCTTTTTCATGATGTGGCTAAGCCAGTCTGTGTCTCAACGGATGACAATGGACAGAACCACTATCATGGGCATCCGGTCAAAGGCGCAGAGATGACGAGAGGGATTCTTCGACGTCTAAAGTTTGATAACGATACGATAAAACGCACCACAAGTCTTGTGGCGGCGCATGACGATAGACCGGCACTGACAGAGAAAAGTATTAGAAAAGCAATCAATCGCATTGGAATAGAACAGTATCCAATGATTTTTGAAGTGAAAAGAGCGGATACTCTGGCACAGAGCGACTATCAGAGGGAAGAGAAGCTGGCTTACATTGCAGCCTATGAGGAGATATACAGACAAATTCTAGAGAAAAAACAGTGCGTTCAGAAGAAAGATCTGGCAATCAATGGCACAGATTTAATTGCGATGGGGCTACAGCCGGGGAAACAGCTGGGTGAATTGCTGAATCAGCTCTACGAGGCAGTTCTTGAGGAACCTGAACTAAATGATAAGGAAAAGTTGCAGCAACTTGCTCATAAAATTGCGGACCCTTTCATATGATAAACAGACATGGATAACCATGAATGAGTCATATGGAGGGGTTTTCTTGTATAATCAGCCGGAAGTTGTTATGGAACAATACGATCTTGAAGTGAGCCAGATCATGAAGGGAAGAGGAGCGTATATCTGTGAAACGAGCCAGGGGTTGAAGCTCTTAAAGGAGTTCCGCGGCTCTGCAGAACGTGCAGAGTTCTTGGCGATGATTCTCGAAACGCTCCAAAATGCAGGATTTGAGACAGAACAGATTCAGAAAACAAAAGAGGGACAGGTGTTGGTGAGCGATGAATCTGGTGAAAAATATATCTTAAAAGATATGGTGCAGGGGACGGAATGCAGTACCAAGGACAGGATGGAAATGAAGGAGGCAGTACGCCTTCTTGCACACTTTCATCAGACGGTGTCGGGTTATTCTACAATTGTGCCGGAATTCATGAAAGCAGGTAAGAATGAACTTCAGGAGCTTTACGAGAAGCATAATCGTGAACTGATCAAGGTGAAGAACTATGTGCGTTCCAGAAAGAAAAAGAATGAATTTGAGATGAAATTCCAGGAGCACTACTCACATTTTATGGAAAATGCGAAGGACATTGTAAACCGATTGGAACAGCAGGAGCTGGGGGAACAGTGCTTCTTGTTGTGCCATGGCGATTATAACCAGCATAATGTAGTAAAGACAGAAAATGGATGGCGCATCATTCATTTTGAATATATGAATTACAATGCAGCGGTGATGGATCTTGCCAATTACCTGCGTAAGATGCTGGAGAAGAACAACTGGAACAGTGATCTTGGAATGGAGCTGATCCTGGCATATCAGGAGATACGTCCGCTGTCAGCTATTGAACATCAGGAGCTATACCTTACGCTGGCTTATCCGGAGAAGTTCTGGAAGCTTGCAAACCATTACTATAATTCTCACAAAGCTTGGCTCTCAGGGCGCAACATAGAGAAGCTCGATAAGGTTATTACACAGGAGCAGGAACGACTTGAGTTCCTTCAAAATTTACATTCTTATATTGCGTGACCTTATGCTATAATGAATCATATTAGTCTTCTGCAATTATATAAATTACAGAAGAGACATTATGATGCCGTTACAAGGCAAGAATGTGATAAGAATGAAAATAAGGAGTATGAAGATACTTATGATAGAGAAGAAGGTACAGAAGGAGAAGAGAGGAAGGCATGTGCTTAAATGCATTGGAATGCTGGCAGTGCTATGTGGCATACTCGGCATGTGCATTGGCTGCGGAAATGGTAAAGGGACAGTGAAGCCTCAGAGTGGAGTCACTTACTATTCACCGGAGAAGAATACGGAGACAGAGGCAAAGGTAAGCTTCACAGGAAGTAAGCTGTATATGATTCTGTCCATTGACAGTGCAGAGGAATCCATGATTCTCTATAGCTATTCCAATGGACTTCAGTATCAATACCATTATGGATTGGATACGGAGTTTCTTGATAAGTATGGAACAAGGACCTCAGTTGTACGATTTGGTCCAGGTAAAGTAGTTACAGTGGGGAAGGTAAGCGCTGATGGCGTAGTATCAGCAGTACAGGTATCAGATCAGGTATGGCAGTACGACGATATTAAGAGATTCTCAATTGATAAAGAACATAAAGCGTTGAAAATTGCCGATTCCAATTATTCTTATAATGATGATACTATTGTGTTTTCCAATGAAGAGATAGCTGGATTTGACGATATTACATCCAGTGACATCTTATCCGTGGTTGGGATAGATAAGAAGATATTGTCAGTGAACATTACCACTGGACATGGAATTCTTTCTCTGCAGGATACGGAATTGTTTGATGGAAGTTATTTGCAGCTGGATAAGAAAGTATTTGCAGAAATTACATCCGATATGTCCATGGAGCTTCCAGAGGGAAATTATACACTTACCGTTGCCAACGATGGCTGGGGCGGGAGTCAGGATATCACCATTGCCAGAGGTGAGACAACTACAGTGAATTTGGATGCAATTAAGGGAGAAGGGCCAAAATCAGGAAAGATTCTATTTGCGATTGGTGTTGCCAATGCAGTGGTTAAAGTGGATGGCGTACCAATTGACTATGCTAATCCAATTGAGTTAAAGTATGGCCGACACGCCATTGAGGTAAAAGCAGATGGCTATGAGACTTGGAGTAGAACCCTATATGTGAATTCAGCGGAAGCGACTATAATCATTGATCTTTCTACAGAATCCGAGGAGACGGATACCGGAACGACATCTGGTACAACCAGTAATAATAATTCAAATAGCTCGAGCGGAAGTGGCAGCTCATCTGGTACAACGAGTAGTGGTAATACCACAAATAAGAACTCGGAAACACAAAGCTCCAGTGAAAAGGAAGAAATCGACTCGGATTATTTAAAAGACTACTTGTCCACATTATCGGACACGTTAACTTCTCTCACAAAATAGATGATTTTACAAGAGACAAATTGCTGATTTTAAAAAGATTTTTTTGTGGGTTTTTAAGGGCGATAAACGCCTAAAATATGGGTTTTTTCCTTGACAAACAGGCGAAAAACAAGTATATATATTCTTGTAGGTAATTCGAGGAAAGTACTTGAATTATATATTACAAGAATCCAGAGGAGGAATTTTGACATGAACAAAGCAGAATTAGTTGCAGCTATGGCTGAGAAAACACAGCTGTCTAAAAAAGATGCAGAAGCAGCTTTAAAAGCATTTACAGAGGTTGTTGCAGAAGAATTAAAGAAGGGTGAGAAAATCCAGTTAGTTGGATTCGGTACTTTCGAAGTAGCTGAAAGAGCTGAGAGAACAGGAAGAAACCCACAGACAGGCGCAGAAATGGTTATTCCAGCTTCTAAAGCACCTAAATTCAAAGCAGGAAAAGCTTTAAAAGATTCTATTAACTAATTTAGTTATTCATGAATTCTGGAGTGGAACGCCGAAAAGCGCTCCACTCTTTTTCGCTTATGTGTGCAAAAAGGATACCAGTGGCAGGCTTTTTGTTCACGAAAGCATGGATAGAGAGGTAGGGGAACATGCGTTTAGACAAATTCTTAAAGGTATCACGTCTGATTAAACGTCGTACCGTGGCCAATGAAGCCTGTGATGCAGGAAGAGTAATGGTTAATGGGAAGCCTGCAAAGGCATCTGTGAATGTGAAGGTTGGCGATATTATAGAAATACTCTTTGGACAAAAGACGGTTAAAGTTCGGGTTTTAGATATTCAAGATACAACCAAAAAAGAAGAAGCAAAAGATTTATTTGAATATATAGCATAAACAAAGCAACCTCCTAATATATTACTGATATAGGAGGTCTTTTTTATGGACGAGAAAACTGTTAGTAAAGCGCATAAATTATTATTGAATAACCGGAGAACAGGTAACTTCACAGGAATTTTGGATGTCCTGTCCTTTGATATAGCAGAGATTCTTCTGGAAACGGAGATGGGAATGCTATTGATCAAGGGAAATGATCTTCATGTAAATCGATTGAATCTAGAAAAGGGTGAGGTAGATATCGAGGGGGATATTCGCTCCTTTGAATATTCTGACGTGCCTGGATTTGGAAATAAAAATGAATCATTTTTGGGGAAGTTATTTAAATGATATCAATCAGCGAAAGTATCATAGGCGAAGCTGTGGTATTTGGAAATGCAATGCTGCTGGGAGCAGGCCTCATGATGCTCTATGATGTGATTCGAATCTTTCGAAGAATCATACCCAGAGGGATTATATGGGTATCCATTGAAGATCTATGTTACTGGATTGTGTTTGGATTTTCTGTATTTGTGCTGCTGTATCGTGAAACAGATGGAGCAATTCGTGGATTCATTGTAGGGGGAATAGCATTAGGACTCATTCTGTATTATGTGATTTTCAGCAGATGGCTTATGAAGTGGATTACTCGATTCATCTGGTTTCTGAAAAAACAATTGAAAAAAGCATGGAAAGCAGTTAGAATAAGGTTATGTAAACGATAATAGAATCGTTTGTTTTCAGAAAATGAAAGGTACATAGCTATGAGTGCAAAGCGCAGAAGGAAGAGCAATAACGCAGGCGCGGTTTGTATTGGCCTTATCGTTATTGCGTTTTTGGTAATCATGTCTATCCAGATTGTCCACCTAAAGCAGAAGAATGCGGCGTATGCGGAACGTAAGGAAGCGTTGCAGC
Organism: uncultured Roseburia sp.; assembly: GCA_964613325.1. Taxonomy (GTDB): domain Bacteria; phylum Bacillota; class Clostridia; order Lachnospirales; family Lachnospiraceae; genus Roseburia. The sequence continues at coordinate 64,942 of CAZTGP010000003.1, read as the reverse complement.
AGCAATATGAGCAAGAGACACAGCGTCAGACAGAGCTGGAAGAATATGAAGCCTATACGAAGACAACTGAATATATTGAAGATATCGCTAAAAGCAAGCTGGGACTTGCTTATCAGAACGAGATTATCTTTAAAGAGAGCAAAGAATAGAAGGAGATCCTTAGCCTTGATTCTTGCTCTCTTTTTAATTTCTTAAAGTTTCCGACAGGATTCAAAACGCATCGATTCGCCAAATGAATAGAGTTTTTGGCGAAAAGTTTTTGAAAAGTGGAATCTGATTTGACAAAGATTTTGTTGGCACCCTCCTATAATCGAATCACTCGCCTAAAACAGGCAGATTAGTGATTGGAGGCAGGAGAATGCAAACAAAAAGTATGTGGAGGACAATTGTATGGAAAGGAATCAGTGGGATACTTGGAATATTCTGCAGTATGGTAGGAATTATGGGATGCTTCCCTCTTGTGCCAGGGTATTTTGCGGCTGTGCTGTTAGAACAGCGGAGAAATCTGTTCTTATACATAGGGATCGTGTTCGGTATGGTCCGCTTTATGGAGCTTAAGAGTGTGGTAAAATATCTGTTCATTCTAATTCTGTGTACCGCAGGGATTCGCTTCTACCAATGGGCGAATCGCAAATGCGGAGGATGGGCAGCAGGAGTGATTGCAGCCATAGTGACATTTGCTATGAACATATCAGGGACATTACTTACGATACCAGACAAACAGGAGCTTTGGATGGCAGCCAGTGAGAGCTTCATGGTATTAGGTCTAACGGTGGTGATTCACTATCTTGTTGTGCTGATACCGGGAATTATCAAGCCGGTAACCGAGTCTGTAGATAACAAAGAGGAAGCGGTGCTTGCAGGGACAGATGAGAGAATCGAAGCATTCGTAAGTGCTTTTGGAGGATTATCAGCAACTTTTGCGAGTCTGAGTCAGCCAAAGAAGACGGATTTGACCGCAGAGGTTGGAAGGCTGCAGAAAGAGATTACTGGTAAAATGTGTACCAGCTGTGAGGGCTGCAGTATTTGCTGGAGTGAGAATCGAACAAGCCCTGCAATGAATATTCATCAAATGCTCACAGCGGTGGTTATGCACAAACCGAAAGAAGAGATTGTGAAACAGGAATATATGAGTCAGTGTCCACGCTATAGCGGGATGGTGGAGGAGGCAATTCAAGCATTTACCAGACTGGAATTGAATCAAGCATGGTATTCCAGACTACTTGAGAATCGAATCATGATTGCACAGCAGTTGGACGCTATGGCAGATATGATGGGAGAATGGGTGAATGGAACAAAGTGTCTGGATCGCAAATATTGTGTACAGCTGGCGAAACTGCAATATGAAGTAAAGGAACGAGGCATGGTGGCGGAGCATGTACATATTTTTAAAGATGAATCCGGTCATCTCTTCGTTCAGGCGGATGTGGCCAGTAAATGGGGAGGCGGAATTCCGGTTCGCAATTATGTATTGGCAGCGTCGAAAGCTATGGAGCAGAAGCTCCGTATTGGGAAAGAGGCACGCTCCATCATTACCCGCGATGCCACAGAGATTGTTCTATATGAGGAGACCAAGTTCTATACACTCCCGGGAATTGCCACCCGGAAAAAGGATAGTTCAACCATAAGTGGGGATAGTTTCTCAACTCTTAGTATGGACAATGGACAATATATGGTGGCACTTTCTGACGGAATGGGATCGGGACCAGAAGCAAATCAAGAGAGTGAAATGGTAGTAGAGCTTCTGGAAAAATTCATAGAGGCTGGATTCAAAAAGGAGACAGCTGTGAAGATGATGAATTCTGCAATGGTGCTGCAAGGCGAGAATAATTCCTTTTCCACATTGGATTATGCTTCCATTGACCTCTATTCCGGAAAGTTAGATCTTATCAAGATTGGTGCGGCTGCAACGTTTATCAAGCATGACAAAGAGGTGGAAATCATTCCATCTGGCACACTGCCGGCAGGGGCAGTATGTGATTTGCAGTCAGAGCAGCAGTCGAGAACTCTGGCGCATGGCGATTTCCTTGTAATGGTTACAGATGGTGTGGTAGAATATCTACATGTAAAGAATCCGGAGGAGAAGCTTTCGGAGATTATAGAAGAAATCGCAACGGATAACGCGGGAGTACTGGCAAAGTCAATATTGGAGCGTGTTCTGTTGTTTACAGGAGGCTATGCACTAGATGATATGACCATTCTAGTCACTGGCATTTGGGAAAAATAAGAATGAAAAAAGTACAGGAATATTTGAAACAATATCATATGGTCAGTCCAGGGGATGAAGTGCTTATAGGTTTATCTGGCGGTGCGGATTCCGTATGCTTATTTCGCATTTTTCAAAAATTGCAGCAGACGATGGGGTTTTCCATGGAAGTAATCCATGTGGAGCATGGAATTCGTGGGGAAGACAGCGTAAATGATGCTGAGTTTGTGGAGAACTTATGCGAAGAATATGGTGTGCCATTTCACCTGTTTTCGGTGGACGTGCCAGCTTATGCGAAGGAGCATCATATGGGACATGAGGAGGCAGCAAGAGTGCTTCGCTATCAGAAATTTTGCGAATATGCAAAAAGTGAGGCGAAGGCTGGAAAGCAAGTGAAGATTGCACTTGCACATCATATGGATGACAATGCCGAGACGATTCTTTTTCAGATGATCCGGGGCAGCGGGCTGACCGGGGTATGTGGAATGAGACCGGTGCGGAAAGATCAGGATGGAGTCTGCTATATACGCCCACTTCTATGTGTGGAGAGAGGAGAGATTGAACAATATCTCCAAGCACATGGGCAGGCGTATTGCACCGATGCAACAAATGCGGATATTGAATATAGCCGCAACCGAATCCGCAATTGTATCCTGCCAGAATTATGTAAATTAAATGACCAAGCGATTCTCCACATGAATCAGACTGCGAGACGCCTTATGGATGTAAAGGAATTCTTAGATCAAGAGACCGATATCCTTTCCGATGAGATGATTGTAAGACAGGGAAACCAGGTGTCCTTTTCTATCGAGAAGCTGGAAACACTTCAACCAGCGATTGCGCAGGAACTTGTGCGAAGAGCAATCTTTCTTGCGGCAGGAAAACAGAAAGATATTACCTCCACTCATGTGCAAGGGGTAATGGGGCTTACGGATTTGCAATCTGGCCGGCAGGTGCATCTGCCTTACGGAATCCAGGCAAGACGTGAATACGACCGGGTAATTCTGGATAAGCTGGAAAACACAGGCGATCAGTGGGAACAGCATGTGGAGGCTGAGACCCTAGAAGCACTGCAAAAGGACTGTATGACGAATCCACACGGTATGAGCCGGATGGAAACAATCATTCTGGATGATAATCGTGGAACAATCTCTTTTCGAGTGAGACAATTCCTAGACAACAAGGAAGAAATTCCGAAAAAACCATATACGAAATGGCTGGATTATGATATGATAAAAAGTGGTTTTTTACTCAGAAATAGGCATTCTGGAGACTTTTTTTATACAGATTCCATGGGGCATCGTAAAAAACTAAAAGAATATTTTATCAATGAGAAAATTCCATCTGAGCAGAGACAGCAAATGATATTACTTGCGAATCAGTCGGAAATTTTTTGGATTGTTGGTGGAAGAATTAGTGATACCTGCAAGATTACAGGTGAGACCAATTATATATTGGAAATTAATTACAACGGAGGAAAGTAGTAATGGATAACAAAATATCAGTATATTTAACAGAAGAACAGTTAAATAAAAGAATTGCAGAGATTGGGGCAGAGATTACAGAACGCTTCAAAGGAGAATCCGTATATCTGGTATGCATTTTAAAAGGATCTATCTTTTTTACAACAGAGCTTGCAAAACGCATTGAGCTGCCAATGAACATGGATTTCATGACAGTGTCAAGCTATGGCGCAGAGACAAAGAGCTCAGGTATTATTAATATCAAGAAGGATTTAGAGCGCTCCATCGAGGGCGAAAATGTAATTATCGTAGAGGATATTATCGATTCTGGATATACATTAAGTCATCTTTGTAAGCTTTTCCGTACAAGAAATCCTAAGACGCTTACGATTACAACCCTGCTAGATAAACCGGAGAGACGTGTGGTAGATGATGTAAAGGTGGACTATACAGGTTTTGTTATCCCAGATAAATTTGTGGTAGGATTCGGACTGGATTTTGATCAGAGATATCGTAACCTGCCATATATTGGATTTGTAGAAGACGCTGAATAATCTCCCGTTGGGTAGAACTGTTGAAACACATGAGATGGCAGCAGGAAGTAAAGGAGAAGAGATTTGAATAAGAAAAAAAGTGGTTCTTTTAGAGGCTATGGAATATATTTTGCATTAATTCTTTTGGTGGTATTAATTTGGTATTGGCTCAGTGGCAATACAACAACGAATTCATATACCAAAGATCAGTTTATGGATGCGTTAGAGGATGGTAAGGTTGAGACGGTAACTGTAATTCAGAATCGCGAGATTCCTACCGGAAGCTTGAAAATCGAGTATGAGAATGGTACGAAACAGATTCTGTATACCTCCAATGTGAATGAGATGCAGGAACTGATGGATGATAATGATTTTTCCAATTATACCTGTGCAGATGTTCCAGCGGAGAGCTGGATTATGACGCTCTTACCATATCTTTTGATTTTTGGGGCAATCTTTATTCTGTTTGTGATTATGAATAATCAGGCAGCAGCGCAAAACGGTGGTGGCAAAATGATGAATTTTGGCAAGAACCGTGCGAAGCTATCTACAGACGAAGACAACAAAGTGACCTTCCAGAATGTCGCTGGGCTCAGAGAAGAGAAGGAAGAGCTGGAAGAAATCGTTGACTTCTTGAAAGCACCTAAGAAATACACAAGCCTTGGTGCACGTATTCCAAAGGGTGTTCTCCTTGTAGGACCTCCAGGAACAGGTAAGACGCTCCTTGCAAAAGCAATTGCTGGTGAAGCGGGAGTACCTTTCTTTAGTATTTCCGGATCTGATTTCGTAGAAATGTTTGTGGGTGTTGGTGCTTCCCGAGTAAGGGATTTATTTGAGGATGCGAAAAAGAATGCTCCTTGTATCGTATTTATCGATGAGATCGATGCTGTTGCAAGACGAAGAGGTACTGGTATGGGCGGCGGCCATGACGAGCGTGAACAGACCTTGAACCAGATGCTGGTAGAGATGGATGGTTTCGGTGTGAACGAAGGAATCATTGTTATGGCGGCAACGAACCGTGTGGATATTCTGGATCCTGCAATCATGAGACCAGGTCGTTTTGATCGTAAAATACATGTGGGACGACCAGATGTTGGCGGAAGAGAAGAAATCCTTGAAGTTCATGCTAAGAATAAACCTCTTGGTGACGATATTGATTTGAAACAGATTGCACAGACTACCGCAGGCTTCACAGGAGCGGATCTGGAGAATCTATTAAACGAGGCTGCAATCATGGCAGCACGTAATAATCGCGCGTATATTGTTCAGGAAGATATTAAGAAATCCTTTGTGAAAGTAGGAATCGGAGCGGAGAAGAAGAGTCGTGTCATCTCTGAGAAAGAAAAACGTATCACGGCATTTCACGAAGCTGGCCACGCACTGCTGTTTCATCTGCTTCCAGATGTTGGACCTGTGTATTCAGTATCTATTATTCCTACAGGAGCAGGCGCTGCGGGTTATACAATGCCGCTTCCAGAGAAGGATGAGATGTTTAATTCCAAAGGACGTATGCTTCAGGAGATTGTTGTAGACCTAGGTGGACGCGTTGCAGAGGAATTAGTGTTTGATGATATCACAACTGGAGCTTCCCAGGATATCAAACAGGCGACCAAGATGGCGAAAGCAATGGTTACAAAATATGGAATGTCTGATAATATCGGTTTGATTTGTTATGATAATGACGATGATGAAGTATTCATAGGTCGTGATCTTGCACATACAAGAGGATTTAGTGAAGGTGTAGCCTCTGCAATTGACGCAGAAGTAAAACGAATTATTGATGAATCTTATGCGAAAGCCAAAGCAATGATCGAAGAGAACAGAAGTACCTTAGATGCTTGTGCCAGTATGCTTCTTGAGAAAGAAAAAATCTCGAGAGAAGAGTTTGAAAGCTTATTTGATGAACCAGATCAGGCATCTTTTGATGAAGAACTTGCAGCGAATCCAGTGCGCGTTGGGGAAGAAATGTAAGAGATTCATAAGAGATGTAAGTGATGAAATATTTCACTTGACGAATGGAATGATGAGTGATAATATTTGAATAATTTAATAAAGTAAATCAATAAACCGTTGAAGCGGAGATAACGGCAAGAATGCCTTTACAGAGAGTCTGCGAAGCTGAGAAGCAGATAAGAAACAAGTTGTCAAATGGACCGCTGAGGGTGCAGTCAAATGTGAGTAATCACAGAGTATTCTGCAACGTGTGGGCATACGTCAGTTGCCAGGGATATGTTGGTATCCTGCTAAGCGCATAGAAGTGATTCTGTGAATCAAGGTGGCACCGCGGATGGAGCCGTATGATATGAGTACGATATTCGCCCTTGACAGTAACGATACTGTCAGGGGCGTTTTTGCGTTCTATGACAATCATACGTAAATGTGTGATGTCTGTGTTATAAAACGAAAAATAGAAGTCATGCTGACATGAAACAATTGTTTGAAAGGAGAAATAAGATGAAATACCTACCAAGTTATGAAAAAGTCACAGAGATTGCTTCCGGCGGACAATACAAGGTTCTTCCAGTAAGCTGTGAAATACTATCTGACTTTATCACACCAATTGAAACCATGAAGATATTAAAGAATGTATCTACACACTGTTATATGCTGGAGTCAGCGATGGCAAATGATAAATGGGGGCGATATACATTTCTGGGATATGATCCTAAGTTAGAGATTACCTGCATCGATGGAGAGATGAAAATTGGCAATTGTACATCGCAGACTGATAATCCGTCAAACTATCTACGCCAGCTACTAGATGATTACAAGAGCCCTCGGTTTGACTATCTGCCATCCTTTACTGGTGGCTTGGTTGGATATTTCTCCTATGATTATCTTGGCTATAGCGAACCTACTGTAAAATGCAAGGTGGAAGATAGCGAGGCCTTTAAGGATGTAGATTTAATGCTTTTTGATAAAGTGATTGCCTTTGATAATTTCCGTCAGAAAATAGTCTTAATAGTGAATATGGCTTTGGACGATCCAGAGGTGAATTATAAGAAAGCAATTGTGGAGCTGAAAAAACTTTGCCAGCTTTTAAAAGAAGGGGAGCCGAAAGAGGAACCGACAGGGTGTCTAATGGGAGAGGTTACTCCATTGTTCGATAAGAATACCTATTGTGAAATGGTAGAAAAGGCAAAGCATTTTATTCGAGAGGGTGACATCTTCCAGATTGTGCTCTCTAACCGACTTTCAGCACCGTTTGAAGGGAGCCTGCTTCAGACTTATCGGCTGCTTCGAACCATGAATCCGTCTCCGTATATGTTCTACTTTTCCGGGACGGATGTTGAAGTGGCAGGAGCATCTCCAGAGACACTTGTGAAGCTGGAAAATGGAGTGCTGCACACATTCCCACTGGCAGGAACAAGACCAAGAGGAAAGAGCGACACAGAGGATAAGGCACTTGAGACAGAGCTTCTGGCAGATAAGAAGGAATTGGCAGAACATAATATGCTTGTGGATTTAGGAAGAAATGATCTGGGGAAAGTGAGCAAGTTTGGAAGTGTTCAGGTGGAACGACTTCATTCCATTGAACGTTTCTCCCACGTAATGCACATTGGCTCTACAGTGCGAGGCGAGATTCGAGAAGAATGTGATGCTCTAGATGCAATAGAAGCAGTACTTCCAGCAGGAACGTTATCTGGAGCACCAAAAATCAGAGCGTGCCAGTTGATTGGCGAATTGGAAAATAATAAGCGAGGAATCTATGGTGGAGCAATCGGCTACATTGATTTTACGGGAAATATGGATACCTGCATTGCGATTCGAATTGCTTATAAAAAGAACGGAAAGGTTTTCGTTCGAAGTGGTGCTGGAATTGTTGCAGATTCTGTACCAGAGACAGAATACGAAGAATGCGTGAATAAAGCGAAAGCGGTTGTGAATGCACTTTCCTGTGAAGAGGAGGAGAAAGAATGATTTTATTGATTGATAATTATGATAGCTTTTCTTATAACCTGTATCAGATGATAGGAGAGATTAATCCGGATATTAAAGTGATTCGAAACGATGAGATGACAGTGGATGAGATTCGCTTGTTACAGCCAGAACGTATTATTCTATCGCCTGGTCCCGGCAGACCGGAGGATGCAGGTGTGATCATTGATGTGGTAAAGAATCTTGGACAGACAATTCCTATTCTGGGGGTGTGTCTCGGACATCAGGCAATCTGTGCTGCCTTTGGTGCAACCATTACCTATGCCAAAGAACTGATGCATGGAAAACAGTCGGATATTACCTATAACAAGGATTGCCCACTATTTCAGGAATGCCCGGATACAATGCCAGTGGCTCGTTACCATTCTCTTGCGGCGGATGCAGATACAATCCCAGAAGCGTTGCAAACTGTTGCAGTTACAACAGATGGAGAGGTAATGGCGGTACAACATGCGGAGTATCCAATCTATGGAGTGCAATTTCATCCAGAATCCATTATGACCCCGGATGGAAAAAGGATATTGTACAATTTTATCCACATATTGTAGAAAAAGTATATACTGGTATGAAATTCTAGAACCAGAAGCGGGTAAAAGTGCACAAAAACATATGTGAAGATTTGTGAAGTTTGTGCAGACTTTTCGGGGATCAGATGCTATTATAATACTTGTAAAAACCCCCAATACATTATATATAGTTTTTGCTATACCCCATAGTAAAAATACCTTCTCCTAAAAAGACAGCAGATCGAAAGGCTGTCTTTTTTACTATCTAAAAATAAGTTTTGTATGTGGAAAATGGGGGTAGAACAGTTCACATAATTTTTCTTGTATCAATTTGAAAAATAATGTTGCACTGATGAAATCCTTATGATATAATCTTACCTTGTCAGGAGTTAAATCTTGAAAAGTTAATAGAGAGAAATGATTGCCTATGGCAAACGTTTCGTAGAATGAATGGGCAGATTCCCGAGTGGCCAAAGGGGACAGACTGTAAATCTGCTGCAATTTGCTTCGGTGGTTCGAATCCACCTCTGCCCATTAGAACACATAAGAAGCTTGCAAAGCAACCTTTAAGTGCTCGTAGCTAAGCCGGCGTGGCGGAACTGGCAGACGCGCAGGACTTAAAATCCTGTGGTGGCGACATCGTACCGGTTCGATTCCGGTCGCCGGCATGAAGAGTCTCAGACATTGATATTGATCAGTGCTTGGGGCTTTTTTATTATGTGTTTTTATTGCAATACATTTTCCCAAGGAAGTACTTCTGGCCAGCCAGTGGTATCGAATCCATCACGGATAGACTTACTGTAATAATTCATCTTCAACCACATTGGTGAATCTGTTAGGAAACTCTTATCATCTAGAAAACCGTCTTTGTAATCGGCCATTGCGGTTCCAAATAATTCTGCACGATCTTCGGTGCTGAAGGTGGTTCCGTAAGCATCGATAAAGAAGGAAGGGTTATCATAATATCCATCATTATTCTCGTAATCCTTATAAGAATTCAAATATTCGAAACCATCAGGATTGTAGCTGTTCCACTTATCCTCGGAATAGACTGCTTCAGAATTCAGCGACTGATAGAAGGCAAGACGTCTGTCTATCATATGTGAAAATTCGTGATTGACAGTGTAGCTCCAATCCCAGCAATAATCTATATCGAGAACCATAACTACATAATGATTCAGATTGTTTACAAAACCACTGGGATCGCTGATTGTATTCTCATCTCGACCGCTGATGCTTCCAGTGAGATAGATCCGCATACCTTTGAGGTCACCGTAGCATAGCTGTGAAAGAAATCCAGAAGGATAATCTCCTAAAATGCCATCCAATAGGTCTAAAGAGCGATTGATCTCCTGGGCGTTTTTTGCCTGCTTAACGCGGAATACATCAATTTGTTCTGGAACCTCTGGACCTAAATAAATCTCAATCTGATATTTCTTTTCAAGCTCTTCGGCTTTTGCATGAACCTCAGTTAATTTACCCCAATCGTAATTGCCAGGGTCTTCTAAGGCATTTACAACAGTGCCAGCGTCTGAAGCTTCGGTGGCTTCCCACTCATCAGAAGAAGAATTAGTGGTGGCTGCTTTTAATGTCTCTTCGGAAGGGTAGAAGTCCAGAGCACCGGAGGCAGTACCTTTCTTGCTCATATCCCATACTAGGAAAGAAGGGTTACAGTTGGCATCATACAGGAGCATGAAGTAGCAATTGCAGCTTTCTAAGTAAGCACCCTGATAGGAAAGGTATAGCATGTCACTGGAATCATAATTGCCGAGATTGAATTGAAACTGGGATTTACAATCGCCAGAGGAAGAATAAAGGCTGAGTGCTGTAGTGCATTTTCCACCGCTTGTGTAATCGGATACTTGCTGAGCCAGAATTTCGCCATTTGGAAGTAAGGATACATTCTGACAATCTTTCAGAAGAAAGTAATTCTGTGTGGACTGAGAGTCAAAATAAGACCATCCACCATCGATATGGTCAACGGCAGACAAAAGGGCATTGTCCCCAATGCCTCCGTTGAAGAACGAGCTTCCAGGATACACTGTTGTGGTGGAGAAATCTTCGAGGCTTACAAGGGCAGATACATATTTCAGAAAATTCTTGTCTACACCGGTTAGAAAAAGATTCTCGTTGTCTGGAGATACTCCACTGACTGCAATATTATAAAATGGCACATCAATTTGCTCAATCTCCAAGTGAGCCCCAGAGATGTCAAGCTGCAGCATATGCCCTTCGTTATCACAGGTGTAGAGATAATCACTATCATCTGCGGCATAGAAAGTCATTGTGCTGTCACTTATCAATTCTGAAATGTCATAGGAGTGTTCAAGCTTTAATTTGTCATTATATACAGAAAGAGTTTTTCCTGGAGTGTCTATTAAAAGGAGATTGTTTCCGGATACTTGATAGGAAGAGCAGGTGATGTCTTTCGGATACAGCGTTTCTATTATTTTATTCTTCCAAGGATTATAAACGGAAAAATAGTAATTGATATTTGAGGTATCATTTTCATTTTGTACATCTGTGGAGTTTGAATTGCTGCCATAATACCCTTCACCGATAATCAGAATATTATCTCCAAAATTGGTTACGTTATTATAAGGCTTTCCTGTAAATGAGAAAGGTGTTAATTCATATAGATTGGAATATCCACTGATGAGTGTGCAGTCATCCCAAAAAAATGGATTGTTATGAGCATCTTCGTTACGTTCTTCGTTACTCATGAAGAGTCGACCGATTGTTCGTGAAGAACAACCAGTCAGGAGAAGGACACATAGGAGGGCAGATGTGAATCCCACACGCTTAAGCAGGCGTTTTATTTTCATGTTTAATCCTCCGTTACCCTTTTTACTCATATAGACTCTTTCGGAGAAATACGTGGCTCCACAGATACTCTTGTGGTGGATTCACGTTCAATAAGAATAGGACGTAATAATGTTTTGCTGAGTGGAATGTGATGAACCAATGAATTCAGAGCAACATATGCGCATTTCCCAAGTTGGTTTCTCTCTTGGCGAATTGTGGTAAGTGGTGGAGTTAGTGCTGGAGCGATCGGAAGATCATCGAATCCAATGACACTGATATCTTCTGGAACACGGAAACCACGCTGCTGGCATTCGCGGATGACTCCGGAAGCAATCAAATCATTACCACAGATAACGGCAGTAGCTCCCTTACTCAAGAAACCAGGAACATGGTATTTGGCGCTGTCAGCAACGTAATAACCATAAGCCATAAGCTCCTTTTGCACCTCAAGACCCAGTGCAGCCATGCTGTTTTCGAAAGCTTCCTGGCGCTGTTCGGATACCATAGAATGAAGAGAACCATTCAGGAAAGCAATGTTCTTATGGCCTAAGGTATACAGGTGATTTACTGCCATTCCAATTCCTTCATAGCTGTCAGTACCTATACAGCATACATTCTGATTATTTGGAATAAAGTTGTCTAATAGCACGGAAGGCATAGTGGTGTGAGCTAATTGCTGCATCCACTCGTCGTAGAGCGCAAAGCCGCAAAGAAAAGCACCGCAGTATCCATTTTTTAGCAGATAGGTATCATATTTTTCTTCCATTTGTAAAGCTGGAGTGACTGGAACAACAGTTACATCCCATTTGTGGCGAAAAGCATTCTGCTTAAAACCTAATACGATATCATAGCCAAATTCATCAATCGCAGAGTATTCCATGTTTTCAATTAATAAGCAAAGCTTTCGATTCTCCTCTTTGCGGGAGCGCTTGGTGCTATATCCCATTTCAACAGCGGTATCGAGAACCATTTGTCTGAGTTCGTCGCTGATATCGCTTGCTCCATTTAATCCTTTTGAGACAGTACTAACAGAAATGCCAAGACGATTGGCAATGTCTTTGATTGTGGCCATAGTGTGATCCTTCCTTTATGTAAATGTAGGTAATTATCTTTTTTCTTAATTATAAGTTAGATGAAAAATGTTAGCAATCGTTTCAAACGAATTATTTTCGAAAATTTTTGGAGTTCTTATTGTAAATATAGACAAAAATGATAATAAAAACTAGGTCATAATGGCAAAAATGGTTTGATATGACCAAAATTCATTGACAAAACACCGAAAAAATTCTAAAATTACCTCAGATACGAAAAAACACGAAAACAAAAAACATCAAGGTAGGGGATAAATTTGGAAGCAAAAGAATTAACCAGAGGTTCTGGAATCCTGCTTGCAATATCTAGTTTGCCATCGTCATATGGTATTGGCACTTTGGGAAATGCGGCATTTCGGTTTATAGATCTATTGGTTGATCTGAAACAAAAGTATTGGCAAGTGCTTCCGATTGGACCTACAAGCTTTGGCGATAGCCCGTATCAAGCAATGTCAGCGTTTGCAGGGAATCCATATTTGATAGATTTGGATGAACTGGTCGGCGATGGGTTACTTACTCCAGCAGAGATTCGAAGCTTCAATTGGGGCTCGGATGAGTCAGGAATTGATTATGCAATCTTGTTTGAGAATCGATATAAGATTTTGAAACAGGCCTATGAACAATTTGATCGAAATGATTTGGCATTTCATCTGTTTCAAGAGAAACAGAGCTATTGGTTAGATGAGTATGCATTGTTCATGGCAATCAAGCATCAGCATAATGATGAGAGCTGGGAGAATTGGGAACCAGAGATTCGAAAACGGCAGCAGACAGCAATTGCAAAGTATCAGATGGAACTGAAAGATGAGATTACGTTTTGGAAGTTCTGCCAATATGAATTCTTTAAACAGTGGAAGAGTTTACGAGAGTATGCAAATTCCAGAGGAGTTCATATAATAGGAGATGTTTCATTCTATGTCGGATTAGATAGTGCAGATGTTTGGTGGAACCAGGAGATGTTCTTATTAGATGAAGAGGGAACGCCAACTTGTGTAGCAGCGGCTGTACCGGATAAGTTTTCCGAGAGCGGTCAGGTCTGGGGGAATCCAGTATATAACTGGAGCCAGATGGAAGAGAATGGATTTGCCTGGTGGAAGAAACGAATCGAACATCGTACATCCTTATTTGATGTGATTCGAATCGATCATTTCATTGGAATTGTGAAAGATTATACCGTGCCGTACGGGGCAGAAGATTCTGTTTCTGGCAAGTGGCTGAAGGGTCCTGGTAGAAAACTCACGAATGCAATTAATGAAGTAATACATAATAGCATGATCGTAGCAGATGATTATGGTGGAAGTACACCGATACCTGGTGTTAAGAAGCTGCTTGGTAAAGCAGGATGGCCAGGAATGAAGGTACTGATGTTCGCATTTGATGGTGATACAGCCAATGAACATCTTCCACACAATTACATAGATAATCATACCATTGTATATGCGGGAACCCATGACAATGAGACAATTGTTGGATACTTTAGAGATAAGACAGAATATGAGCTTGCTTACCTATATGAATATCTCAATATCAACAATAAGGAAGAAATTCCAGACGCATTAATCCGAGCAGCATATGCAAGCATTGCGGATTTGGCAATCATTCAGATGCAGGATGTCCTGAAATTAGGAAATGAAGCAAGAATGAATGCACCGTCGACAGTTGGATATAATTGGAGATGGAGACTTGGAACGGAACAGCTCAGCGAAGAACGCAGAACCTGGATCCGAAATCTTGCGGCAGTATACCGCAGATAAGAAACGATATAAGATGTGTAGCACATTTTATATAAATACTTTTGGGAAAATTAAAAAAGGAGAGGAAAAATGATGAAAAAGAAAGTATTATCAGCATTACTCGTTGCAGCAATGACAGCTTCTATGGTAGCTGGATGCGGAAGCAGTGACAAAAAAGATGACACACAGTCAGCAGGAAAAGGTGAAGAAACAGAGGACGTAACACTTACAGTTTGGAGCCCTCAGGAAGATCAGGATACAAAATGGTTACAGGATCAGTGTGACGCATTTAACGAAGAACACCCAGAATGGAACATCACTTACAAATATGGTGTATGTCCTGAAGGAGATGCTAAGAAAACAGTTGTACAGGACGTTGAAGGATCTGCTGACGTATACATGTTAGCAAATGATAACATTCCTGATTTAGTATCAGCTGGAGCTCTTGCAGAATTAGGTGGAGAGTACAAAGATTATGTAACATCTACAAACTCAGCTTCAATCGCTGCATCAGTTACTTACAATGATCAGGTTGTAGCATTCCCATTCACAAGTAATACATGGTTTATGTACTACGATAAGAGTGCATTTACAGAAGATGATATTAAGAGCCTTGATTCTATGTTAGCTAAAGGAGTTGTATCATTCCCATTATCTAACTCTTGGTATATTGAAGCTTTCTACTTCGCTAATGGATGTACATTATTCGGAGATGGAACAGATGAATCAGCTGGAATCGACTTCGGTGGAGACAAAGCTGCAGCAGTTACTAGCTACTTAGTAGATTTAGCAGCTAACCCTAACTTCAAGAACGATCAGGATGGAGCTGGTATCGCTGGCTTACGTGACGGAAGCATCAAAGCTATGTTCTCAGGTACATGGGATGCAAAAGATGTAAAAGAAGCACTTGGCGACAACTTTGGTGTTGCTACACTTCCAACCGTTAAAATTGATGGTAAAGATGGACAGATGAAATCATTCATCGGATCTAAAGCAATCGGTGTTAACCCTAACGCTAAGAACCAGAAAGCTGCTATGGCATTAGCTGCTTACCTTGCAGGCGAGAAAGCTCAGAAAGCTCATTACGATGTAAGAGGAATCCTTCCAGTTAACACAAACATCGAAATCGCTGATGATGATGTTGCTACAGCAGTTGCAAATGTTATGAAAGATGCTTCTTTCATGCAGCCATTATGTGCTACAATGGGTCAGTACTGGACACCAGCAGAGAACATGGGTAAAAAACTTGTTGCAGGTGAAGTTACAAAAGACGCTGCAGCTACAGAGACTGAAGCAATGAATACAGCAATGAACACAGACGTTGCTAAATAATTTATATCACTGAAATGATAGCATTGTTTATCAGATAAGTGTCAACTACCAGGATACATGTGAATGTATCCTGGATAGTTGTCTATTATAAGTACTATGATATATGGCTTGTTGGCAAATCGAGTCTGGGATATGAGGACGTATGAGAGAAATGAGGAGGTCATCACGTGAAGAAGGCTGCAGAAAGAAAAAAGAAAAATAAAGATTTTCAGGAACCTTACACTGTGACAAATGCAGTGAAAAAAGGAAACACTTTTACAAAATTATCACTGCTTATTATGGGCTTTGGAAACATGGCACATAAACAGATTGGAAAAGGCTTAACATTTCTTGCAATAGAAATTGGCTATATTGCCTTTATGATATATTCAGGAGTTTATAATTTATCGATGTTCCCTTCTCTTGGGTGGAGAGAGCAGGAAAAAGTATGGAATGACGAAGATATGATCTATGAGTACGCAGCTGGAGATCAGTCGTTACTTATCTTGTTATATGGCGTATGTACCATATTTTTAACCATTGCTTTTATAGCATTTTGGAGAGAATCCGTAAAAAGCGCCTATAAAGCAGAGGTGCTTGCAAAAGAGGGTAGACATTTACCTACATTTAAAGAAGACATCAAGGGTTTGTTAGATCAAAATTTATATAGATTGTTACTTTTAGGACCAGTACTTGGAATACTTGTTTTTACGGTTCTACCACTTGTATTTATGATCTCTATGGCGTTTACCAATTATAGTAAAGTAAATGACCATCTTGTATTATTTGACTGGGTTGGACTTACGAACTTTGCAAAAGTATTAAATATGAATGGAAGTCTTGGAAAAGAGTTCTATGGCGTATTGGCATGGACCATTGTGTGGGCTTTGCTTGCTACAGGATTGAACTACGTACTTGGTATGATTCTTGCAATTGTAATCAACCGTAAAGAAACACATTTTAAAGCATTCTGGAGAGCTTGCTTTGTTATCTCCATTGCAGTTCCACAGTTCGTATCATTGCTTATCATGAGAATGATGCTTCAGCCAACGGGTATCATTAATACCTTATTATTGAAATATGGAATTATAGATAATGTAATCCCATTCTTCACAAATACCACATGGGCGAGAGTAACCGTTATTGTAATCAACCTCTGGGTAGGTATTCCATATACCTTATTACAGGTTACTGGTATTTTACAGAACATTCCAGGCGAATTGTATGAATCAGCAAAGATTGATGGAGCTAATCACATTCAGACATTCTTTAAGATTACACTTCCATATATGCTGTTCGTCATGACACCATATTTGATTACACAGTTCACAGGTAACATCAACAACTTCAACGTTATCTACCTGTTATCAGGTGGAGATCCAACAGGTGTCGGTGATACTGCTGGTAAGACAGATCTTCTTGTTACATGGCTATACAAGCTGACCATTGATAAGAACTACTACAACTTAGGTGCGGTAATTGGTATTTTGACATTCATTGTCCTTGCAATTGTTGCATTGGTAACATATCGTAATACAGCATCCTATAAAGATGAGGAGGGATTCATGTAATGGCTAAGACAAATAAAACTCCTATGACAGCAGCAAAACTGAAAAAGAAGATTGTGAACGTAATTGTTCATGTAATCCTTGCAATATTAGCAGTGGTTTGGGTTCTTCCAGTATTCTGGGTAATCCTTACAAGTTTCCGTGGTGAGAAAGGTTCTTATGTGACAACCTTCTTCCCTAAGACATATACCTTGGCAAATTATCAGAAGCTATTTACAGATACAAGTATCTTGAACTTCCCACAGATGTTCATGAACACTTTGATTATTGCAATCTTTACTTGTATTATTTCTACATTATTTGTACTATCCGTATCTTACTGTATGTCAAGAATGCGTTTCAAATTAAGAAAACCAATGATGAACATTGCAATGGTTCTTGGGTTATTCCCAGGATTCATGTCAATGATCGCAGTATACTATATCTTAAAGGCAATCGGTCTCTCAGAAGGATCAATGATTCGTGTCGCTTTAGTAATTGTATTCTCGGCTGGATCTGGTTTAGGGTTCTATGTTGCAAAGGGATTCTTTGATACAATTCCAAAGGCATTAGACGAGGCAGCAATCATTGATGGTGCTACACGCTGGCAGGTATTTACAAGAATTACGGTTCCACTTAGTAAACCAATCATTGTATATACCATTCTTACATCATTTATGGGTCCATGGCTTGACTTCCTTTTCGCAAAGGTTATCTGCCGTGCAGATGCAAAATACTATACCGTATCCATTGGATTATGGAGAATGCTTGAAAAAGAATACGTAGACAGCTGGTTCACTGCTTTTGCAGCAGGTGCCGTACTTGTCTCTATTCCAATTTCAATCCTTTTCCTGTGTACTCAGAAATTCTATGTAGAAGGTATGAGCGGCGCTGTAAAGGGCTAAAACCAAACATTCTAAATAGAAGTGACTGTTTTTGCATGTCACTTCTATTTTTTTAAACCAAATTGTGCTGTGAGAGCACTACTTCTTATAATTGGTATTACAAAT
>CAZTGP010000003.1:0-46698 GCA_964613325.1 uncultured Roseburia sp. | reverse complement strand
TTTTAAACCAAATTGTGCTGTGAGAGCACTACTTCTTATAATTGGTATTACAAATCGATGTGGCTTGTAATAATACCAATTATAAGAAGTAGTGTAATTACATAAAGTTTATTTAAGGAGAAGTGACATGAGAAAACGAATTCTATCGATGTGCCTGGTTGTGGCTATGGCGCTGGGGCTATTAGCGGGCTGTGGAAAGCAGAGTAATAAGCAGGCATATGATGATAACTACCGCAATTACTATGAGATATTTGTGTATTCATTCTATGATTCTGACGGGGACGGAATTGGTGACTTTAATGGGGTGACAGAGAAGCTGGATTATATTCAGGATATGGGCTTTAATGGAATCTGGCTCATGCCAATTATGAAATCAACGACCTATCATAAGTATGATGTGGTGGATTACTATGATGTGGACCCGGAATATGGAACCATGGAAGATTTTGAGAAACTGGTAAAGGCGTGTCATGAGAAAGATATCGACTTGACTATTGATTTTGAAATGAATCATTCCTCCTCACAGAATGAATGGTTCAAAGAAGCGTGTGAATATTTGAAAACACTTGCACCAGAGGAAGAACCTGATTCGGAAGAATGTCCTTATGTGGATTATTATCATTTTACAAAGGACAAAGTAAACGATACCTATTATCAGGTTGCTGGGACAAATTGGTATTATGAAGGCGGATTCTGGTCTGAGATGCCAGATATGAATTTAGAAAATGAAAAAGTAAAAGCACAGTTTCAAGATATAGCAAAATTCTGGATTGATAAAGGGATTGATGGATTCCGAATGGACGCAGTATTACATTTTGAAGAGAATGATACCAGCTTCAACATCCAGGCTATGAAGGAGTATTATGACTATTGTAAATCGCTGAAATCGGACTTCTATATGGTATCAGAGGCATGGGCGGATGAAGCAACCATTAAAGAATATTATGGCAGCGAGACACCTAGTATGTTTAATTTTGATGCAGGTGGACCAGAGGGGTATCTTCTTAAGGTGACAAAGGGAACTTACCAGGCAGATAATTTTGTGGATCGCATGATAAAATATCAGGAGGATTTCTCCAGTGAAAACCCAGATTATATTGATGCGCCATTTATTACGAATCATGATATGGGACGTGCCTGCAACTCACTCGTTCATGATCTGGATAAAATGAAGATGGAAGTGGGACTCCTGATGACCATGAGCGGCAATCCTTTTATATATTATGGAGAAGAGATTGGAATGTCCAGCAAGGGCACGAAAGACGAGAATAAGCGCCTTCCAATGGTATGGGCAAACAACGATGACGAAGGCATGACAGACGGACCACAAGACGCAGATAGTGATATTGAATTCCATTTCGATGGAGTGAAGGAACAACTGAAAGACAAGGATTCATTATTGAACTACTACAAACGTGCAATCGCACTGCGCAATGAGAATCCAGAGATGGCGAGAGGAATCATTACAAAAGTGGATGATCTATGTGATGGAAGCCAGGCGGCATTAACCAAGACTTATAAAGATTCTACAATCGGAATTGTGTATAACACTTCTGAGGAAGAGATTACGGTGGATATCACGGGAAGTGAATTAGAGAATATGAAGGTGAAAGGTTCCTTAACGCTGGATGGAAGTAAGATAGATCTGAAAAAGGGAACATTGACTATGCCAGCTCGTTCTATCTGTATATTGAAATAAATTGCATAGAGATAAACCATATAAAGCAACATAGAAAAAGCATGCTGCATCAGGTAGTGGGATGACCCAAATACTTGGTGCGACATGCTTTTGTTTCACTGTGGCGTGTAAATTTTCGCTATTCTGTTGGATTACGTAAAAATGAAAAAGGAATGGTGTTACATGAGAGCCTTATGTGTCTCTAACATCTCAACGACCTTGGCCTGACAATAAGCACCGACTTTCTTCTGCTCTTCTTTTGGAAGCGCGCTGATATCGACGGGCTTGCCATATTGGAGGATGACATGTCTACTGTGAATCCAAGGAAGATGATCCTCAAATATTTCGGCGGTTCCAGTGATTGCCATTGGAACAATCTTACACCCAGTCTTTTGCGCAATTTTGAAGCTTCCCTCTTTGAAGGTTAGGACGGAAGCGGAATTGCTTTTGTCCTTATTACGTGTGCCCTCAGGAAAAATGCAGATAGATACGCCCTGCTTCACATAATCAATGGCAGATAAAATGACTTTCATGCTCTGCTTGATATCTTCGCGATCAATAAAAAGACAGTAGATTCGCTTCATTACAAGATTGAGAATAGGAACCTTAGCTACGGAATTCTTGGAAATATATCCAGTTAAGCCTGGGCATCTGGCATAGGTAACAACCGCATCAAAGATACCTCGGTGATTCCCAATGTATAGAACAGGTTCGTCCTTTGGAACATTTTCCTCGCCAATTACGGTGAGCTTGGTTCCAGAAAAAAACATAACCATCTTAAATCCCCATTGAACGTAGCGAAGCATACTGATATCGGCAGCTCTTTTATTGAATTTGGAAACAATCCATTCAATTCCGAGAAGTGGAAGACTTACGATTAAAAATAAAAAAACAAATATAAACGCGAGTATTGTGCGCATACTAGATAACACCTCATCTTTCAAGTAATAGATATTTCTATTATACAGAAGCGCAAAAAGAAAAGCAATGAAAAGCAAAAGTGCGTAATAATGATTAAGCATTCAGAAATAGAATAGAATTAAGAATACATATAGACCGAGAAGTATGAAATGAAGCAAAATGGGGCAGTATATACTTCTGGAAAAGCGATAAGGAAAGTAAGACTTTGGATCAGGCTGGAAGCAATGCTTATAATTTTTATGATGATGAGCACAGGATGCGTTGCAACCAAGACAAATAAAGAGAAAATAAAGGATCTAGAATATACGGTAGTGGAGGACGAAGACCTTCCAGAGGAGCTAAAAACAGAAATTGACGGTAAAAAAGAAGCACAATTCAAACTCACATACAAAAATGATGAATATTTATACATTGCAGAAGGCTATGGGGAACAAGAGACGGGTGGTTATAGCATTCAGGTTAGGAAACTATACCTTACATCCAATGCAATCTTCTTTGACACGGAAATTTTTGGACCACAAAAAGGAGAGAAGATTACACAGAGTCCCAGCTATCCATACATTGTTTTGAAGGTGGAACTAAGAGCGGAACCGGTTGTCTTTGCGTGAAAAAAGTACTAACATGTATATATATGCAAATAATTCGCAAAATAGTACTTTGGTACGATTGATAACAATTTAACACTTTGATATACTAAAGTCACTAGATATAGTGTAAAGTTAGGTCAGAAATACCCAAATAGAGGAGGCAAATATGGAACAGGCAGAAATCAGCAAGGTTCGGGCATCCGTTCATCAGCAATGTGGCAATAGAGTTATGATTCAACTGGATCGTGGACGCAACAAGGTTGATATACAAGAAGGTGTAATCCAGAGAGCATATCCAAGTGTATTTACGGTTCTAGTCGATGATGAGAAAGAGGATAATCCTCCTCAGTTACTTTCATTTAGTTATACAGATATTATTACAAAAGATATTCGCATGAAGCTTTGTTAAGCACTTGTGCGATGATATAGGAATATTTTTCCTCTGTTTCGAATATGTATTTATACAAAGTTCGAAGTGGAGGAATTTTTTTTGGAATTAAGGAAACAGATCATAAAGAAAAACTACAAAAAGGGGAATGCATTTTCACAGATTACATTAGATGATGATTATATCGTACCGGATAGCAAGCCGGATGTAGTAAAAATCATACATAATATGGGAAATATTGTATTCGAAGAACCAAAGGTGAGTAATCAGGCCATTTGGGTAAAAGGCAGAATGGATTTTGCTGCGCTCTATCGAAGTGATCAGGCGGAAGACAAGATGGAGATATTGAGTGGTTCGATTCCGTTTCAGGAGAAGATAAGCATGGATGGCATAGATGATCTGGACCCGGTACATCTGAACTGGAATCTGGAGGATCTTACGGTAAATCTCATTAATTCTAGAAAGCTTGGAGTGCGGGCTGTGGTGGACATCATAGCGACAGCAGAGGAAAATACAGAGGAAGAGATTGCGTCTGGGATGGATGGGGAAGAGGATTATCAGCAAAAGGTATCAGACCGAACCCTTCTTACTCTTGTTACAGCCAAGAAAGATATCCTCCGAATTCGTAATGAGATAGCGCTTCCAAATGCAAAACCCAACATCTATAAACTGCTTTGGAAGTCAATCCAGCCAAGAGGTCTGGAAACTTCGTTGGAAAATGGAAAGGTGAAGGTCACAGGGGAAGCACAAATAGGGATTCTGTATCGGACGGACGAAGATAATCAGATTCAATGGTTCGAAGTATCTATGCCAATTCAAGGAGAGGTAGAATGCGATGAGTGTGAAAGCAGTGACATCTTCTGGGCAAAGCTAGAGCCGGTTACCTTGGAACTAGAGACGAGAAGTGATTACGATGGGGAAGAACGGTTGCTGGGAATAGAGATTGTGTTTGATGTGGACCTCAAGATCTGGAGAGAACAGACGATTCCAGTGCTGGAAGATGCATTTTCTCTCGAGAGCAATTTGATTCCAAAATGTAAAGAGACAACATTGCAGGAGCTGCTTGTGAAGAATCACGCGAAGGTACGGATGGCAGAACAGATGCATCTGGAGAAGGAACAGGAAAAGATTCTGCAGATATGTTCCTGCGAAGGAGAGATTCATATTGATGAAACACTTCCCACACAGGATGGAGTGGTAGTAAATGGAGTGCTGTCCATCAGTATTTTATATGTTACACCAGAGGACAATTTCCCAGTGGAGCATGTGAAAGAAATGCTGCCCTTTGAACAGCTGGTGGAGGTACCGGGAATGTCAGAGAATGCACAGTATGATTTGGACTATGGTGTGGATCAGTTAAATGTAAATCTATTAGACAGTACAGAGTATGAAGTAAAAGCGGCAATTAGCCTTCGACTGCTGGCATTAGAGAAGCAGAGTTTCTGCAAAATTGAGGATATTGAGGAAACTCCGATGGATATGGAACAGCTACAGCAGATGGCAGGTCTCACTGGATATGTGGTAAAACCGGGGGAGGAGCTGTGGGACATCGCGAAGAAATATCATACAACTTTGGAAGACTTGATGGAGACAAATGAGTTGAAGGCACGCAGCGTGAAGCCCGGAAGTAAGCTGATTATTGTAAAAAAGGTGAGCTAATGGTAAAATGACACAGATATGAAGAAAATGAATAGAATAAAAGGGACGTTTAGAGGAGAAAAAGATGGACAATAATAATTGGAATGATCCAAACAACCAGAATCCATATGATAACCAGTACAACGCAAATGATCAGTATCAAGCAAACAATCAGTATAATTCAGATGGACAGTATAATGGAAACCAGTATGGCCAATATGGCCAGTATAATCAGTATGGAAATTCAGGACAGTATGGGAACATGGGTGGCACACCACTAAATAAGAATGGTCAGCCAGTTCCAAATCGTTTTGGAATGAAGCTTACATTTTCTATCTTGGAGATTATTAGCTGCAATTTGATTTCATTTATATGTGGAATCATTGGCTGTATCTTCACCTGCAAAGCAAACACCGCATACAAAGAAGGAAGATGGAATGACTTTTTAAGCCATGCGAAAGCGTCTGCAATCAGCTTGTGGATTGGCCTTGTTGGAATTGTCCTTCGAATTATTTTCATTATTGTAATTTGCGTTCTTTCATTTAGTACATTTAAAACAATTATGGAAGATCCAAGTAAAATCGAATACTACCTGGAGAACTATACAGATGGTGAGTATAATCAGGAAGATATCGACAAGTGGCTTGATGAATACGGCAATATAGATGACAATGGCTATGATGAAGTGTATACAGAACTGGGAAATTACTATGAGTTTGACCTTCAGGGAAATCATATTGTTCTTCCAATTAGTGCAGCTGAGTTTATGCAGATGGGGTATACAATTTCTTTAGAGGACAATACGGATGATGTGATTGGCGCAGACGGATATGTAAGCCTGCAGTATATGGATTCAGAGGGAAATTATATAGGAAGCGTAGATATCTTGAATCCGACTGATCAGGATATCCAAATTGAGCAAGGCGTTATTGCTGGGATAAGTATCAGCAATCAGAAAGCACTTGGAGGGGATTTCTGCCCAGCATTTACTTTTGGAAATGGATATACATTTGATACGGCAGAGGATACTGTGGTAGGTGATTTGGGCGAGTGTGCATATGAGTATCACTCTGAGGATGCAGATATTGATGCTTCCTACTATGAGTGGCGTCCACAAAGCTACGAAGGCACTTACTATAATAGGCTTCAGGTAGATTACTGGGACGGTGTAATGGAGACAGTATATATTAATTACGCAGGAGAATAACGAACTAATTAAAATAGACTCTTCCATAGGCAGATGTGCTTATGGAAGAGCTTTTTGCATTATAACATACGATTATGTTGTAATTGTGCCAGAGCCGTCTGGTCTCCGAGAAAATAAAACATTAAATCATATATAATTATTGGTATTGAAAAATGCGTTGAAGGGTGATAAACTCAAAATATATAAAGCATCGATTCAATTTCAATTGAATTATATTTCAAATTTGCATTATGTAATTTTATGATGCAGTCTCGTGGAATTCCTCCACAGTAATCCTTGCTTATATGAATTGAATAGGTAGGGGAAAGGAGGAGTACTGTGATTACAAATATCATATATATAATTCCTTCTTTTCCTGTTTATAAATAAACAAGAAAGGATATTTTATGTATGGGGACAAAAGATATTACTGAAAAACACTTAGTTGAGCATAATGATGTGTTTGCAGATATTGCGAATGTATTATTGTTCAAAGGGCGTCAGGTTGTTAAAGCCCAGGAGCTGGAAAATGAAAGTGATCACAGTATTTACAAAGCTGATGGAGAAATTCACGAACAAGAGCGCGATGTGGCGAAACTATGGATAAAAGGAAATACAACCATATCCGTATTGGGACTGGAACATCAAACACAAGTAGATCGGTATATGCCACTAAGAGTCATTAGCTATGATGGGAGCGTTTACCGAGCACAGTTAGATAAAAAAGGGAAGCGTTATCCAGTGGTGACAATGATACTTCACTTTGGAACAGAGAAACGATGGAATGGACCTCAAAACCTAAGAGAATGTTTAGCTATACCGGAAGAAATGGATGCATATATTAATGACTATAAAATATATGTATTTGATATAGCTTTTTTATCTTTAGAACAGGTGAATCTATTTCGAAGTGATTTTCGAATTGTTGCAGATTACTTTGTACAACTTAGAATGAATGCAGAATATATGCCAAGTAAAAAAGTAATGAAGCATATAGACGCAGTGTTAAAATTAATGTCGGTGTTGACAAATGATACAAGATTTGAAGTAGTACAAAATGGAAAGGAGAAGGTGAAAACCATGTGTGAAGTATTAGATAGAGCAGAGTCTCGTGGAGAGGAAAGAGCAAATGCACTGACACAAATACTATTAGAAACTAATCGTATAGAGGACTTGAAAAAAGCACTTGCAGATGCTACTTATCGAAAAAAGCTTATGAAGGAATTACTTCCAGATGATATAAATCATAATTAGTGTGCAAAGCCAAAGATGCAATTGTATCTTTGGCTTTTTTCTCATTTACAAGAAATACCTATGGAAAAAAAAGCTATTTTGTGCAACAATATATAAAGATATGTCCATAAACTGCGGATTTATATTGGAGGATGATTACATAGTGAAATTACGGAATTATATAAGCAAAAAACATATGGGAAAACGAATGTTATCGGCAGCAGTGGTAGCGAGCCTGATTTTCGCAGTGCCAATGGTAGATGGAATTGGCAATGGTGGCTGGTTTACACCGATGGAGGCTCAGGCACAGACCGCGGCAGAGAAGAAGGCGGAGGCTGAGAAGAACCTGAATGCAGCGAATGATAGAATTAATGCGTTGAAGGAAGAGCAGGATAAATTGGAAGGCCAGTTATCCGATAGCGCAGCAAAGCTAGCCGATATCCGAATGGCACAGGAGTCCTTACAGGCGGAGATCGATAGTGTAGAAGCTGCCATTGCACAATCAGAGATTGATCTTGCAGCAGCGGAAGAACAAGAGAAACAACAGTATGAAGCGATGAAGCTACGTATCCAGTTCATGTATGAGAATGGCTCCACAGATTCCATCTGGACGGCCATCTTGGATTCCAATGGAATCGCGGATATGCTGAATCGTATTGAATACGTAACTCAGGTACATAACTCAGATAGAAGCTTGATGGATAATTATGAAGCAGTAGTCCAGGAAGTGACAGATACCAAGGCTGCCTTGGAAGAACAGCACGCAAGTCATCAGGAGATGATGGCATCTTACGATGCTCAGGAAGTAGAAGCGCAGAAAGCGGTTGATCAGCTGAAGGCAGAATCTTCTGATTATCAGAACCAGATCGCAACGGTAAATGGTTTGACAAAGAATTATAAACAGCAGATTGCAGAAGCCAATGAAGCAATTCGTCAGGAACAGCTGGCCGCACAACAATATCAGCAATCCGGTGGCGGGTCAGGTTCCACGAATTATACTGGTGGAACAGGTATAGACCCTGCAAATCGCACCAGCGTAAGCGGGCAGGATGTGGTGAATTTTGCTCTGCAGTATGTGGGAAGACCATATGTCTGGGGTGGAAACAGTCTAGAGAATGGAAGCGACTGTTCAGGCTTTGTGCATCTGGTATATGAGCATTTTGGAATCAGTACTGCACGATATTCATTGTCGTTTGAAAAGGGTGGACAGGAAGTGTCTTCAGACTGTATGAAGCCAGGAGATGTAATTGTATATGACCCTAAGAATGGAATTGGACATGTGGCAATTTACATTGGAAATGGTAATATTGTAGAGGCACAGTCAACGAATGCGGGAATTACAAGTAACCGGAGATGGAACAATCGAGATGTGAAGGCAATTCGCCGTTACGTATAAGTACATTTTACGAACAAACAAAAGGTCGTAAACATAGGAGATATGATAAGAAGGCCAATACCTTTTCAAATGTATGCTAGGAAGGCAATACCTTTTAATAGATAAGAAAGAAGGACATGTAAAATGGAAATGGAAGCATTACAGAAAGAAATGATCGCAGCAATGAAGGCAAGAGATAAGGTAAGAAAAGACGCAATCTCTGCACTTGTATCTGCTGCCAAGAAAGTAGCAATCGACGAAGGATGTCGTGATGATATCAAAGAAGATCTTGTGAACCGTGTTATTTTGAAAGAAATGAAAACAGTAAAGGAGCAGATTGACAGCTGCCCAGAATCCCGTGAGGATTTAAAAGAGGAATATCAGGTTCGTTATGAGATATACAAAGAGCTTGCTCCAGCAATGATGTCTGAAGAAGAGGTTGAGAAGTTCATCACAGAGAAATTCGCAGAAGTAGTTGCATCTAAGAACAAAGGAATGATTATGAAGAACGTTATGCCAGAGCTAAAGGGAAAAGCAGACGGTAAAGTCATTAATCAGGTAGTAGCAAAGCTTTGCCAGTAAGAGAAAGAGGAATCCTATATGAAGATTCTTGAAGGAATACGAAAGTTTCATGCAAGTAGGAAAAAATATATTGTAACATTGGTGCTTGCAGGTATTGTGTTGGTCTTGGGCATTTATTCCGTCTATGAATCCAAAAGCAGAACCATGTTAGAATATCCAGATAACCTGAATAAGGTGGCTGTTACGGTAGGCGGAACAGAACTCACTTTGAAGGATTTAGGCTTCTATGTGGCGTATGAAGAGAGCGAAGTGGAATCCCAGGCAGAAGTGTATGAACCAGATGACACGAAAAAGTATTGGAATCTTCATATTGATGGAGAGTTTGTAAAAGTGGCTGCAAGAAATGCAGCAATTCAGATGGCGATTCACGATCAGATCTTCTATGATATGGCGATTGCAGATGGAATTGAATTGACAGAGGATGAACAGGAAGCTTTGAAGAACAGCCAGCAGGACTTTTGGGCTGATCTTACCGATGAAGGTCGGAATGAGAAGCTTGGTGTGGAAGAGAAAGATATACAGTACACCATGTTTAAAGCGGCAATGGCGCAAAAATATCAGCAAATATACGAAGAACTGCAGAGCGCGGACGAAGGGGACTATAGCTTTTCTTCGGATGCATATCAGAAGCTGTTGGAACAAAAGGAATATAAGATCAATAAGAATGTATGGAGCCGTGTAGATTTTGGCAATGTTACGTTAGAACATTCGTAAGAATGGGAACAGGGCGAGTCAATCGGCTTTAGAATAAGTTGAAGAAAGAAGATATATATGGCAGAGAAAATTGGAAGAAATGATCCTTGCTGGTGTGGCAGTGGGAGAAAATATAAAGCATGTCATCAGAATTTTGATGAGAAGATAGCAAAATTTGCTTCGGAAGGACACAAGGTTCCACCACGCAATATCATAAAGAAACCAGAAGAAATTGCAGGGATTAAACAGAGTGCCAAGATTAATATTGCAGTATTGGATTATATCGGAGAACATATCCATGCAGGAATGTCCACCGCAGAGATCGATAAGATTGTATATGATATGACTACCTCTATGGGTGGAATTCCAGCACCATTGAATTATGAAGGATATCCATACAGCGTATGCACCTCGGTGAATGAACAGGTATGTCATGGTTTCCCATCTGAGGACGTAATCTTAAAAGAGGGCGACATCATCAATGTGGATTGTTCTACCATCTTAAATGGTTATTTTTCAGATTCTTCCCGTATGTACTGCATCGGTGAAGTAAGCCCAGAGAAGAAGAAGCTTGTGGAAGTAACCAAGGAATGCGTAGAGCTTGGACTCAAAGAGGTGAAGCCTTGGGGATTCCTTGGAGATATGG
Source organism: uncultured Roseburia sp. (assembly GCA_964613325.1). Lineage (GTDB taxonomy): Bacteria > Bacillota > Clostridia > Lachnospirales > Lachnospiraceae > Roseburia. The sequence goes on along the minus strand of CAZTGP010000003.1, from coordinate 35,771 downwards.
GACAGGCAGTTCATGACCATGCATTTTCTAATGGCTATACTATTGTAAGAGAAATCGGTGGTCATGGAATCGGTTTGGAATTTCACGAAGAGCCATGGGTTGGCTACAATACCAAACGTGGCACGGATATGTTAATGGTTCCAGGAATGATCTTTACGATTGAACCTATGGTAAATATGGGAAAACCAGATATCTATGTGGATTCAGAGAATGACTGGGAAGTGTACACAGACGATGGACTTCCATCTGCACAGTGGGAGATTCAGGTTCTGGTAACAGAAGATGGCGCTGAAGTCATCTGCTGGTAATGAGTTCCGGTAAGAAGGTAGCAATCACCATGTCCGTAATTGGCATAGTGATATTGCTCCTATATGGATCAAAGGTATATGTAAATGATTATTATCACGCCACGGATAAAGGTACAGATGCATTACATGACACCAAAGAGGTGACAGTAACAGAAGAGGATGACTATTATCTATTTGAACCAGAGGAGCCTTTGGAGAAGGGGATTATCTTCTATCCAGGCGGCAAGGTGGAGGAGACTGCTTACGCACCTCTTATGCAGAGCCTTGCGGAGTCGGGCTACTTGGTATTTTTGATTCGAATGCCTTGGCGTTTGGCTGTGTTCGATATGAATGCAGCGGATGATGTGATTAACGCATATCCGGATGTGAAGGAATGGTCCTTGATGGGGCATTCACTAGGTGGCGCCATGGCGGCCTCCTACACTGGAAAACATACAGATACCGTGGATGACCTGATTCTTCTTGGTGCGTACAGTACGTCTGACTTGTCGTACAGTGACGTACATGTCCTATCTATCTATGGAAGTGAAGATAAGGTCATGAATCGCAGCAAGTATGACAAGAATAAGAAGAATCTACCGGATGATATGACTGAGTATGTAATTGAAGGCGGCAATCACGCTGGATACGGCTGCTATGGAGAACAGAAAGGTGATGGAACAGCTTCCATTACACAAAAGGAACAGCAGCAGGAAGTGGTTGACCAATTTCTGTTGTTACAGGCCAAATAGGAAGATCGGCAGATTCGTAATAGGGTGATTTTATATTTGGAAAATACAGAATTCATGAATTCGAATTATTTGTTATGAAAAATTTAAGATTTGTAAGAATTGTAATTTTGGTATAGTGGATTTATAATAAATACATAAGTACTGATAAATGTCATGAGAACGACAGATGGGAAAGGTGGTGGAACATTTTGATAATTGCACCATTAAATGGATTAAGCAGTATGAATATTAATGCGAATTATGGGAAGAGTGTTCCTCCAGTACGCGCATCTAAGAAGATTGACTTTGAAGATGCAATGGTGGTTCCAGTTGAAGAATCCCAAGAGACATCGCAGACTGCACAGGTTAGCAATGTGAAGGCTGCTCAGAACACGAAGATGCAGAAAGCTTACAATGAGATTGCAAGTGGAATGCAGGAGCAGAATACATATTATGATGCTGCTATGCAGGGCGGAACCTACAGCATGGTTGGATCGATGTTCGATGTCGCAGTGTAAAGAAGAACTACAGAAAGACCTGCAGGAAACTGCAGGTCTTTTTTGGTAATTGGAAAGGAATTAAGAAATGTCTTTAGAAATAGAACGAAAGTTTATCATGGAGGGATTCCCTGAAGATTTGAAATGCCTCCGTGAAGTAACCATAGAGCAAGGTTATGTCAGTGTGAAGCCAGAGGTACGCATTCATACAGCAACAGATCAACATACGGGGGTGACTAATTATAGACTTACCATGAAGGGGGAAGGTGATCTTACAAGAACAGAGATAAAGACATCCATTGATGGCGACTTCTATCGTGAAGCAGTGGAATTGCTGGGAGTTCCAATGATTCAGAAGGATTATCGTTCTTATGAACTTCCAGAGACTATGGATGACAAGAGCTATGGCAGACAGGTAATTGGCAGCAATTCCAAGACATCATCACATGCGCTTATACTGGAAGTATGTCTGGTGGACCCAGGAACCGAGCATGAATTCTATTATGGTGAGATTGAATTCGAAACCGAGGAGGATGCGATGCATTTTACCAGGATTCCATGTCTGGGGAAGGAAGTGACAAATGACCCAGCTTATAAGATGAAGAACTATTGGATCAAAACAAGATTACAAAAATAGTAGTGGTAGTGGTTTACATAATTGTAATGTGGATTGATATTTTTTAATATAACAGAATAAATTCGACAAAAAAATACAAAGATAGGACATAAAATGAGAGAAGATTATTTGATTAAAAATACCACAAGAGAGCAGCGCGAACAGTACGTACAGGAATCACTGGGATATGGAGATTTTGGCTGCGATGGCTGTGGAAGTGCACTGGGATATGATATGTATGTGCCATATATCGAAGGCAGAAAAGAGCTTGCTGAGATTACACAGGAGTTCTCCAGAGGTTATATTCGAGACATGGAACGTGAAGATCGAAGTAGCTGCACAGGGAGATCATAACGACAGAGAAAAGAGCTGGTTGGGGGATCAGCAGAAGAAGGAGAAACATATAATGAAAGATTGTATTACTACGTACACCAAGATTCAATTTGATACATTGAATCCAGTTGCTGCAAAGATTGCCATCGAGGACATTGCCCATGCGCTATCTATGATGACACGGGCAAATGGGCATTTTCCAGAATTCTTTTCCGTGGCGCAGCATAGTATTCAGTGCTGTGAGGAGGCGCTGGCAAGAAATTATAGTCCGAGGGTTGCACTGGGATGCCTGCTGCACGATGCCAGTGAGGCATATTTGTCCGATATTACAAGACCAGTGAAGAAGAACATGACCATGTACCTTCAGATTGAAGAACAGCTGCAGAATACCATTTATGAGAAATATCTTGGTTCTGTTCCCACTGAGAAAGAGGAAGAACTGATTAAGAATATTGATGATGGATGTTTATATTATGAGTTCAAATTCTACATGGGGGAATGTCTTTTCCCAATTGAGCCAGTGCTCATCAGCATCCCAGAATATGAAACCCGTCCATTTAAAGAAGTGGAGCAGCATTTTTTAGATCTTTTTGAGAAAACAAGTAGACTGATGGAAGAAGAGAGATAACAATGAGTGTAAGAATCTATGCAATGACACACCGTCCGTTTGAGGTTCCTGCGGATCAGACCTACCGTCCGCTTCATGTGGGACGCAAACCATGGTGCCGCAAGTATGATTTGAACTTAAGAAAATACAGAGGAATGTGCACGGGAGAAGCCGGACTTGAACCAGCGGAATGGAATGCAGCAGCTGTGGACTTCCCTCAGCTTATGGAATCCGGTGAACTGGAGCTGCTGCGGTATCCAGGGGATGACACTGGTGACAGTATATCTATGCGCAATTGTTACTACAGCGAACTGACAGGATTATATTGGGTATGGAAAAACGTATCGGATGTGGATATCGTAGGGACTTGCCATTATAGAAGATATCTTTTGGACTCACAGGGCTATGTATTTTCTACCCAGGAAGTGGAAGAAATTCTAAAGAGTTATGATTTTATTACAACCAAGACATTGCAACTGAATTACTCTTACTATGAGGGATTCTCTGAGAATCATAAGATTTATTATCTGGACGAGACCGCAAAGGTAATTAAGGACTGTTATCCAGAATATTATGAGCTTTTTGAAAAGCTGGTACATGAGAAGCATACCTACTTTGGAAATATGATGATTTGCAAGAAGCCGCTCTACGACGAATATATGGAATGGCTTTTTGGAATTCTCTTCGAATTGGAGAAACGGATTACCATCGAGGAGGAAGATGACTATCACCGCCGTATTTTCGGATTCATTTCTGAATTTCTGCAATATGTGTGGGTGTTAAAGAATAGGCTGAAGGTATATGAGTGTAAGGTGGGGATGCTTGGCGAGAAGGTAGAGACGGCGGAATTGAAGAGGAAGCTTGCTTCTTATTTCGAGGATGGGGATTATGAATCCGCAAAGAACTACTTTATGGCATTTCGTGAGAAACGGCCGGATGTACTGATGGAAGCTTCTGATATTACAGGAGAACTTCACCTTTGTATGCAGGTGATTGTAACCGCAGGCTTTGAACAGGAACGTTATGGAACGAATCTTTTGAACCGCATGAGAGGTTATGAAGAATTGATGCAGTTCTGTAATACACTGAATCGCTATACCATTGGAAAACTCCATGGAGAGAAGGATTTGGAATTGGAGCGGTGGGTAATTGAGAACCATGTGACCGAAGTTGCACAGTATGTATCACAGGCCATGTTTGAGAATAATGGACAGCTAAAGGTAATGAAATAGGGACAGGGGATAATTGAATTGGGACGGAGTATTTTGCAAAATACTCCGTCCCAATTCAATTATCCTCTGTCCCCTTTAGCGTGTTTATACGGTGGTATTCACACCGTTTATTGCAGCATGTTCATTCTCATCCATTGGAATAACCAGACAGCGTTTGCCACCGATGTCCTGTGTATGAATCTGAGAAGCTTTCTCAGGCTTTACACGAAGGATGACATCATAGGTCTTAGTTTCAGATTCGTAGGTATCTAATGCTTCTGCTTTTTCGTTCAGCTGTGTGGTGGTCTCGTTCAACAGATTGGTCTTCTCGTCCAGCTGTTGTGTGAGAACTTCCACCTGATCTGCCAGTTCGATTTTTTCCAACACAATAGCATGTTCTTCAATGGCTTTGTTATCGATGACATTCACTGCTATTGGAGGCTTGTCCCCGAAGGTTTCGTCCAAGGTCTTTTCGATGCGGGAAGCCTTTTCCTCTGGAATATTGCTGTCCTCTAGGAGTTTTCCAACGGTTGCTTTATCTAACAGGAATTCTTCATCAGAATCCTCGTGAACTACTTCATAATCCTCGATCATCTCACATAGATTCTGCTGAATATTCACAAGAAGGTCTTCTGTGCGCTCATCCTCAGCACCTAGAACGTTGCGTACGATGGAATGGAACGCCATCTTCTGCTCAGTAGCAGTTCTAGTTGGATCACATCCAAGACCATTTGCCATGAATTCGGAGTGAGGTTCTTTGGTGTTCTTAGTGTAGAACAGGGTAGAGTGAATGTCTGTGCTTCGATCATTGAATGCTGGGAATAAGAATGCTGTATCTGGGGCACCTACTACCCAGTCACGGATACGAGGCCCGATACGCTTCTCGTCTTCCAGATAACCAAGTCCTGGTTTCGAAAGCGTAACAGGACAGATGGCACAAATCAGGTAATCATATACTTCTTCGGATTCATCCAGATTGTTATTGTCCTTGGTTCTTGCCATAACGTCATATGCGTCATGATACAGAAGAATCAGGTAGTTGCCAGCGTAGTCATAGGTGTCAATGACAAGGTCATAATAGGTATCTAGCAGTGCTTCGTCTTCCAGCTTGCTGTCGCGAAGTGCCATAAGGATCTGCTGTCTTCCACCAATCTCTTCTTCCTGCATCGGGAAAGAGAGGTCTAAGAGGTTATTACCAAGCGTGCCAGATAGTGCCTTGTTCGCAATCTCCAGATACTTGTGATATTCCTCTTCTTCTAAACTTAAAAATTTACCGCCGAACTTGCAGAGCTTATTGCGATTGCAGTCTACATAGCATCCTACAAGCTGGGTAAATGTCGCATCATCTTTTTTAAAACGTCTTTTTAACTCTAATACTTCTTTTTTATTCATATGTATCGAATACCTCCTGCCTGTCTATTATAGCCTTTGGGGTATTTACAAGCAAGAAGAATCTCCGAATCGAATTGCGGAAACATCCTTTCAATCGCGTGTTGTTCCGGTATATTCGATGTGTTAAAATAGAACAAGATATACCATTAATACAATTGCGTTATGAAATGGGATTACCTGATGATAAGCACATGTAAGGGAGAAGACATGATGTGGAAGAAATACGGCAGAAGAAGCTGTCTAGTAGGGGTGCTGATACTTCTTTTCTTGTGTATTGGATGTAGTAATCGAAGCACTATTGCAACAGAACGTGGCAATGATTGGCCAACATTATCCTCTGGGGGAACAGAGGTCGTCGGCACAGAGGCGGATGATACAGAACAAATTGAAACAGAGACAGAAGACAAGTCTCAAATCTCACTTCTGATGGTTGGCGATGTGCTGCTTCATGATGGTGTGGAGGAGAGCTGTAAGAAAGCGGATGGAATATATGATTTTCATTCACTTTTCTCAGAGATTAAGGATACCGTGTCCCAGACAGATCTTGCGTTGGTGAACCAGGAGGTCATTCTAGGCGGAGAAGAGCTTGGAATCTCAGGATACCCGAACTTCAATGCTCCATATGAGGTGGGTGATGCACTTGTGGATACGGGATTCAATGTCATTCTTCATGGAACCAATCACGCACTGGATAAGGGGGGCGCTGGCATTACGAACTGCCTGAATTATTGGAAAACGCATCATCCTGACACAACGGTTCTCGGTATCAATGACAGCCAGGAGGCACAGGACAATATCTATGTCTATGAGCAGGCAGGAATACGTATCGCAATCCTGAATTACACCTATGGAACCAATGGGATTCCACTTCCAGCGGACATGCCATATGCGGTAAATTATCTGGACAAAGAGCGTATTGAGAATGATTTGAAAAAGGCGAATGAGCTTGCAGATTTTGTGATTGTCTGCCCGCACTGGGGGACAGAGTATCTTCTGACAATAGATAGTGACCAACAGTACTGGACAGATCTTTTCATTAAAAACGGAGTGGATCTTGTCATTGGAACGCATCCTCATGTAATAGAGCCTGTGAAATGGGTGACAGATTCTGCCACAGGAAATAAGATGCTGGTCTATGATTCGTTAGGAAATTATATCAGCTGGACCGCCCAGACTGGCGATGGGGTATCCAACCGTATGGTAGGCGGTATGGCTCAGGTTACCATTGGAAGAGATGCAACTGGAAATGCTGTAGTTGTCGACTATGGGGTGCGGGCAATTGTCTGCCATCTCACGAACAATCCAAAACAGGTGACAGGATATTTCCTTTCAGATTATACAGAAGAGTTGGCTTCTCAAAATGCCATCCTTGCACAGGATCCTGCATTTTCCAAACAGTATTGTGTGGATCTATGCAATCAGGTATGGGGTGAAAATAATTGGAAATAATAGATAGATTGGAATGATAGATGAAGAAATTAGTACTGGGCATTCTTGCCCATGTTGATGCAGGCAAAACTACATTATCGGAAGCATTATTATACCGAACAGGGCAGATTCGAACCCTTGGAAGAGTGGATCATCAGGATGCATTTTTAGATACCAATGCATTGGAACGGGAACGTGGAATTACGATTTTCTCCAAGCAGGCAAGAATTGTGACAGAAGGGCTGGAACTTACGCTTTTGGATACTCCTGGGCATGTGGATTTCTCTGCAGAGATGGAACGGACACTTCAGGTGTTGGATTATGCAATATTGGTAATCAGCGGAACGGATGGGGTTCAGGGGCATACGAGAACCTTGTGGCGTTTGCTGAAACATTATCAAGTACCAACTTTCTTGTTTGTAAATAAGATGGATCTCGCAGGAGCAGATCAAGAGCAAGTACAGACGCAGCTGGAACGGGAATTATCGGATGGATGCGTAGATTTCTCACAGATTGGAAGCAATGCATTTTACGATGCCCTTGCTATGTGTAATGAGCCTATGCTTGAAGAATATATGGAGCATCAGCGGGTCACAGATGAGCAGATTCGATTGGCTATTGAGCAGCGGGAAGTGTTTCCATGCTTCTATGGTTCAGCGCTGAAGCTGGAGGGCGTGGAGGAGCTTTTATCTGCGATAGAACAGTATGCAAACCAGCCGTCTTATTCTAACGTATTTCAGGCACGTGTGTACAAGGTGGGCAGAGACGCTCAGGGCAGCAGGCTGACCTATATGAAGATTACGGGAGGCTCCCTAGCGGTAAAGGGACGAATTGCTTATGGAGAGCTGGAAGAGAAGGCAGATCAGATTCGAATCTATTCCGGTGAGAAATATGAGCTGACAGACCAAGTGCAGGCGGGGGAAGTCTGCGCAGTAACAGGACTTACAGCAACATTCCCAGGACAGGGACTTGGGGCAGAAGAACGTGTTGAACTCCCTGTGTTAGAACCAGTGTTGAACTATCAAATTATTCTGCCACAGGATGTGAATGCTACAGATATGATTCTGAAATTGAAGCAGCTGGAGGAAGAAGATCCACAGCTTCATATTCTATGGAATGAGCAATTGAAAGAGATTCATGCCCAGATGATGGGACAGGTGCAGATAGAGATTCTCACGCGTTTAATTCAGGACCGCTTTGGGGTACGAGTAAGCTTTGGACAAGGAAATATCGTTTATAAAGAGACAATTCGTAAACCGGTAGAAGGTGTAGGACATTTCGAGCCGTTACGTCATTATGCGGAGGTACACCTTCTCATTGAACCAGGTGAGCCAGGAAGTGGAATCCAGGTGGCATCTGCCTGTAGTGAAGATGTGCTGGATCTGAATTGGCAGAGACTAATTCTTACTCATGTGGAAGAACGGGAGCATCCAGGTGTGCTGACAGGAGCTGCACTTACTGATGTGAAGATTACCATTTTAACAGGGAGAGCACATATTAAGCATACGGAGGGTGGGGACTTCCGTCAGGCTACTTACCGTGCGATTCGCCAAGGATTGAAATCCACAGAGAGCGTGTTGCTTGAACCGGTCTATGCATTTTCTCTCGAAGTTCCAGTGGATTCGGTTGGACGAGCAATGTCGGATCTGAAGGTGCGCTATGGTAAGTTTGAGCCGCCGGAATTTATCAGTGGACAGACTGGAGAGATGGCAATTCTTACAGGAACTGCACCGGTTGCGACCATGCAGGACTATATGACGGAGGTGCATTCTTATACTAAGGGAATGGGGCATCTGACGCTGGAACTGAAGGGGTATGATGTGTGTCACAATGCGGAAGAAGTGATTACAGAGATAGCCTATGACAGTGAAGCGGATGTGGCGAATCCAACGGCGTCGGTATTCTGCGCTCATGGAGCGGGATTTCTTGTGCCTTGGGATAAGGTGCCCGAATATATGCATCTGGAATATGTGTTTCATCCAGAGGACGAAGACCATGAACAGAGGTTGCAGGATGGATTTCAGTATGAGACCGAAGGCGCAGCCTTTGGACCAGGTGGCAGCTGGGGAAGAACTCCCAAAGAGAGTAAGACTGCTGCAAACTCCTGGGAGCTGGACAAAGAATTACAATCCATCTATGCCAGAGAATTCGGTATGAATAAGGACGATATGCTGGATCAGGAGCGGAAGAAATGGGTGAAGAAGAATAAGGCAGATGCCAGCGGCGTACGCAAGCCAAAGCATGATAAACAGGGAAATATTATCTACCCAACCAGAGAACCACAGGAAGAATATCTGATTGTGGATGGATATAACATTATATTTGCATGGAAGGATTTGAAGGAGCTCTCCAGGGTGAACATTGATTCCGCCAGAGGAAAGCTTCTAGATGAGCTTGGCAGTTATCAGGGCTATCGTAGATGCCATGTCATAGTAGTGTTCGATGCCTATAAATCCAAGGATCATCCAGCAAGTGTAGAACATTATCACGATATTGAAGTAATCTACACCAAGACTGACCAGACTGCAGATATGTATATCGAGAAGCTGGTACACGAGATCGGACGAAAACACAGAGTGACCGTAGCCACCAATGATGGGTTAGAACAGCTGACAGTTATGGGACAGGGAGCACTTCGAATGAGCGCAGAGAATCTCAGGGAAGAATTGGAACGCATCCAGAAGGAAATCTATGAGGAATATTTGAGCAAAAAGTAGCATTTGTCATGGGATTTTGTATAAATATTATCTAAAAAGGAAGACAGGGATGAAGGAACCGAAATATTATCGTCTGATGGAAGATATCAAGACGAAGATTAAATCGAAGGAATTCGAAGCAGGGACGAAGATCCCGTCGGAGAATGAATTCGCAAAGGAATACAATATCAGCCGACAGACTGTACGCAAAGCAATCACAGAGCTTACGGCAGAGGGATATCTATATGCAGAACATGGGCGGGGAACCTTTGTATCCGAGTGGGCAAGGCATACCAAGACCTCCAAGAATATTGCAGTGGTATCCACTTACCTATCCGACTATATTTTTCCACGAGTTATTCAGGGAATAGACCGTGTGCTGACGGAAAATGGATACAGTATTATCTTAAAGACAACAGGGAATTCCAGGGCAGCGGAAGCGAGATGCATTGAGGAGCTGCTCTCCAAGGATATTGATGGAATGATTATTGAACCAAGTAAAAGTCAGATTTCCTGTCGCCATACTAGCCTATATGATCAGATGGATGAGTATGAGATTCCTTATGTGTTTATTCAGGGCTGCTTCGCGCAGATGATGAAGAAGCCACATGTGCTCATGGATGATGTGAAGGGCGGCTATTTAATTACGAAACATCTGTTAACTCTAGGACATAAGAGAATTCTGGGAATATTTAAGGCAGATGATGTCCAGGGCAAAGACCGTCATAAAGGATATGTACATGCACTTCAGGAAGCGGGAATTCTGTATGATCCAGATTATGTGGTATGGTTCTATACAGAGGACCGACAAATTAAGCCGAGAGATGCAATTAATGATATCCTAAATATGAATCATTCGGCGAATGCAGAACTGCCAATTGATGCAATCGTTTGTTACAACGACCAGATTGCAGTGGAGGTGATTCGCACACTGGGAGAACATGGAATTCGTGTACCACAGGATGTTTCAGTAACAGGATTTGATAATTCTCTTCTGGCGAAAAATAATCGCATCCGTATTACAACGGTATCCCATCCGCAGGAGAAGCTTGGAATGATGGCTGCAGAGCTGATGCTAAAGCTCATACGGCAGGAAGAGATTACAGCGGAAGAATGCCAGATTCTGGTAGAACCAGAGGTGGTGGTGCGGGATTCCACCCTGGAGCGAAGCAAAGATTAAATAGCAGATCAACATTGATGGACAAACAATTGGAACATAGAACGTTAATAGAAACATAGCGGAGGAACTTGTATGATAAAATCACAGCTGTCATACAAGTTCTTCTTGTATATAAACCCAATGAAATCAGCACTTTGTCAGTAATCATTATAAAAATAAAAACAACTTGTACACACAAGCATACAAGCCTTATAATCAAATTATAAGATTATGGTAGTTATTGCGCGATAAGCGAAAGGAGAAGAGTATGAAGTTACAGAAAAATTATAAGTTTTGGTTTTGTACAGGATCACAGGATTTGTATGGGGATGAATGTTTAGCTAAGGTTGCAGCACATGCAAAGCAGATGGTAGACGAATTAAATAAGTCGGGGGTTCTGCCTTATGAAGTGGTTTGGAAACCAACCTTAATTACTAACGAATTAATTCGTAAAACATTTAACGAAGCCAATATTGATGAAGAGTGTGCAGGCGTGATTACCTGGATGCATACATTTTCTCCAGCAAAGTCTTGGATTCTTGGATTGCAGGAATATCGTAAGCCACTTCTTCACTTACATACACAGTTCAATCAGGAACTTCCATATGACTCAATTGATATGGACTTTATGAATGAGAATCAGTCTGCACATGGAGACCGCGAGTATGGTCATATTGTGACACGTATGAGAATTGAGAGAAAAGTCGTTGTTGGCCACTGGTCCGACCGAGGAGTTCAGGAACAGATTGCTTCCTGGATGAGAACTGCAATCGGTATTGTAGAGAGCAGTCATATCCGTGTAATGCGTGTGGCAGATAACATGCGCAATGTTGCAGTAACCGAAGGCGATAAGGTAGAAGCACAGCTGAAATTTGGCTGGGAAGTAGATGCTTACCCAGTAAATGAAATCGCAGATTCTGTAGCAGCAGTATCACAGTCCGATACCAATGCATTAGTGGATGAATACTATGATAAATATGATATTTTACTGGAAGGCAGAGACCCTGAAGAATTCAAACGTCACGTTGCAGTACAGGCTCAGATTGAGCTGGGATTTGAACGTTTCTTAGAAGAAAAGAATTATCAGGCAATCGTAACACACTTTGGAGATCTTGGCGCATTACAGCAGCTTCCTGGACTAGCGATTCAGAGATTAATGGAAAAGGGATATGGATTCGGCGCAGAAGGAGACTGGAAAGTTGCAGCAATGGTGCGTCTGATGAAAATCATGACTGCTGGAATGAAGGATGCCAAGGGAACTTCCATGCTAGAGGATTATACTTATAACTTAGTACCAGGCAAAGAGGGAATCTTAGAAGCACATATGCTCGAGATTTGTCCATCAATTGCACAGGGACCAATCAGCATCAAATGTCAGCCACTTTCTATGGGCGATAGAGAAGACCCAGCAAGACTGGTATTTACTTCCAAGGAAGGTCATGGTATTGCAACATCCTTAATCGATATGGGCAACAGATTCCGTCTGATTATCAATGATGTTAACTGCAAACAGACCGAGAAACCAATGCCGAAGCTTCCAACAGCAACCGCATTCTGGACACCAGAACCTAATCTTAAGACTGGTGCAGAAGCATGGATTCTGGCTGGTGGCGCACATCACACTGCATTTACCTATGATCTGACTGCAGAGCAGATGGGGGATTGGGCAGCAGCAATGGGAATTGAAGCAGTCTATATTGATAAGGACACAACAATTCGTGACTTCAAACGTGATTTGATGCTAGGAGAGATTGTATATCGCTAAAAAGTATAAAAGATAGGTGGAAAATATATAGAAATTCGGTATATGTTCCCCTCGTCATATAGTACAATATAGTTAATTGCGAAACACTTTAATATCACAAGGACTATGTACTGCGAATACAAGCAAACATAGTCAATTGAAGGATTGTGAATTTCACAATTAACTAAGTAAAATACTAAGAGAACAGACGATTATAACTATCTGGGAATTAGAAAGGACTCGAAGTTATGTTAGAAGAATTGAAAAGACAAGTATATGAAGCGAATATGGAGCTTCCAAAGCGTGGACTCATTACTTATACATGGGGAAATGTAAGTGGAATTGACAGAGAGAGCGGATATTTTGTAATCAAGCCAAGCGGTGTGGATTATGACAAGCTTACGCCAGAAGACATGGTTGTTATGGACTTGGAAGGCAATAAGATTGAAGGAAAATACAAACCATCCTCTGACACAGCAACACATCTTGAACTCTATGAGAAATACCCTGAAATCGGCGGTGTGGTACATACCCATTCTCCAGAAGCAACTTCATGGGCACAGGCAGGAAGAGATATTCCTCTCTATGGAACAACACATGCAGATTATTTCTTTGGACCAATTCCATGTGCAAGAAGTCTTACACCAGAGGAGATTGATGAAGCTTATGAGACCAACACAGGACTTGTAATCATTGAGACCTTTGAAGAAAGAGGAATTAATCCAATGTATACACCAGGTGTACTCTGCACAAATCATGGACCATTTACATGGGGAAAAGATGCAGCAGAAGCAGTACACAATGCAGTGGTTTTGGAAGAAGTTGCCAAGATGGCAGCAAAGACTGAGCTGATTAACCCAGAAGTAAAGCCAGCTCCAAACTGTATTCGTGATAAACATTTCTTCCGTAAGCATGGAGCAAATGCATATTACGGACAGAATTAACGAAGGTATTTCCAGAAAAATAAAAGCCGTTGCAACGCAACGGCTTTTTAAGGAAGATGTTTTCATAAAAACAGTAAATTGGTGAGTGCTGACCATTGTAGAGATGATCATCTATGCGATGATAGATCACGATGAGAGAAGCAGTCCCATCAGAAAGGAAGATCCTTTCTCAATCTGTATGCTATCTTCATGGAAACCATTGTTGTATTTGTAAAACAAGGTTTCACAAATAGTAACAATATACTAATGTGTATCATGTGAAAAGCGATTTGTCAATTGCTTTTACAGGAATACACAGTTTGTTCATGATTATAATGAGCGATGCTCAAGATACACAAGAATAAAATAGGAACCACAGGGGGTTCATAATAGGAGGGTAATGATATGGATACAAAGAATTATATTGAGAGTGGAAGAGCTTCACTGGGGATTGAATTTGGTTCCACAAGAATTAAAGCCGTATTGGTTGGAGAAGACAACGAACCAATTGCAGCAGGGACACACGATTGGGAGAACCAATTAGTCAATCATATCTGGACATACAGCTTAGATGCGATATGGGAAGGACTTCAGGATTGTTATCAGAGTCTTCTTGTAGATGTGAAAGAGAAATATGGATGTACCATCACAAGGCTTGGAGCATTGGGATTCTCAGCAATGATGCACGGTTATATGGCATTCGATGAGAAGGATGAACTGATGGTTCCATTCCGTACCTGGAGAAATACCATCACAGGTCAGGCTTCTGAGGAGCTGACAAAGCTTTTTAACTACCATATACCACAGAGATGGAGCATTGCACACTTGTATCAGGCAATGCTGAATAAGGAAGAACATGTTGAGAAAATACATACATTACTTACACTTGCAGGTTACATTAATTGGCAGATGACAGGAAGAAAAGTCATCGGAGTGGGTGAAGCATCCGGAATGTTCCCAATTGATATTGATACCAAGAACTATAATAGCCGTATGATTGGCCAATTTGATGAAAAGGTATTGGCTATGGGATACAACTGGAAATTGGAAGAGCTGCTTCCAGAGGTTGCACTTGCAGGTGATGTAGCTGGCTACTTAACAGAAGAAGGTGCAAAGCGATTAGATATCAGCGGCAGCTTACAGGCAGGTGTTCCAATTGCTCCAGCAGAAGGAGATGCAGGAACAGGTATGACAGCAACCAACAGTGTCGCAGTTAGAACTGGTAATGTATCAGCAGGAACTTCTGTATTTGGAATGATCGTATTAGAGAAAGACTTAAAAGAAGTACATGATGAGATTGATCTTGTAACCACTCCAACTGGTAACTTAGTTGCAATGGCTCATTGTAATAACTGTACCTCTGACCTTAATGCATGGGTAGGAATTTTCCATGAATTCGCAGAAGCCTTTGGAATGAAGGTAGACATGAACGACCTTTATGGAACGCTCTATCGTAAAGCGATGGAGGGAGATGCAGATTGTGGCGGACTCTTAGCATACAATTATTTTTCCGGTGAACATATTACTGGATTCGATGCAGGCCGTCCATTATTTGCACGTACACCAGACAGCAAATTTACTTTGGCGAACTTCATGAGAACCAATCTCTATGCTTCTCTTGGCGTGTTAAAGACAGGACTTGATATTCTGTTGAAAGAGGAAGGGGTTCAGATTGATGTTATCTTTGGACACGGCGGATTATTTAAGACAAAAGGTGTCGGACAGAATATTCTTGCAGCAGCGCTTGATACTCCGGTTTCTGTAATGGAAACTGCTGGGGAAGGCGGAGCGTGGGGAATGGCACTTCTTGCTTCTTACATGATCAATAAAGAAAATGGACAGACATTGGATGATTATCTGGTATCTGAAGTATTTAAAGGAGATACTGGCTATAAGGTTGAACCAGATGCGGAGGATGTGAAAGGCTTTGATGCGTTTATGGAGCGCTATACCGCTGGGCTTCCAATTGAACGGGCAGCAGTGGAGAATCTGGCTTAGAGAACAGATATCGTGAATAGATAAGATGAAACAAAAGGACTTCTCGTTGGTGAGGAGTCCTTTTTGGCGTATTGTGACGTACGATTACGAAGGGCTCGTGCCTGAGTTTCCAAAATATTTATAGGGTAAAAAAAGTGAGAAAAACCATAGCCTGAAAAAATAGTGCGAAATACTTACGAAAAAAGGTCGAAAGTAATCGAAAAATTAGTGATTTTTTATAAAAAAGATGATATGATAAGCGTAGGGAAAAAAGAAAGTTTCCATCGTAATGTGAAAGGGGTATTATAGTGGGAAAACAAAATAAGGAAAAGAAACAGAAAGTACAAAAAGTACAAAAGACAAAACAACAGGGTGTTCAGAATGAATTATCCCAAAAGGGTTTTAAATCACTTAATCAGGTATTTGCGTTGGGCTTTGGTATAATTCTTGTGATTTATATTGTGACACAGCTCGGTATTAATATGGTATTGAATCAAGCAAAAGAAGCGTCCAATGAAATGATGGATGAATCCATGGTGATTCTAAATGAAGCATCCGATATTCAGATGGATGTATTACAGATCCAGAATATTGTGCTGGCGATGAGTGCACAGAACCGTGTGTCAGCTGACCAGACAACACAATTGGCAGATTACGAGCAGAAGTTCAAGGAATCTTTGGCAAAGGTCATTGAAATAGATGCGGAACATACAAAAGGCTGGACGGTAGTTGAGGATCAGTTTGGCTCCTTCTTTTATGTGGCTCAGAGTATGTCCCAGCAGATTGAGAAAGGTGCACAGGCATCTGCAAGCTATTACCTTGCATCATTCCAGGATGATGGTACGCTGTTGAATCAGTGTGTTGATAAGCTGGTAGAATATGCACAGGCATCCTTTGAAGAGAAGGGCAATGATATCAACGGAATTATTGCATTTTGCCAGATAGCTACTTATGCATCCAGTGCAGCAATGGTTGTAATCATTCTGCTTGTAATTCTTTACTTCTCAAGAAATGTTGTAAGACCAATTCGCAAGGTGACAGATCATCTGCTCCTATTAGAGAAACGTGATTTGACACAGAGAGATATTCCAGTAAAAGGAAGAAACGAAGTGGCTAAGTTAGCCGTTGCAACCAATGGACTCCAGAAGTCCTTAAAGGATATTATGAGTGTTCTGGGATCTTCCAGCGAGGATATGAACATGGCTTCCGACTCCATGAATGTGAAGTCCGACCAGATATGTAAGAATATCAGCGAGATTACAGCTGCAATTACAGACATTGCAGAACGTGTAACAGATCAGGCTGGAAGCATTGAAGAAACAGGCGACCAGATGGTACGCCTGGAGCATATCGCAGCTCAGAATGAAGAGATCTCAAGACAATTGCAGGATACCAGCAAGCAGATTGCAGCTGCAAGTGAAGAGGGAACGGAAGTATTAGTGGAACTTTCCGATGTAACCAAAGACGCTGAAGAATCCTTTAATATGATATTTGATAGTATTGGCAGAATTAATCACAGCACAGAGCAGATTGCAAAAGCATCGGATATGATTCAGAGCATTGCATCTCAAACCAATCTACTTTCCTTAAATGCATCAATTGAAGCAGCTAGAGCTGGTGAAGCTGGAAAAGGCTTTGCGGTTGTAGCAGATGAGATTCGTAATCTGTCGGAAGAATCTGCAAAATGTGTACGTGAAATCAATAACATGTTGAATGAATTGAAGGAATGTGTTCAGAATGCCACGAACCAGAGCGCCAATGTCAAAGAGACCGTTGTGAAACAGGTAGAAGGCGTTGAAAACACGAAAGAGAAATATCAGGATATTACAGGGAATATTGAAGGTATTAATGGACAGATTAGTACCCTTGGTGCAGTCACCCAGGATCTGACAGATATCTGTAAAGTAATATCTGAAGCAGTTACTGGAATCCGTGCATCAGCTGAGCAGAATGCAGCAGCTACAGATGAGACAAGTGCATCCGCACAGGAGATTCTCTCATCTATGCAGGAAATCAATCAGGAATGCTTAAATACGAAAGATTTATCTGATAATCTAAAAGAACAGGTGAATATGTATACCTTATAAGAATTTTAAGACAGGGGCTGTTGCACGTAAGCGTGCAGCAGTCTCTATCTTTTTATCCGTGATTGTGTATAAAAACATTATCAGTTGTGTATAAAAAGATTATCAGTGAACAAGATTTTTCATGAAAAATCTGCTATGATTATTATGAGAAATATTTTCAAAGAGTATCTGTTTTTATGCGAAACAAGAATTATGTGCGGAGAATCTTTGGAATTAAGAATAAATAAGGAAGTCGAGGTTGGACACATGGAATTAGTATCAGACACAATGTATGAATTGGGAAGTAAGCGTTCCGCAATTCGAGAACTATTTGAATATGGCAAACAAAGAGCAGCAGTCGTAGGACCGAAGAATGTTTATGATTTTTCTATTGGTAATCCAAGTGTTCCTGCACCAGATTGTGTAAATGAAATTATTTGCCAGCTGACGAAGGAATTGAGCTCTACTCAGCTGCATGGATATACTTCCGCACAGGGAGACCTGGAATGCAGACAGGCAATCGCAGATTACCTGAATAAGACCTATGGGACAGCATTTCATGCAGACAACTTTTACATAACAATGGGAGCAGCAGCATCACTTTCCCTGTGCTTTCGTGCATTGACCACGGACAGGGACGATGAATTTATTGTAATTGCACCTTTTTTCCCGGAATATCGTGTATTTGTGGAAGCAGCAGGAGCAAAGCTTGTCGTTATTCCAGCAGATACCAAGGAATTCCAGATTGACTTTGATGCATTAGAAAATGCATTGTCAGTGCATACAAAAGGTGTTGTTATTAACTCACCTAACAATCCATCCGGTGCGGTGTACTCTGCAGAGACAATTGCACGTATGGCAGAACTGTTAAAGGAGAAATCAAAGGAATTTGATACCGAAATCTTTATGATCGCGGACGAACCATATCGTGAGATTGTATATGATGGAGTGGAAGTCCCATATGCGACAAAATACTATGATAATACCCTTGTATGTTACTCTTACAGCAAATCCTTGTCCCTTCCAGGGGAGCGAATCGGATATGTTCTTGTACCCGACGAGGCATATGAGAGCAAACGCATTTATGCAGCTATCTGTGGAGCAGGACGTGCGCTTGGCTATGTTTGTGCACCAAGTCTTTTCCAAAAAGTGGTAGCAAGATGCATCGGTGCAACAGGAGATGTGAACCTCTATAAGACAAACCGTGATATTCTCTATGAAGGTCTTACAAAGATCGGTTACGAGTGTTTTAAACCAGATGGAGCCTTCTATATGTTTGTGAAAGCATTAGAACCAGACGCAGACGCGTTCTGTGAGAAAGCAAAGGAAGAAGATTTGTTAATTGTGTCCGCAACTGGATTTGATTGCCCAGGTTATGTGAGAATCTCCTATTGTGTAGATGAAGAGATGATAAGAAGATCCTTTGGGGCCTTCGAACGACTATATCAGAAATACCAGAAATAGATTTTGCAGTAAAAATGTAAAGAGGAACTTAGATGGAAGAGAATAAGAATGAGGATATCCTTACGGAAGAAACAGTAGTACATAATAGCGAGCAGCCAGCTATGAAAGAAAGTATCCAGATGCAGAAAGCAGCGTGGATCAAAGAGGAGATTGAAAAACAGCGTAAGCAGGAAGATCTTCTTATGAAACAGATTTGGGAAGAACAGAGACTTCTCCGCGAGATGGACGATGACATGGATGAGAAGATGGCGCATACCACAGAAGGCCGTAAATATCGCCATGAAATGAAGGAACGAATCAACCGTCATGTCTATGATATGCATGGTCTTAGCGAGGATAAGCTAGAGGGAATGAAGCACTATAACGGCGCCTATTACCGTGGCTTTGCACTGGCAATGTTCTTGTTATCTGTGGCATTAAGTGGATTTACCATATATCTTCATGGAATCGAATCTCAGACATGTCTTGTGATGCTATTCCTTACTGGGGTACAGGCATCTATTTTAATTCAACAGGGAAGGAGCTTTCGAATCTGGAGTATATTGTGTAAATTGTTAGATATACTTATATTCCCATCTATGCTCGTGCTTTTCATTGGTTATGAATTGAAATATTCTTATTATGAGATTCTCCTTCCCTATTGGTTAGCAGGTGGCCTAATCGTCCTTGTGCTGTCCACATTGGCATACTTCCTGTATGATCCATATCGCGCTGCAAAGCGTCGTATTGGGGATGCTAAGAGTATGATTCGAACAGTTGAGAAATCTGCAAGAAAACAAGTGAAGAAGAATGAGAAGCTTCGCGTAAAAGAAGAGATCAAACAGGAACGCATCCAGATAAAAGAAGCATCCAAGCAGGAACAGCTCCAGCAGAAAGAAGCTGCTAAATTGGAAAATGCCCAGGCAAAGGAAGAGGCAAAAGCTAGTAAGCGAGAAAAGCGAGAAAAGCGAGAAAAGCGCGCGGGTGTAATTGCGGAGAAAAAGCGCAAGCTCCTGTCATGGTTCAACCGCACGGAAGTCCTAGATCCAGAGGACATTGTGGCGGTGAATGACGAGGATATTGATGATGAAAGAAACAATGATGAACTAGATAATGAAAAACTAGATATTGAAAAAAGAAACAATGATGCGTCATTTGAATTGCATGAAGAGGCGAAGAAACCAGATTCTGATGAATCAGATGATAATGATTCAAGTGATAACAATAGAAATAACGAATAGATAGCCTTGTTTTTCCGCATCCTATTACAAAAAGGAGGATGATAATATGGAGGAACAAGGAAAGCTGCAATACGACGCGCTGAAGCAACGTGCAGATCAGACAGATGGTATGAATACTATGGATGAAATGGATCAAGAGATGCCGGAAGGCTTGGCATTTTCCATGGCAATGAATCATAGTGCTATGAATAACTTCTGCAACATGTCTGTGGATCAGCGTAAACGTGTGATTGAAGAGAGCAGAACAGTCACAGCGAAAGAAGATATGACACAGCTCATTGATCGCATTGCAACAAATAGTTTTCAAGGTTAAGTTATTTTAATATATCTTTACTAATTTTCCCTGAGGCCACGGTGTTATCCACCCAGAGCTTTAGGGAATTTATTGTCTGTAGCATGCTTTCAAGATCTTTCTGAATCTTAAGGAAATCAGATACTTCATCCTCACTGATTTCGCCATCCACAGTTATCTCCACCAGGCGATCCTTCTCTTTGGATAAGGTGTTTAAGGTGGCGAGCATCTCTAAGGTAATCTGAGACAGATCTTTAGATTTCACCTCTGGTACATGCTTCTGTCCAATGGGACATTCGTGGGAACAATAGTAGTTGCACAGAGAAGGGTTCTTGTAACAATCGGCCATAGCAAGAATCTCATCAGGATGTGGCGCAGATTTCTCATTTTCTATCTTCTCGATGCGGTCTGCGGACATAAAGCCAAGTAATTCAGCGGCAGCATCACGTGTCAGCTCAAGTTCTTCACGACTGGTTTGATAAATGTTCTTATTTTCCTTGGTTGATTTTCTACCCATAATATATTCTCCTTAAAACATAATTCGCACCTTTTGGCGAATTAGATATCTTTATCTTGCATCTTTACCAATTTAAGATGTCTTCTCACTATTATAAACTATATGCATATCAAATAGAAAGACATTTGAAAAGGGAGAGAAAAATTATGATTACATTAACACTTATTTTACTATTAGGAGCTTTGTTATGGGTGGGGTTCAAACTGACAGGAGCAGTACTTATGGCAGTACTTTGGTTGTTTGTGAAGGTTCCGATTGGGTTAATTGCATTTATTATTGGAATTATTTGCTGCTGCACCCTAATTCTGATACCTGTTGGTATATGCTTATTTAAAGTTGGTGTAAGTTTGATTATTCCTGGAAGTTCATTTTAAGAAAATCTTATAAATTAAGTGAAGTAGTAGAGTGCTATAATAATTTTATCAACGAAAAAATTCGAAAATAACGGACATAAGAAGGGGGACACAATGAAACGAAAAGTTATTTTAGTACTTACAGTAACACTACTACTATCACAGACTGCTTGCAGTACAGGAAAGAAGTCAGATGATACTTCAGAAACAAGAAGTGCCACACAGACGGAAGCTGCTGCAGTGGCATGTATATGCAAACCTTTTGATGATCTTCGTCCAGAAGATGATTCTCAAAGAATCTTACAAGAAGGCGAATATAAACCAGAACAGATTTACACGTATACCTTTAATGATGAGGTTATTCTAAAGGGAAGTGAGGATGTTCAAGAAGAATTGATTGAGAAAGGGAAAAATCCAGGAATAGGAATTCGTGCACTTCAGGAAAAAGGATACACAGGAAAAGGCGTAAATGTGGCAATTATCGATCAGAATTTATTGCTGGATCATCCAGAATTCAAAGATAAGATTGCGGCATATTATGACACTGGATGTGAAATGCCAGAAGATAACGGATCTATGCATGGACCGGCAGTTACCAGTATTTTGGTAGGCAAAGATATCGGAGTGGCGCCAGACGCTAAGGTCTATTACGCAGCAGTACCAACCTGGAAAGCAGACAGTTCTTATTATGCAAAGGCACTTGACTGGGTTGTGGAACAGAATGCACAGCTTCCAGCAGACCAGAAAATACGTGTTATTTCGATATCAGCTGATCCTAGTTATAGTGATATATTTGCAAATGCACAGGCGTACAAAGAAGCCTTGCAAAGAACAAGAGATGCAGGAATATTGGTTCTAGATTGCTCGGAGGAAGGATACGATGGAGTCTCTATAGCACCTGCATACTGTGATCCAGAAAATAAAGAGGACTTTACAAAATGTCGAGGGGGTTTTCCTAATGAACCATATCAATTGAGCTCGAATGTGATCGGTGCACCATGTAACTATCGCACAGTTGCAGAAGAATATGTAACTGGGAAAGCAACTTATCGATATGAAGGAGTAGGCGGACTAAGCTGGGGGATTCCACTGGTGGCTGGAACATTAGCTATGGGCTGGCAGGTTGATCCAAGCCTTAGCAATGACCAGGCGATGAAAATACTGGTAGATACTTGTGCCAGAGCAGGTGATGGTTCAAAAATCGTCAATCCAACCGCATTCGTAGAAGCAGTGGAGAAGAATAAGCAATAAGAGGGAAAGGTGTCCGAGAGGGCACCTTTTTATCTTGATATAGAAAAGTGATTGGCAAAAATAAGCAATACGGATATAGTATAGTTACGAGAAAATTACGGATGTAAGTAAAATGAGTAGGGAGAAATCATGATTCGTATTGCGATTGTTGAAGATGAACGAAGTTATCAAGAGCATTTAATTCGTTGTTTGATGCGTTATGAGGAAGAAGAACAAATAAAGATTCAGGTACAGATATTTGCAGATGGTGCGAAGTTCATGGATGCATATGCGCTAGGAAATCAACAGTGGGATATCATTTTTCTAGATATTAAGATGAAGGATAAGGACGGTATCCAAACAGCCCAAGAGATTCGAGAACAGGATAAAGATGTGGTGATAATCTTCATTACTACAATGGCTCAGTATGCAATTAAAGGATATGAGGTAAATGCATTGGATTTCGTGCTTAAGCCAGTAAGCTATGGACAGTTTGTGTTGAAGATGAGAAAGGCGCTAAATGCTGTAAAGAAGAAAGAAGTACGATATCTTCTTCTTACGGAAGGTGACAGAAAAGACAAAGTAGGGACAGATCAAATCCTTTATATGGAAGTAAAGAATCATTCGGTATTCATTATTACAACAAATCACACTTATGTGATGCGAAGCCCCATGAAGCAGTTGGAAAAGATAGTGGAAGGCTTGGCATTTTCGAGATGTAGTGCAGCGTTTCTGGTGAATCTGCAATGCATTAAGAAAATTCAAAGGGATGAAGTGATAATGGATAATGGGGATGTTCTGGTAATCACAAGAACTAGGAAAAAAGAATTCTTAGATGCGTTTTCTAATTATCTTGGGGAGAGTTACCGTTCATAAAGGAGAAGGTTATGCAAATTTGGGGATTTCCATTGGAATTATTTGGTGCGATTTTGGCGTTTTCAATTCGTTTAGAGCGTAAAGAGAACTATTGGTGGCGCATGGTATGGTCTGTTATAGGCGCTGTTACACTTGTTGTAGTGCTTCAAGCTATTACAAATGTGGCATATAGGAGAATGGAGACGATGATGGAAAAGCCAATCTTCTATACACTCTTCTTTGGCGCAGTGTTGTTAGGGCTATTTTTCTGTCTTATCAAGATTCCGTATCTGGTTCCGGTTAAGGAGGCAATTTACAGCATCGCATGTGCCTATTTGGTGGAGCATATAGCATATTGTATCCGTTTGATGGTGAATGACTTCGCTGGAAAAAGCGTAGCGGATGCAGGTAGTATTTGGTATCCACTGATACATATTGCAATCTATGTACTTGCGTATTACTATGTGGCAAAACCGATGATTCGTGGCGGACATTATGGGACAAGTGCAGTGCAATCGGTGGGATTATTACTTGCTACGGTTTTCCTGGTATTAGTTATGAGTATGGTGGCAAGCACCTATCAGTTTGAACAGATTCATGCAATATATGCACTTTTTGCATGTGTCTTCGTATTATATAGTCAGTTAAAACAACAGAAACAGCTGAATCTTCAGCGAGAACTGGCATTACAGGAACAGATGTGGATGAAACATAAAGCACAGTATGAGATGTCTAAGGAGACGATCGATATTATTAATACCAAATGCCATGATTTGAAGCATCAAGTGGCAGCACTTCGCACCATGAATAATCTAGATGCGCAGAAAAAGGTACTGGACTCTATTGATGAATCGGTGATGATCTATGATGCAATGATAAAGACTGGAAATGATATCTTAGATACGATTCTTACAGAGAAGAGCTTGTTGTGTAAACAAAGAAAGATTACACTGTCTTGCATCGCAGACGGAAGCCTCATGAATTTTATGGATCCAATTGATTTATATTCACTTCTTGGGAATGCAGTGGATAATGCAATGGAAGCGGTAGAGAAAGTGCCGGAAGATATGCGTAGCATTACGTTTTCTATCATGGAGCGCCAAGGAATGATTCTTGTGCAGATAGAAAACCCATATGAAGGTACTATCCGGTTAAGAGATGGGATACCTGTGACCAATAAGCAAGACATGAACTATCATGGTTTTGGGGTGCATAGTATGAAATCAATTGTTGAGAAGTATCATGGATTTTTAACAATCGAGACAGATAACCAGGTATTTGTACTTCGGATGTCATTTACGACGTAAAAATGACCAATTAATGAAAGACTTGTATAAAATAATACCTCCTGTAGTAGAGTATGTTTAACGAAGTTCCTTACAGGGGACCGTTAAAAAAATACCATGGGAGGTAATTTTATGAAGGAAGGACGTAAACCAAAGAAAAAGGGAATGGTTGGGAAAGTAATCCGCACAATTCTCTCAGTAGTTCTTAGCTTAGTACTGGTAGTTGTAATGTTTGCAGCGAACACAGTTCTGGCACAGAATGACAGGATGGTCAACATGGTCTTAGGTGACATGGTTGGTCAGAATGTGAAAAATATTGATAACTCCAAGGCAGACACAGAGGGTCTGGATTTGGAATATAACAAAGCAGATTATACCGAAGAAGAGATTGCAGATGCAGAAGATGCATTGAAGAATCAGATTTCAGAGGAAGGACTTGTCCTTTTGAAGAATGATAATCAGGTATTGCCTATCGCAGAGGATGAGACATTGAGCTTCTTTTCAGTGAATTCAGCAAAGCTCTCAATAGGTGGTGGAATGCTTGGCGGTGGCTCACCTTTGAAAGATGTAGTGGAAGCCGATGGAATGAAAGTAAATGAGACACTCTGGAACTTCTACGCAAAGGGAGATGGAGCAGACTATGGTCTGGCAAGTGGATCTGTAAGCTTCGGGGATGCAGAAGACTTTGCAATCAATGAATGTCCACTTTCTGTACTAGAGAAAGATTCTGCTGTTCTTGACAGTGTAAAGGGAACCACTCCGGTATACGTTTTAAAACGTGTAGCTGGTGAAGGAAGAGATATGCCTCGTTCCATGTACAATCATGCAGAAAGTGCAGAGGACAAAGAGAAGAGCTATCTGGAACCAGATTCCACAGAGCTTGAAATCATCAAATACTTAAATGATAATTTCGATAATGTAATACTTGTTGTGAATTCAAATGCAGCATTAGAATTAGATTGGGTAGCAGAATATCCAAGTATTCAGTCTGTGATTTACGCACCAGACGGAATGTTCGGACTGGCAGATGCATTAACTGGAAAGGTAAACCCATCTGGACGTACCGTAGATACCTTTGCAGCTGATGCACTTGCATCTCCAGCAGCACAGAACTTTGGTGATTACGCTTATTACAATGAAGATGGTACTGCAACCAAATACAATTATGTATCTTACGCAGAAGGAATATATGTAGGATATAAATATTATGAGACACGTTATGAGGATACAATTCTTGGACAGGGAAATGCGGGTGAATATGACTATAAGAAAGAAGTCGTATATCCATTTGGTTATGGATTGTCTTACACCACATTTGATTGGAGTAACCAAACTACTACGTGGGATGGAACTACCTGTACAGTAACTGTAGATGTGGAGAATACCGGTGATGTAGCTGGAAAAGATGTAGTAGAAATCTATGCACAGAGCCCTTATACCGAATATGATATTGCAAATGGTGTTGAGAAAGCTTCAGTAGAATTAGTTGGATATGGAAAAACAAAAGAACTGAAACCAGGCGAAAAGGAGACTATTACAGTAACCTTTGATCAGGAACAGTTGAAAGCATATGATGCAAACAATGCAAAAACATATATCTTAGATGCTGGAACATACTATATTACAGCAGCAACTGATGCACACACAGCAGTAGATCAGATTCTTGCTGTTAAAACAGCTGGAACAGAGAATGCAGTGGAAGCAAATACAGAACTCGTAGCTACTTATGTACCGGAAAATGCAGATGTCGATACAATAACCTATGCAACAGATTCCTATAGTGGAGCTGAGATTACAAATGTATTTGATGATGCAGCAGGAGATGTGGCTTATCTGACGCGTAATGACTGGACAGGCACCTTCCCTACACATGATGGAGAACCAATGGGAGATATCAGTACCTGGGGAAATGAAATCAATGGTACGGACTCTGATGGAAATGCTGCATCTTATACGTATGGAAAAGTTG
Source organism: uncultured Roseburia sp. (assembly GCA_964613325.1). Lineage (GTDB taxonomy): Bacteria > Bacillota > Clostridia > Lachnospirales > Lachnospiraceae > Roseburia. Next base: position 8,918 of record CAZTGP010000003.1, on the reverse strand, counting down.
TAAGCGATGAACTTCTGGCGCAGTTAGATTCCTTTGATTCTGGTTCAGACGTTGATCCAGAAAGCTTTGAAGATAAGATTGTTTATGGCGCAACCAATGGTTTGAAGCTCATTGAGATGCGAGGTCTGGATTATGAGGATGAGAAATGGGATGAACTCTTAGATCAGCTTACAGAAGAAGATTATTATGAATTAATTGCACAATCAGGATATGGAATTGACTATGTGGATTCCGTGAATATGCCATTCTGTGTGGATGCAGATACAGCATCAGGATTAATCTATGGTGGAACCGGAGCAATGTTCCCGAATATGATGACCTTAGCACAGACCTGGAATCAGGATTTGGCAAGAGACTATGGAGAAATGATTGGTAATGAAGCAATTCTTGGAGGAGCAGATGGCTGGTATGCACCTTCTATGAATATTCACCGTACACCATTCTCTGGAAGAAATGGGGAATACTACTCAGAAGACCAGTTTTTATCAGGTATGGTAGCTTCCAATGAAGTAGCAGGAGCCGCTTCCAAAGGAATGTATACTTATGTAAAACACTTTGCATTCAATGATCAGGAAGATCACCGTGGGGATCGTGATGGACAATTTGGTGCAGCAACTTGGTTAAATGAGCAATCTGCCCGTGAAATCTATCTTGTACCATTTGAGATGTGTATGAAAGTCGGAGATGTAGAAATGAATTACATCAAGACGAACAACGATGGAACTTATGAGAATGCATCCAAAGACATTCCTGCTTGTCAGGCAGTGATGACTGCATTCAACCGTGTAGGTGCAACCTGGACAGGTGGATCATACTCCTTGCTTACAGGAATCCTTCGTACTGAATGGAATTTCAAAGGTATGGTGTTAACCGATAACGCCAACACAGGCGTATTTATGGATGGGTACCAGATGATTGAAGCTGGTGGAGATGCCAAGTTAACCTATGCAGATGCATCTGCGAGATTTGACTTTGATAAAAACAATGCAGCACATTATCACTATGCAAGAGAAGCTGCACACCATATGCTTTATACTGTTGCAAATTCAAAAGCAATGAATGGAGCAATGCCAGGAAGTGTATTCTTAGATAAGAAAATGATTGTAGAAAAAATCATTATTGGAGTTAATATTGTATGTCCACTTCTGATTCTTCTTATGGTAGTGCTTACTATTCGAAGATTCCGTAAGCCAAAGAATGTGGTTGAAGTAGAAAAGTAAAAAATTATAGTTTCATGAAAAAGGTGCCGATTTAGGCACCTTTTTTCATGAATCTATTGACTCTAAACCTGGTTCATACTGTATATTTTCAGCATAAATGTTGCAAAAATCAGTATTTTAGTGCTAACAAGTAATGCAACTGGAATAGAGGAAACGTTATGAATGGCAGAAGAAACATGCGGAAAGAATTAATTGCTAATAGTTTTGGAACAAATCCATTGGAGGGAATCTCTTATTACAATGCTGAGAAGCGATTGGAAAATGTGGCGCGTTATCATAAGACGATGGAACTTCATAAGAATACAGATGAACTTGTGGATGATATTACATGGGAAGACTTGGAGATGGATCAGGTATTTCTGCGCATGAATCACACCAATAGCTTTATTGGGGAGCAGGTATTGTATCACAGACTTCATGATTTGAAGAACTATTCGAAAGAGAAAACATTCGATCAGTTCGAGAAGAAACTTAACTTTTTTGAAGAAAATCCCAAGGAGCGATTTGAGATCGAAACAAGATTAAATGACATTGGAAAACGAGATGATGCCTATTATCTACCAGAATTTCTCCAAAACACAGAGCTTTGGAGTATTTCGAATACATTTTTGCTGCATGTATTACAGGTATTGCTGGTAGTGTCACTTGTGTTGGCGATTGCTATGAATCGTGATATATTTGTAATAGGATTTGTGGGAGTTGCAATTCTGAACTTAACGATATATATGAGAACAAAGACAAAATACGAAGTGTACCTGAATGCGCTTTCTGTATTTAAACAAGTCTATGACTTTGCGAAATGGATGGGAAAATATCATAATCAAAGTCTCCTTATTTCAGAGGAGGTGAAGAGCGCTATCCAGTCTTTAAAAAAGATATCAAGTGTCATATTAGACATGAGCACAAGAAAGCAGAATACACTTACTGGAGATGTATTTGCGATTGTATATGATTATGTTTGGGGGATTACATTACTGGATCTGGCAACCTTCAACTACATTATGAAGGTTATTCAAAATAAGAAGGATGATGTATGGAAGCTGCTCCAATTCGCGGGAGAACTGGATTCTGAGATAGGTGTACTATCCTATCGAAAAAGCCTGGGTCAGTGGTGTAAGCCTTACCATAGAAATACTGGAATTATGGCAGAAGGATTGGCTCATCCGTTACTAGGGAGCCCAGTGAAGAATGATTTTCAATTAGAGAATCGAGCAATTATTACGGGAACGAATGCATCCGGGAAGTCAACTTTTATGAAAGCTGTCGCAATCAATTGCATTTTGGCACAGACGGTTCATACCTGTACTGCGGATCAATTTGCTTTGATGAATACGCAGGTTATGACATGCATGTCTTTGCGAGATGATGTGTTGTCTGGGGAAAGTTACTATTTCCGTGAAGCGAAATATCTGAAGCGTATGCTGGACAAGATCGAAAGCGGAAAACAGATATTCTGTGTGATCGATGAGATATTAAAGGGAACAAACACGAAAGAACGAATTGCAGCTTCCAAAGCAATTCTTGATTACTTGGGGAAAAGGGATTGCCTGACGCTTGTAGCGACACATGATAATGAATTGACAGAGAATACATTTTACCACAATTACCACTTTGAGAGTATTATTCAGAATTCCGATATATCCTTTGATTATCGAATTCGAGAAGGCGTAAGCACGGAATCAAACGCGATAGCATTGCTATCTTTATTGGGATATCCGAAAGAAATTGTAAGACAGGAAAAGGAGAACATTGCATGAGGATCGGAGAAGTCGCAGAAAAGACAGGACTTAGTATCAGCAATATTCGTTTCTACGAGAAGAAGGGGTTAATTGGACCGGAACGAGAAGCAGAAAGTAAATATAGAAATTATACAGAAGAGGATTTCCTTCGGATACAACAGATTATTCTTTTGCGAAAAATGGATATTTCTGTGGAGACCATTGGAAAATTATTAGAGAATGAGATCACGATGGAAGATGTCTTAGAACAGCAACTTCTGGATCTAAAGAACAAACAGATGGTGATACAGGGGTCAATCGATCTGTGCCAGAAGATGATAGCAGATCAAGCCTTTGATGAGGTCGATGTGAATTATTACAATGATTACGTCAAGGAAGAGGAAGCAAATGGAACACAATTTGCGAAAATCGACGACTTTATTGATGATTTCTCTAACTTCACAAGATATGACTATTTCATGGGATGGCACATCTTCCCATATCACTGGATGAATCGCGTTGCCAGAGGTGTATGGTGTGCAATATTCATTTTAGCACCAATCCTATGTATTGTAGATGATATATGGGAAGGTGAGCAAATTGGATTCTTACATATCTTGTTCTTAGTTGCGTGGTTTATGGCTTTTGGGCTATCCTTCATGGTACATCAAAGCAACCGTGAACGTTGAAAAAGAACTTAGAAGTGCTATGATAGAATGGTATTTTACTTAAGGAACAGGATCTTTTGAATTTCCTGGAGTTTGAATTAAAAGTGAAGATGTGAGCGAAAGCAACATAAGCTAGTGGTTAAGGAGAGGAATAATCATGAAAATATTATTGGTACATGGGCAGAACCATAAAGGAACAACCTATCACATGGGGAGAATTGTGGCAGAGGAACTTGCACGGCCAGATGAGATTACTGAATTCTTTTTGCCAAGGGATTTAAATCATTTCTGCCTGGGATGTTATACCTGTATTGAAGATGAGACACGTTGTCCATTTTGGAACGGAAAAGAGAAGATTCTTGAAGCCATGGAACAGGCAGATGTTTTCATTTTTACAACACCGAATTATTGTTTGGCACCAAGTGGCGCAATGAAATCTTTCTTGGACTTGTTCTTTGATATGTGGATGGTACATAGACCAAAAGAGTGGATGTTCAAGAAGAAAGCTGTAGTTCTAACCGCATCAGCAGGGGCATCTTGTAAGAAAACCATTTGTACAGTAAAAGATTCTCTATTTTACTGGGGAGTTCCAGTTACAGAGACCTATGGTCTGCCAGTACAGGCTGCGAACTGGGGAATGGTGAAGCCAGAAAAGAGAAGCAAGCTTGAAAATGACATGAAGAAAATCGCCGCAAAGATTCGAAAGAAAGAAGCTGTTTCCGTTGGAATCAAAACAAAATGCATTTTCAAGGCAATGCAGATGATGCATAAGAAGGGCTGGGATTCATCGCCGGTAGAAAGAGAATATTGGGATCAACATGGTTGGCTCGGAAAAGAAAGACCATGGAAAAACTAATACAATATCCAGGAGTGATTAACTGGTATATGAAAGAGATGCTGTAAAAGTACAAATTTCAATGTATAATGAGAATAAAGTGTAAGAGAGATATTAATATTGCATAATAAACGATAAATAAGAGCTATAAGATAAATGAAAGAGTGAAAAATGAATCGTATTATCAAAGCAGAAAAATCAGTAAATAATGGAGATGAATTTGAGGATGAAATTCAGTCATTGCCAGAACAATTACAAAAGCAAGTAGTAGAAATGATTCATCTTATGAAGAGTTGTAAATATGATGAGACAGTTAAAATGGCAGAAGAGCTAGATCCAAAGGCAGAGGATCCAGGTATAATTAGGGAGATTCATGCTATTGCGCTTTTTCTTCAGGGAAAAATGCATGAAATAATGGAACTTTATGAACCAGTTATAAAAAAGGAACCGCAAAACGCGGAGGCTTGTCTCTACTATGGAATGGCAGCTCATGCAGAGGGACAATATCAAACAGCAGTAGAATTTTTACAAAGAATATACCCATTGGAAAAATATAATCCGTTCTATTATTCGGCATATGCGGATTCACTGCAGAATTTGGAGCAGTTTGATAAAAGTAATGATATCTTTCATGAATTGTTAGATAAAGATTTAAATGCAGATGGCTTCCATTCGGATATTCATATGGATGGTGTTTATGAAAATGTGCTAAATCTTGATGTAGTACTTAATCAGAAAAACCGTCTGAAGGATGATTTGAAACTGTATATAAATTTTATAGAAAAGTCTGAACTGACAAAAGAACTGCGAGATCACATAGCCGCTACTGTTAGTTTTATTTCGTGTGATTTAGCAGAGAAATGGTTCCGACCATATTTCCTAGAATTATTACAATTTATTCAGGACCATGAAGTTCTTACATCACAGGAATACGGAGGTGTGATTCAATCAGGTTACTGCGCGTATGAATCATATTTATACCACGCAGATAGTTCGGTTAGTTATTTCATGGAAAATTATTTGGGAGCCTGTCATAATAAAACATTTGACATAGACGGAGAATGGACAAAATATCATGAATACACGATAGATGAGGAATTTTTACGATATCAATGGTTTATGTCACTGTATTATTCTTCTCATAAGAAAGAAATAAAATATGTACAGGAATCATATCCATATTGCTGGAAAATGATACAACCATATATTACACCAATTCAGCAGAATTCGGAATTTGTAGGCAATCAGCTCCTACATGAAATGTTTTCAAATAAATTGGGAGGTTTTCTGGGAAACGAAAAGGAATTCGAGCGTTATATGATGTCCCAGTATCGTGATGCAGTAAAAAATGAAAAAATGCGAGAAGTGATTTCCTTTGGAATGGATACATATGTGAGAAATCAACCAAAAATTGATCGAAATGCACCTTGTCCATGTGGAAGTGGGAAAAAATATAAAAAATGTTGTGGACGCTAGAAGTTATTGCAAGGAAAAATCATTAAGATATGTTACGGATGGAAAAGAGGAATAAGGCGAAAAGTGAATTTTAGCAGTGAAGAATTAAATGCGTTTCAAACAGATTTAAAAAAAGCAACACAGAGTCTGTGTGATAAATATCAGGTAAAAATGAAGAAGAGCAAAATCTCATATGGACAAGTTGATTTTGAAATGAAAATTACATTTGAGAAAAATGAGGTAGGTCTTAATACAGAGCGGATTAGATTTGAAACAGAATGCAATTTTTATGGTTTTACATCAGATGATTATATGCGTTTGTTTGAGTATAATGGAGTCGAATATGAAATGATCGGATTTGATCGAAGCGCAAAGAAATATAATTGTATTGTTAGAGAAACTGAGACTGGAATATGTACGAAAATAAATGAAAAATTTCTGCACAGCCTGATAAATCATAAGACACTGCATGAAACACAACCTGAAACCGAGATGAAAATTAGGGAAGAAACAAATTTGTTGACGGAGAAAGAACTGAATTTACTCAATATCAAATTGGAAAAAAGTAAACGTAATGAGAGAGATTGGGCACAGATAAAAGAGGTTTTGCATGAAAAAGAAGTTTTTACGTTTACTCCATTGGCGAACAATCCATGGATAAAATCGAAACAGGGTGTTGCAGTGGAAGATAATACACTTCTTGCATTTACAAATAAGGATGCAATTGATGATTACCTTGATAATCTTTATCAGGAAGGAAGAATACAAAAAGAGGTTCTTGTTAAGCTATATTTGTTTGAAGATATAGTTCAAATAGCAGATGAAAACAATTTAGATATTATCTTTGATAGCAAGGATGAATTAAATAAGAACTATCTTATGTACAATTCCCAGAAAAAAAGATTGAATGTGTTTATTTTGGAAAAAAACGATTTGACATACTAAAATTGAAATAAAACAACCGAATACCCAACAATTCCCCTGCATACAATGTAAAAACAAGTAGTGCAGGGGAATTTTTGTGAAAACATACATTGAGGAGCGAGCTGTGGAAATCGCCAATTATATCATTGAGAACAACGCGACTGTAAGGCAGGCAGCAAAACATTATGGAATCAGCAAGAGTACCGTACATAAAGACGTCACGGAACGTCTCGATCATATCAATGGCAATCTTGCGCATGAAGTCCGCAAGGTTCTAGACATGAATAAGGCCGAAAGACATATCCGCGGTGGATTGGCAACAAAGGAGAAATATGCACATTTGCACTGCATATAATCATACATACTTCCCCGTAGAATGGGCATTCTAATATTTCATTGACAAATAATTGTAAGTAGAATATTGTGAAATTGTAGGAACTGTATGGCAATCATGGGGGAGGAGGAAGACAAGTATGAGTTGGATTGCATTTCTCATATGGGAAGTAGTGGGGCTAGCATTTGTTGGACTAGGAATACGGTGTTGGACCTCAAAGAAACCAGAACCATTTGGCTTCTGGTCGAACGTGAAGCAATTTGAAGTAACAAATGTCGAGAAATATAACAAAGCATTAGGTAAACTCTGGATAAGCGCAGGCATAGTATTTGCCTTGCTTGGAATCCCACTTTTAGACGGACAGAATCAGGCAGCAGTGATTATCCCAATATTAGGAGCAATGTTTTGGGCAATCACAGTCATGATGATCTATGTACTGGGAATCGATGGAAAGTACCGTAAAGATAAAATCGGATAGGACGAGAAGCTATTCGAACAATGCAAAATAGGAAAGGCGACCGAAAGGTCGTCTTTTTTGTCCTGTGGCATACGGTTACGTTGTAATCGCGTTTATGTTAGGTGAATGTATAGCGCATAAAAGCTCTTAAATTGAAAATCCTATGGAAAAGCAGTATAATATGTAGTATATATTCGTTTTCATAACGAAAGGGGAATGCCATGTCATTTGTAAGCTTTTACATCCGCCACACCTGGGGCAAAGGTGATAGAAAACGCGACGCGGGGTTAACAACACCAGAGGATATCAAACGATTCGATGATATTTCTTATGGTGCGAATACAAAATATCAAGTATTGGATGTATATCGTCCAAAGAATGCCAAAGGAATCCTTCCGGTCATTGTGAATTTCCATGGTGGTGCGTGGATCTACGGCGATAAAGAACTGTATCAATTCTATTGTATGAATCTTGCACAGCATGGCTTTGCAGTAGTGAACGCTTCATACCGATTGGCACCAGAATACAAGTTTCCGACAGCGATGGAGGACATGAATGAGGTATTAACTTGGACTTTGGAAAATGCACAGATGTATGGCTTTGATACCAACAATATGTTTGCAGTAGGAGATTCAGCAGGAGCACATCTGCTATCGCTCTATTGCAGTGCTATGGGGAATCCATCTTATGCAGACAACTATAAGATGAAGATTCCAGAGAAACTGGAATTTCGAGCAATCTGTTTGAATTGTGGTGTTTATAGCTTAGATGGAATCAGCCTTGATGATAAGCAGAATCGAACACTCTTAAAGCAATTTCTTCCGAAGAAAGGAAGCCAGGAAGAACTAGAAATGATTACCCCACTCCGCCACATGACGAAGCATTTTCCACCGTCTTATGTGATGACTGCACCAGGAGATTTCCTGAAAGATCAGGCACCACTTATGGATAAGAAGCTTGAGGAACATGGCATTGAGCATATATATAAGATTTATGGAACAGAGGAGAACCCTTTGACTCATGTATTTCATTGCAACATGTATTTGGAAGAAGGAAAGAGTTGTAATGATGAGGAGTGTGCCTTTTTACATGCGCATGAGATGAAGAATTAGAGATAATCCATAGTATTTTGACGGAATTGTAGAAAAAGTTCGTACAAATTCAACTATTATACAGAAGAACAAATCATGCTATAATGTCGACACGACGTGCAGCGGGAATAGCGATCGCAAGATTGCTATTCTCGCTTTTTTTATGCAGTTAATATGATTTAGACAAAGGAGAAATAATCATGCCAAAGAACAAAT
>CAZTGP010000002.1:0-123431 GCA_964613325.1 uncultured Roseburia sp. | reverse complement strand
ATATAATCATATTTGAAAAAACATAGAAGAAGGCTTGATTATGAAATTAATTATGAGAAAACTCGGTTATGATGGAGAACCATTACAGTATGGTACAAGACGAGTCTGTGGAATATGGTTTATCTACATAGGCATCATTATCATTCTATCAACGCTTAGCGCATATGAAGCTCAGGTAATGAACGGTGGCTTATTTGGCTTCGGTTATTGCGTGGGATTCTTTCTTTGCTATGGAAATAGAAAAATATTATTTAATCGACTCGCCAGAAGTGAGCAGACAACGTTTCAGAAAAAAATGTCCAATCTTGCAGTGGGAGTGCTTTTCGCATTCTGCGCAATATTTGGGCTATTCTCTTGGTTGACACATCAGAACCCAAGAACTGTGTGGTTATTGATTTTTCTTGCAGTTGGAATCCATTTCCTAATGTTTTATTTTGTACATGGGATACCTGCGGTACTTCTTGGAATTTATACTTGTCTTGTCGCGATTGTTGGTCTTGTTTTCGTGGATATTCCATTTACTAAATTTGCTTTTTTAGATGCAGCAGGGAAAATGTTTGTAGGTATTTATTTCCTTATAGATTCTGTGTTATGTAGAAATAAAAAGTAATAGAAGAAAGGTGATTTTTCAGGGGAATAGTGTAGAGGAGGAGCAAGGAATTGGCAATTACGTATTATGCAGAGGAACGGTTTTTTAAATTAGATACACCAAACACTAGCTATGAGTTAGGAATTATTGGGGAAGAGAATTTTTAGCACACATTTATTATGGCAGACGCATAAAGAGTCACATATTATATTATCTCATAGGAATTCATCCACAGGACTTTAATTGGAAGTTAGAAAATGCACAGAGCTTTCAATCACCAGAGGCAGTACTTACCTATACCACTAATGGAATCGGTGGCATGAGTAGAAACTTCCATGGACAGCTATTGCATTTGGTTGAAAAAGTTTCTTCTTTACATTGACAGAAAACTGACAAAGGAATATAATCCCAAATAGAAACATGAACTGCAATGTGTAGAATAGTTTCACAGAAAGAGAGGTAGACCGATGAAGAAAATGAATAAGATTGTTTTATTGGATGAAGTAAATTGGATTACCTCGGTGAATTTTATGAAGTGATATCATTGTTTAAAGCAATGATTTATTTATGATTGATTTTTTAAGCCGTGGCAATCTGCTGCGGCTTTCTTTTATTACAATGCGTGCATACAGACTCGCATTTGGGTAACAGGAAAAGTGTGTAACCACATCTTTTGGTTCTCCGAGGTAATTGCAAATTCTTTAAAAAGATCCCAGCAGAGTGTCATGGCATATTGAAAGGGAAAATATGCAGACAATAGAAAATAAAATAGTAGACAATAAAGTAACAGGACGTATCAGTGAAGTACAACGCAGCTTGTTTTATATTCGTTATGACGGAAAAGAGATTCCAGCTGTATTGAAAGGTAAGTTCCATAAAGACAAATTAGAATTTCCAGTGGTAGGAGATTACATAACCTTTCGTTTCAACCCATATGGAGATTCGGTAATTGAAGAGATACAAGAGAGAAAAAGTCTCTTGAAGAGACCGGATCAGTCAGGCCACGCAATGCCATACGTGAAAACCATGATGGAGCAGGTAATGGTTGCAAATTTTGATTATGTATTTATCATGGTTTCATTGAATGATAATTACAATCTGAACCGAATTGCCAGATATGTGTCACTGACCTTGCAGGGTGGCGGACTTCCCGTCGTAATTCTGACAAAGTCAGATTTGTGCGAGAATACAGGTGAGTTTGTACAAGAAGTGCAGAAACTATCTGACAAAGTACAGGTGCATGCCATTTGTTCTCTGACCGGTGAAGGACTGAATGAGTTACAGGAATACATGAAACCAGAAGCTACCATTGCATTTCTAGGTTCCTCTGGTGTAGGCAAATCTACTTTGGTGAATGCACTTGCTGGGGAAGACATCATGAAGACTGGAGCAATTCGTGAAACAGATTCCAAAGGAAAGCACACAACCACCAGCAGAGAATTGATTGAATTGCCGAATGGTGTCATCTTGATCGATACACCTGGTATGCGTGAGCTCGGAATGTGCGATGTGGAAGAGGGAATCAACGATACATTTTCTGATATCGAAGAATTGTTTACGCAATGTCGATTCCGTAATTGTAGTCACGGATCAGAACCAGGATGCGCCGTGCATCAGGCATTAGAAAATGGAACCTTAGAGGAAAAAAGATGGAAGCTTTATCAGAGCCTGCAGAATGAGAGCAATAAGGCAGCAAAGATGAAAGCGATTGCCAAGAAACGAAGAAAGTTATAGACACTTCTATTGACAATAAGTAAAACATATTCGGAAGAATAAAAAAACTCCATCGATATTTAAGAAAGATTTATGATTGCAAAAGAATATATTCCAGAAGTGGAGACATGGATGTGTGTATTGGCAGGGGGTGGACTGATTGGATATGGAATACTGCTTGCAGTATTAGACTATATTACAGCAGGAACATATCTTGAGAAATATTGCCACCGCCTATAATTTGGGGCAATCTCTTCACAAGCTTCCATTGCAGGAAAATGCATAGCTGTTGGAAATACAACGGAATGATTCTTTGGAAATGGCTATAATAAACAGCATGGAGGATGTGAAAATGAATGAGAAGACAGGTGAAATATTTTCAATTGCACAAGAAAATGCATGGGTGCCAGGATGTACCATTTCAAAATTGGTAAGCAATGAGAACGGATATTATATTTCTCATTTTTCTCTAGCAGAGAATACGGATATTACACCAGAGACATATTCTTATCCAAAGTTGATCTATGTGGTTGCTGGAGAGATGTTAATCCAGCAGGAGAGCGCAGGAGCAAGAAAGATTCAAGTGGGAGAGACCTATGTGACGCCTGCCAATGATGCAGTTGGAGTAGTTACCCAGACGGGTTGCATATACACAGAAATTACACTTAAGGAGGATACAAGAATGAACGATATTTTAAAAGACAAGGAAGTTTTTGCACTGAAGGAGTTATTACCATATCAAGAAGGTAAGATCATTAATATGGATCTTATAAGCGAAGAAAAATTGAAGTTTGTACTTATGAGCTTTACCAAAGGAACAGGTCTTTCTGAACACGCAGCGCCAGGAGAAGCATTGATTTTTGCCTTGGATGGAGAAGGAATTATCGGATATGAAGGAAAAGAATATCCTATTCATGCAGGTGAGAACTTTAAATTTGCAAAAGGTGGAGCTCATTATGTGAAGGCAGAAGGCAATTTTAAAATGGCTCTGTTATTAACACTATAATAGCGTAGTTAGACATTTTCCAATAATAACCAGTATCATAATTGTTGTTGTGATAATTGCATCTAGATGTTAAAATACCGTTATAGAGCAAAGTTACTAGTAATTCGCATTTCAAAGGAGAAGTAAAATGAGAAGAAAATTAGCAATCGCACTCGTAATCGGAATGATGTTTATGACCATTGGCTGTGGAAAAACAGATACGCCAAAGAATGACACACCGAATTCTGAGGCAACAACACAGCAGGAGTCACAAGCTGGGGAAGACAACAGTGACAAAGGAACAACAGATGGTACTACTGGAGAGATTCTAAAAAAAGATTTTGAAGAGAAGATGGCAGCAGATGCAACCATGAGCCCACAGGATCTGGCTACAGGAATTCTTACCAATTCGATAATTGAATTTAAAGGAACAACTGCGGATGTTCAGGAAGGTCTTTTGACTGGATTCAATGAGGAAGTAAAGGGATTTGATAAGGGCGTAATGTTCGCTCCAATGATTGGCTCTATTGCATTTGTAGGCTACATTTTTACAGTCCCAGAAGGGACAGGATGTTGACGCATTTGTAGAGAGCCTGAAGACGAATGCCAATCCACGATGGAATGTTTGTACAGAAGCAGATGAGACTATAGTCGAAAAATCTGGTAATACTGTATTTTTCTTGATGTGTCCAGCAAACCTTGAGGAGTAATTAGCAAATGCTGTTTTCAAGTATTACATTTTTATATGTATTCTTACCAGGCATAGTTCTACTATATTATCTGGCACCGAAGAAGATACGCAATTATGTGCTTCTTCTTGCCAGCTTGCTCTTCTATGCATGGGGAGAACCCAAATATGTCCTTCTTATGTTGGGAGAGATTCTAACGGGATATCTCTTTGGACTCTTAATCGGACAATATCATACAAAAGCCCCTGCGAAGTTTCTTCTAGGGGCTTCTTTGTTTGTAAATATTGGACTTCTTGGTTTCTTTAAATACACAGATTTTTTCATGGAAACCTTTGGACAGGTAACAGGATTGCCAGTGCAGCTCCTTCACATAGCACTTCCAATTGGAATCAGCTTCTATACCTTTCAGATTATGAGCTACACCATTGATGTGTACCGTGGGGATGTCCCAGCTCAGAAGAATCCATTTATTCTTGCAACGTATGTGGCAATGTTTCCACAATTGATTGCAGGACCGATTGTGCGCTATTCGGATGTGGAAAAGCAATTGACAGGAAGAACCTATAGCTTTGATAAGGCGGCAGCAGGGGTGCAGAGATTTCTATTAGGTCTAGGAAAGAAGGTACTTATCGCTAATGCACTTGGTGAATTATGCGACATCTTCCGAGCTTCTACAGATTTATCGGTGACCTATTATTGGATGTATGCAGTAGCTTTTACGCTGCATATCTATTTTGATTTTTCTGGATACAGTGATATGGCAATTGGACTTGGCAAGATTTTGGGATTTGAGCTTCTGGAGAACTTTAATTATCCGTATATTTCTAAGAGTATCACGGAATTCTGGCGGCGTTGGCATATATCGCTGGGAAGCTGGTTTCGGGATTATGTCTATATTCCACTGGGAGGAAATCGTGTTTCAAAGCCAAAGTGGTTCCGAAATATTCTCGTTGTCTGGTTTTTAACTGGCTTTTGGCATGGAGCAGCTTGGAATTTTATTGTATGGGGCATGTTTTTTGCAATTTTCCTGTTGTTGGAGAAAAGATTTTATGGTCAGGCGTTACAAAAAGCAAAATTTTTGAATCATTTGTATGTGATTCTTCTGATAATCATAAGCTTTGTTATCTTTCATGCCAGTGATATGAGCCAGGCAGTGAGTGATATTGCGTGTATGTTTGGATTTGGTAGACTTCCGTTTATTAGTGGAGAAACTACCTATTATTTTGGAAGTTATGGATTCATTTTTATAATTGCGATTCTTGGGGCAACGCCATTTCCGAAACAAATAATTCAGAAAGTGGCGAGAACGAAGGTCGGGGAGCGGTTGAGCATTGTGATAGAACCACTGGTGCTTCTTAGCTTACTGATTGTGATTACCGCATATCTAGTGGATGGTTCTTTTAATCCATTCTTATATTTTCGATTCTAGGAGGGCATGAGATGAAGAAAATAAAGAACGTCATGGTCTGTTTACTTACATTCTCGTTTCTGATGGGAATGGGGGTATGGCTTCTTGTGAAGGCACCAGATACGTACTCCATGAGCGAACGTCGAGTGCTGGCAAAGGACAAAGAGTTTCATACAGTGGAATTCCAAAATGGAGATTTCATGACCAAATTCGAAGAGTATGGATTGGATCAATTCCCACTTCGTGATGGATTCAGAACCATAAAGGCGGTTGCGGAACGATCCATTTTCCAGAAAACGGACAGTAACGGAATTATATATAAAGAGGGGTATTTGTCTAAATTAGAATATCCCATGGATGATAAGAAATTAGATTACTCTGTTAATCGGATTACAAGGGTCTACGACAAATATTTAAAAGATGCGGGGATTAGGCCATATATGGTGGCAGTTCCAGATAAGAACTATTATCTATCCAAAGAGTATCAGATACTGGCAATGGATTACGATAAGTTATATGAGAAGTTGGATACAAAGATCCCTTTTGTGAATTGGATCGATGTTCGCGAGAGACTTACACTCTCGGACTACTATAAAACGGATACGCATTGGAGACAGGAAGCAATTCTTGATGTGGCAAGGACGATTGGCGAAGCTATGGGAACGCCACTGAAGGGAAACTATGATACTGTAGAATTGGATACGCCTTTTGATGGAGTCTATGTGGGACAATCTGCACTTCCGGTTCATGCAGATACCTTGAAATATCTTACCAATGATATGCTGGATGCATGTACAGTAACCCTGTATGACACGGGGGAAGGTGTGGAAGTGCCTATGTATGATAGGGAAAAAGCCACAGGAAAGGATGCATACGAAATGTTCCTTACTGGCGCTGCAGCAATACTTACCATTGAGAATTCCAATGCAACAACGGAGAAAGAATTAGTACTGTTTCGGGATTCCTTTGGAAGTAGTCTGGCACCACTTTTGGCAGAAGGATATCAGAAGATAACATTGGTAGATCTTCGATATGTGCAGAGTGATATGGTGGGGAGTTTTGTGGAATTTGCGAATCAGGATGTCCTGTTCGAATACAGTACATTACTGCTGAATCAAGGTCTTGGAGGTGGAAATTAGACATTATTATGCCTTTAAAGTCATGAAAATGAAGGAAATGGGCGAAAAAAGGACTAAATTCTCATAAGAAAACGCATAAATATACGAAAATAGTAATAAAAATAGACAAAATAGTGATAAAGTCCCAAAAACAAATTGCTTTCCTAGTCCCTAAGAACTATAATTGTTTTTGTAACAGGATAATGGAGAGTCAATTAATATCGGGGGATAGAGCAGAATAGATATATTCTGCCTATTTCTTATGGAGTTATTAAAGGGGGACTTTAATATGAAGTTACGAACAAAGATAGTACTTTTAGCAACAGTGCCAGCAGTATTTTTAGGTCTTCTTCTATGTACAATTGCAGCAATCAAGATTCAGGATGCGATTTTTAATGAAGCCTATATTGGGATGCACGCAACTACGCTTGCAGTTAATAACATTTTTGAGACTGCTTCCGAGGGTGAATACCATGTGGATGATTCAGGAATTTTGTGGAAAGGTGACGCGAATATTTCTGAAGCAGAAGATATTGTAGATCGTATCAAGTCAAGCACTGGTATGGACGTTACCATATTCTATGGAAACACGCGTTATCTTACGACAATTGTGGATGATAGTGGGAATAGACAGGTTGGAACCACCGCTTCTGAGAAGGTCACCAAGGCAGTTCTGGACCAGGGCAAAGATTATCAGGATGATAATGTAGATATTTTAGGAACTAGATATATTTGTTATTATATTCCAATTATGTCAGAGGCAGATAGTAACAAGCCAATCGGCATGATCTTTTTAGGACAGAAATATGCCACTGTAAGAAACCAGTTCCTAGAAACTCA
Source organism: uncultured Roseburia sp. (assembly GCA_964613325.1). Taxonomy (GTDB): domain Bacteria; phylum Bacillota; class Clostridia; order Lachnospirales; family Lachnospiraceae; genus Roseburia. Next base: position 116,089 of record CAZTGP010000002.1, on the reverse strand, counting down.
AAAAGAAATGGCAAATTGGACAATTATAGAATTGGTGTTTGTAGTTGTAATTGCAATATTTGTAACAATGAAAATTGTAAGAGCATTAACAGAAGGAATTGGTACAGTTCAACAGTTGGCCGATGGTAAGCTTGGTATTCCAGTAAATCAGAAGCTATTAGCCAGAAAAGATGTGATTGGCGATATGTGTCGTGGCATTGAAGACTTAGATGAGAAGCTTACTGCTATTATTAAACAGATTCAGACACAGTGCGCAGAGCTTGATAAAACTGCAAATGGATGTACCGATATGGCGGAGAATGTAATACCATTGGAATTCAGGAGGCAAAGATTCAGGAAACGAATGATGCATTTGAGATTGTGGAAAGTGGAATTCAGAAATCTGTAGATGGAATCGTAAAGATTGAATCGAAAACCAAGACCTTGGATGATGCTAGGACACAGACCGTTGCAGTGGTACAGAACGTTGCTTCCATCGCTGAGGAAAATGCAGCAAGCACCGAAGAGACTGCAGCTACCGTTGATCAGGTATGTGAGAAGGTAAGCGTCATGGCAGAAAAAGCAAAGAACTTGAATGACGTTGTTAAGATTCTTTATGACGAGATCGAAGAATTTGAGATTGTAGAACTTGCAAATGTGGAAGCTTGGGATGATAATGAAAAAAGAGTTAATTTGTAATTCGTAAATAAGGAGTACTACTAGAATGAAGATTTTACCAGACCTTTTCTGCACATTTGCAAAGATTGGAACCTTTACCTTTGGTGGCGGTTATGCCATGATTTCTCTTATCGACCATGAGTGTGTTGAGAAGAAAAAGTGGATGACACCAGAAGAACTAATGGATATGACAGTGATTGCAGAATCCACACCAGGGCCAATTGCAACAAACTGTGCTACCTATGCAGGCTATAAGAAGGCAGGAATGATTGGTGCAATCGTTGCTACATTTGGAATGACACTGCCATCCTTTCTTATTATATTACTGATATCTACTGTATGTGAGAATTTGTTGGGTTATCCAATTGTGGCCAATGCATTTAAGGGAATGCGTGTGGCAGTAGCAGTCTTGATCGTGCAGGCAGCGGTAAAGATGATAAAGAATATGTTGAAAAATACGAAGAATGAAGAAAGTAAAAAGAACAGATATGTAAGTATAGGCTTTATCTTTACTTTTTTTACGGTTGTTCTGATGTTAAACTTCTTGCAGATACATTTCTCAACGATATATCTCATAATTATCGCAGGAATATTGGGATTCGCCATTTATTCAATTCCTAAGAAGGAGGAGAACAAATGATATATTTATCTCTCTTCTGGGAATTTTTGAAAATTGGAATGTTTGCGTTTGGCGGAGCTTATGGCGCAATTCCATTGATTCAGGAAAGTGTAATTGCAAGAGGCTGGATGGACGAAGCCATGTTTGCCAATGTAATCGTTATCAGTGAATCTACACCGGGGCCGATTATGGTCAATGCTGCGACCTATGTGGGAAACAGTCAAGGTGGTGTGTTAGGGGCAGCAGTTGCAACACTTGGTGTTGTGCTTCCATCTTTTTTGGTCACCCTTCTAGTAGCAGCATTCCTCTATAACTGGATGCGAAAAAATAAGGTGCAGGCAGTAATTAAAGGTATCAAACCATGTCTCATGGGAGTGATACTTGCCACGGGGATATACATGGGGATTACGGCAATCCTTGGAAGCCGAGAAAGCTATGAAGTAGATTGGATTGCCGTTTCTATCCTTGCTGTACTGGTGATTCTATCTGGTATTTATAAGTACTTCAGTAAGAAAGCATTTTCTCCCATTGCGCTGATTATTATTGCAGCAATCATGGGCGCGGTTTGCTATTGATACTACCGAAGAATGATATAGACAGAATATCCAATATAACAGAGAACACACAGGAGACCTTCCAATCGGCTGGTCTCTTTTTTGGTGCGAATGAAGACGAGCAATAGAATACCCACAACAAAAAGAATTGCAGTATCAATCAGAAGTTCTGGAACAGCAGTTAATGGTGTGATAGCAGCGGTTGTTCCAAGAATGAACATAATATTGAAGAGACCAGAGCCAACAGCATTTCCCAGTGCGATGCCTGGGTCACCTTTTCTTGCGGCAGTAATCGAAGTAACAAGCTCTGGGAGAGATGTGCCAATTGCAACAATGGTAAGACCAATGAGAGTGCTGCTCATACCCAAAGATTCTGCAATCAGGCTGGCATTATTGACTACGAGATTTCCACCCCAGATAACAGCGCCAAGTCCAATTAGAATATATAGAATACTTTTTAGCGGAGACATGACCTTTTGTGATTCCGAGGTTGTGCGGTTGTGAAGAGCATTTCGAATCAAGACGAATAGATAGATTGCCATTCCTATTAACAGTAAGATTCCTTCGATGCGGCTAAGACGCATATCAAATAGGAAAACGAATAGTATACCAGTAACAGCAAGATTCCACCAAAGATCTCGATTGATAATATCTTTTTGAGAGGCAATTGGGTGAAGAATGGCACTTACACCAATAACCACCAGAAGATTAAAAATATTAGAACCAATAATGTTGCCTAAAGACAAACTATTGCTGCCATTTAGTGCGGCAGTTAAGCTGACAGAAGCTTCTGGGGCACTGGTTCCCATTGCAACAATAGTAAGTCCGATGATAATGGATGGAATCTTTAGCAGACCTGCAATTGATGAAGCACCATCTACAAAGAGATCGGCACCTTTGATTAATAGAATAAATCCCACGAGTAGCAATAAATACATCATAATATGACCTCCGTTCATACGAGTTTGGGTGACCGTGCAAACAAAAAGAGACTTCTATTGCACGATAAGTACAATAAAAGTCTCGTCACATACGAATTACAGTACGTATATTGCCCGGCCTTGCGGCGTGATGACGAACAATATAACATAACAATGCTGACTACTCCCTAATATCTAATTTACTTATAGCATTGCAGGAAGAAAATTGCAAGCAAATTTTTTCGCCTATTATTGACAAGAGATATGCAGCTAGTTTCGATTGCAATATGGAATATAAAGTGATATGTTGAAGACAATGAAACAGAATTGGAGGGGAAGCATTTGAAAACATACAAGAAGCATCTGATGATTGTGTTATTGTTATTCGCAATTGTTCTAGCGAATGGACAGATGGCAATTCGTGCAGCTTCCTCTCTGATTCCGATCGGAGAGTCAGAGGCACAGACCACAGCGGATTACAATCACTTTGTACAGTTAAAAGAAAACAATGAGAATACGATTGTAATGCTGTATAGCAGATCAGATTTAAGTTCTACTCATACAGCACTGAAAGAGCAGGAACAACAAGGAATGCGAGGAATTCAACAAATAGTAGTTGCAGACTCACACTTTGGATTAGCTGCTACTGGAACAATGCTTTTGGTGCTGCTTCTGGGCGTGACTGGATGCTGTATACAACCTCGAAACACTATGAGGTATATACACAGGTCGGATGGAAAGAAAAGAATCTATGCTTTTTTAATGAATGACACTTATTGTTTGAATGAAAAGGAGCATAGAAATGATTCAGAATATTATTGTAGTAGTGTTTGTAGTAATTGTAATTGGAGCAATGGGACTTGCATGGTGGCTTGAGAATGGAAAAGCCGATGAAGTTAAGACGGAGGATATCCAAGCAGATTCACAGAATATAACAGAGACAAAGAAGAAATAATAGTTCACAATTCATGATTTCTGTGGTAATCTATTTAAACATTGCGATAAATTGATTGAGATACATAGAAAGGCAAGATGAATATGGGTATTGTAGTTACAGGTGCAGTATTTGTTGATATTAAAGGATTTCCAGATGCAAAGTATATTCCAGATGGAAGAAATGTTGGTCATGTAGAATATATACATGGTGGAGTAAGCAGAAATGTAGTCGAAGACATTGCAAATATTGAACTTCGACCTACCTTTTTAGGAATTGTGGATGAGTCTGCTTTGGGACAGGAAGTCATTCAAAAGCTTCAGAATCATAAAGTAAATACAGAGTATATTCAGACTGTTCCACAGGGAATGGGAACTTGGCTAGCAGTCTTTGACAACAATGGAGATTTGGCTGGTTCCATTTCACAGCGCCCGAATCTGATGCCGATTTTAGACGTTCTAGAAGAAAAAGGCGATGAAATTATTGGTAATGCAGATTCTGTTGTAGTGGAAATTGATATGGACAAAGAGTTGGTAAAGAAGATTGTTCAGTTGGCTGAAAAATATCATAAAAGATTATATGGTGTGGTAAGCAACATGAGTATTGCAGTAGAACGAAGAGATTTCTTAAAGAAATTTGACTGCTTTATCTGTAATCAGCTGGAAGCTGGAATATTCTTTAGTGACGATTACAGTGAATACACTTCAGATCAGTTAATGGATATTATTTCTCAGCGCGTGATACTTGGAAAGATTCCTTCCATGATCGTAACCATGGGTGGGGAAGGTGCTGTCTATGCAGATATGCATGGCAATAAAGGCTTTTGCCCAGCAAAGAAAGTTATTGTGAAGGATACGACTGGAGCAGGAGATGCATTCTGTGCAGGTGTAGTTTGTGGACTTACTTATGGGAATACCATGGAAGAATCTGTAGAGATTGGTAGCCGTTTGGCAGCATCGGTAATTACTTCTTCTGAAAACGTATGCCCTCGATTCCTTCCGGAAGAACTAGGAATAGATGTGGAATTAGAAGAATAAACTATAATGTTAAATCAAGAATAAATATATCAAAGAAGGCGGATAAATTCATTACGCCTTCTTTTTATACGCCGCCACACAAATGTCCTAAAAATGTATCTGAGTGCTATGTCATACGATTATGCTGTAATCGTGTCGGAGCTGCCAAGATTAATAAAGTCTCAATAAATAGTGTTATTCTTTTATGATATGATAGGATTATGAATCGGGGAAAGATGGAGGTCTATATGGGATATATCTTATTATTAGATGATGAAAAAGAAATAGTTGAATTAATAGAGGTGTACTTACAGAGCGAAGGGTATCAGACATTAAAAGCCTATACGATTACAGAGGCTAGAGAGCTGATTACGAATAATGACATAGATCTTGCTATTTTTGATGTAATGCTTCCAGATGGGAATGGCTTCTCATTGTGTAAGGAGGTCCGGGAGGAGTATTTATTCCCAGTAATCATGTTGACTGCAAAAGGGGAAGAAGTTGATAAGATAACTGGTTTGACTTTTGGTGCAGATGATTATGTGGTAAAGCCATTTCGACCATTGGAATTGATTGCAAGAATAAAGGCACAGCTGCGTAGAAATACGAAGTACAATACTTCGGAGAAAAAAGAAGCAGATACCTATAAGGAAGGAAATCTGGTACTGAATGTGAAAGCACATGAATGCATTGTTTCAGGTAAGGTGTTAGATTTGACACCAACAGAATTTACAATCCTGCAAATTCTATTTGAAAATATGGGACAGGTGGTAAGCTCAGAAGATCTGTTTCATGGGATCTGGGGAGATGAATACTATAATAAGAACAATAACACCATTGCTACTCATATCCGTCACATACGTGAGAAAATAAATGATTCTTTTGATTCACCACAATACATTAAGACTGTTTGGGGAGTGGGGTATAGAATTGGATAGAGAATTTAGAAAAAGCAAATCCTATCAGAAGCTAATTCGAAAAGTATATTTGAAAATCATTGGAATACTTCTAGGAGCAGGAGTTGCAGCAATGGTTTTACGTTCACTTCTTCGTGGCAAATTTGGTAATTTTGTTACAACAATTTATTGCCATAAGGCGGATGTATCCTGGGAGGAAGCAGTCAAGTGGTATTACATGAATATACGAGATTATTACGCGTATATTATTGCTGGAGTGCTGCTCATTTTCTTCCTGATTTTTCTCCGTGTTTTGGTGGAAGGGTTTGGAAAATACTTTGATAATGTTACACAAGGAATTTATAAGCTGACAGAAGACGACAATTCAGATGCAATTCATTTGATGCCGGAGCTTGAGGAAGTGGAAGATGAATTGAACCATGTGAAGAATGAACTGCGAAGAAGAACCCAAGAAAAAGAACAGGCAGAGAAACGCAAGGACGAGCTGGTGGTATATTTAGCACATGATATTAAGACACCTTTGACTTCGGTAATTGGATATTTGGATTTATTGGAACAGGCGGAGAACTTAACAGAGGAGCAGAGAGAACGGTATATCCATATTGCACGAGAGAAGGCGGGGAGACTAGAAAAGCTCATGAATGAATTCTTTGAGATTACAAGATCTCATGCTCAGCCGATTCCATTGGAGAAGATGCAGGTAAATTTGTCCTTTATGCTCGTACAGATTGTAGATGAAGCATATCCAATATCTCATGAGAATCATAAAACGATTGTAACAAATATCCCAGAAGAAATTATGGTATATGTGGATCCAGAGAAAATGGCCAGAGTTTTCCAAAATTTACTTAAGAACGCAATCTACTATAGTGACACACAGTCCGAAATCAGAATTACAGCAGAAGAGAAAGAAAATCAAATCATGATTAAATTTATTAATGATGGAGATATTCCGGATGATAAGCTGATTCATATATTTGATAAATTCTATCGGCTTGACGAAGCGAGACAGACCAGAACTGGCGGAGCAGGTCTTGGACTTGCCATTGCAAAAGAATTGGTCTCACTTCATAGAGGCACGTTACAGGTTCGCTGCGAAAATCATAAAATTATTATGGAGATAGCACTTCCGAAAAATATATAAAATCTCAATAAATTCTGAAAAGAGATTCAAAGAATAACCTCTCCATTTCTGAGATAATGACATTATCAGAAAAGGAGAGGTTATTATGTATCAAAATAAAAAAGGAAATCAAACGAAAATACTTCGATTGGAAAAGGAAAAACGAAAAAAGAAAAAAAGAAAACAAAGAAATATTAGAATTGGGATCTTAGTAGTATTTGGGATGACTATAGTAGCAATTGCTGTTCATATTGCAGGAATTGACCTGGCGGCAAATAGTGCATATGTAATGAAAGCAAGTACTGGGGAAGTACTCTTTGAGAAAAACAGTACAGATGCGATTGCACCGGCAAGCACCACGAAGCTGATTACGGCTCTTACAGCCATGCGCTATTGTGATATGGATGATATAGTTACCATCGGAAAAGAAGTGAAGATGATTGCTTCTGATTCTTCTAAAGCAGGGTTACTCCCAGGAGAGAAAATGTCGGTGAAACAACTTATGATAGCAATGCTATTGCCATCCGGAAACGATGCTGCCTATGCGCTTGCTGCCCATACTGGACGAGTCATTGCAAAAGATAATTCCATGGGCTACAAGAAAGCAGTAGCAGTTTTCGTGAAAGAAATGAATGAGACAGCCAAAGAAGTATCTGCAGATCATTCTAAATTCTGCAGTCCAGATGGATATGACTGCAATGGACAGGAAGTTACAGCGGAAGATATGGCAGAAATTGGGAAAGCAGTAGTGGCATCGAAAGAACTAACATCGATTACTTGTATGAAAGAGTCGCATGAAATCTGGAAGACAGGGGAGACAGGCGACTATAAGAATACCAACTTGTTGTTAGACGAGAATAGTGAATACTACAACAGAGATACCATTGGACTGAAAACAGGAACTAGTGACGCTGCTGGATGCTGCCTTGTATCAGCTTTTGAGATAAGTGGAGAAGATTATATTGTAGTAGTAATGGGAAGTACTGAGGAAGGCCGATGGGAGGATGCCAATAAGCTCTATAAAGGAATCGTTAATGGGGATTTGCTTTAATTGACATTCACTCTGGAAAAGACTATTCTTTTTCTAAAGAAAGCATACAGTTCGTAGAAAATGGGAGTAAAATCATCTGTTTGGAATCAGAATATAAGACTGGAAATGATGGTTGGTAAATTTATATGACAAGAGAGAAAACACAAAGAGAAGATAATCTGAACAGAATTCCAAATCCCGATCATATTGGTACGTATTTTCGTAGAGAGAGCGGGCTTCTTGTTCTGATTACAATTTCTGGAATTCTATATAACATTGGAATGATTGCAGGTCCATGGTTTGAGGGACAACTGGCACAATGCTTGTTGGATATTATGCAGGGAGATAAGAAGTTTACAGATATGCTCTCTTTGGCAGTAACCTATGTGATTGCAATTCTATTTGTACAGTTTTTTCGTTATGTGAAAAGACTTTATGTAAGAAAATTTGGTAATCATGTAAATCGTGATATGAAGGGCGTGTTATATGCGAGCCTGGTTCACAAAAAGAGGGATGAACTGGAGGCAGAAGGCGCTGGAAATATCATGACAAAGGCAATTGCAGATGTGGATACCTGCGCAGAGGGAATGCGCAAATTTATTACGGAGGTATTTGATACTGGAGTTGTTATGATTGCGTACATTGCAATGCTTCTTTATTATGATTGGAGAATTGCATTGTTATCTATGATTTTCCCGCCAGTTGCCTATGCAATCGCTGCAAGGCTGAAAAAGATTGTAGCAAGGAGTGCGTCTGCATACAAAGCAAGTGCAGGGAAACTAAATACAGCAACCTTAGACCGCATTCACAATGCGGTTACTTATCGTATATATGGACAAGAAACCAATCAGAATGCAGGATATGAATTAAGACTAAAGGATTATGAGAAGCATGCAGTTTACACCAATATTTGGGAGACTGCAATGCAACCGTTGTATCATATCATTTCTATGCTAAGTGTGTTGTTTATTCTTTGGTTCGGAGCTAAGAACGTTATGGGGCAAGGGTGGACAAACTGGAATATTGCCGCATTTACCACCTTCCTTTCTTGCTTTATGAAGCTAGCGGTAAAAGCTTCAAAAGGAGCAAAACTCTTTAATGCAGTTCAAAAGGCAGCCGTATCCTGGGGAAGAATCAAGCCATATATGACATCAGTGAAGGATGTGGAGAAAGAGAGAACAGGAGATCTGCAAACAAATGAGCAGGTTTTAACTGCTGACAATTTCTCCTTCCGATTTACAACTGAGGATGCTTATATTTGGAATCAGCTAAGCTTCACTTGCAAATCAGGTGAATTCATAGGAATCACAGGCCCTGTAGCTTGTGGTAAATCTACCTTTGGCAAGGTGATATTGGGAGAACTCCCATATGGAGGAACTATCAGGTTAAATAGCACAGAATTGTCGGAGATCCAGGCAGGAAGTAACCAAGGACTTGAGGCAGGACAGGTTGCTTATTTGGGACATGAGCCAGAGCTTTTAAGTACTACCGTAGAAGAAAATATTCTTCTAGGTGAGTCAGGTGATGCATGGCCTTATCTAAGAGCCGTGTGCATAGACCAGGAAGTTCAGGAGATGGAGGACGGAATTCATACTATGATTGGAAATGGTGGAGTTCGACTATCTGGAGGACAGCAGGCACGAATTGCGCTTGCAAGAACGTTGTATCACAGACGACCAATTCTTGTGTTAGACGATCCGTTTTCTGCTGTAGATAAAGGCACTGAGCTTCGAATTATGGAGAAGTTGAAAGCGATTACAAAGAATCAGATTGTGTTTATTATCTCACATAGACTATCCATTTTTCCACAAATGAATCAGATCATTTGGATGGAAGATGGAAAATGCGTTGTTTCAGAACATGAGGATTTACTCTGTAATAATCCGAAATATGCACAGTTGTATCAACTCCAGAATGGAGGTGGTCAGAATGCATAAAGAGAAACATCCAATACTTAAGATTCTTATGAAGACCATCGGGAGTCATAGACTATTGTCCCTTGGGCTTCTCGTTGCAATTGTCGGAACCATTATGACGGCTTTGGTGCCACCTCTTGTGTTGGAACGCATTGTGAATCAGTTGGCTGGTGGCATAAATATTACATTTTCACTGGTAGTTCTCTATGTTGTAATTCTTGCTATCGCAGGAATCTTTGATGCGGTGAAGGAAGGTCTCATTACGGTATTCGGACAGAAGGTTACCCACCGAATGAGAAGTGAAATGTGTGAGAAAATGAATCGCTTACCGGCATCCTATTATGCAACAAACGAGGAAGGTGTTCTTACCTCACGTATGGTAAACGATGTGGATACTGTGGAGACGCTTTTCACAACAGGTGTCATCAGCATGATTGTAGATAGCTGCAAGGTCATCAGTATTCTTATAATTATCTGGATTAAGAGTAAGGGACTTGGGGTTCTCATGATTCTTGTTACTCCGATTTTGTTTGGAATGACTTTATGGATTCAGAAACGTATGTTAAGCGCACAGATCCGAAACCGTGTGGCTGTGGGGAAGGCAAATAATCATCTTCCAGAAACGATACATAATATTCGAATGATTCATACATTTCATCGTGAACGTTATATGGAGAAAAAATATCGTTCCTACATAGAAGATGGATTTGAATCAATGGAGGAATCGAATTTTTATGATGCTATTTACTCTCCGCTTATTATTACAATCAGTGCGGTAATGGTAGCTGTGATGATGGTTTGTTCTGCCATGGGAGGTGGAATGCAGACCTTCTTTGGAATGACTGTTGGTACAGCAGTTGCAATTATCAGTTATGTGAGCAAAGTATTCGAGCCACTTGAGAGCATTGGAATGGAGATTCAGAATATTCAATCAGCAATTGCTGGCATCTATCGTATTAATGAATTCTTGGGTGAAGAGGAACGAGAGCTTCCACAAGGCATAGTTTCAAAAGTCAATGATGCACCTGCAATTGAACTGAAAAATGTTCATTTTGGATACACAGAGGATCAAGAAATTTTCGACGGATATTCCATGGTGGTAAAAGCTGGGGATAATGTGACACTTACAGGGAGAACTGGAATTGGAAAAAGTACGGTATTCAAATTGATTCAAGGACTATATCAGCCATGGAGCGGTGAGGCTCTTCTTTTTGGAAATCCAATTGAGCGGATTCCGGATGATGAGCGTGCAAAGCTTATGGGATATGTAGAGCAGACCTTCCATATGATACCTGGTACTGTGAAAGAACAGATATCCTTGAAAGATCCAACCATTACGGGAGAACAGGTAGAAAAGGCATTGGAGCTTGTAGGTCTAAAGGAGACGGTAGAATCCATGGAACAGCAGTATGATACACCATGTTCTCAGGCAACGTTTTCGCAAGGTCAGATTCAACTTCTGGCGATCGCAAGAGCAATTGTTCGAGAACCTGCGATTCTGCTTTTGGATGAGATTACAGCGAATTTAGATTCCTCTACAGAAAAAAAAGTGCTGGAAGCAATTGATAAAGCCTCCAGCAACAGAACCGTTCTTTCTATTTCACATCGTATCAAGGATTATAAGCAAGATTCAAACAGCATCTTAGCCCAGGAAAGATAAGCGGGATAATTTCTCTCCGATTGTCATAATGAATTCTCCATTTCTCATGATAATGTTTATGCTTTTAAGTATAAATAAGATGAAAAAAATGGCTATCAACTTCAAAGTTCTATCTGTAAACTTATGGTTGCATTCCAGTAAAATCAAGGGTTTCGATACTATTGTAACATAAATAAAAAGAGATGGTAAAAAATAAGAAATAAAGAAAAATAAGGAAAATGAGAAAAATTGAACATAAGTATTGACATGATGTAAATGACATGTTACTATATTTGAGCTGTCGAAAATATGACAGCTTGATATAGATGGCGAGATAGCTCAGTTGGCTAGAGCACGCGGTTCATACCCGCGGTGTCGAGGGTTCGAATCCCCCTCTCGCTACGGTTTGAAAGCCCTTGGATTACATAGTAGTCTGAGGGCTTTTTTGCACGCTTACGATGGAAGACAGGATAGAGGAAAAGAGACCGCCGGATGGCAGTCTCTTTTCGAGGAGTTTAGTTATGAAAATGTTTATTGATGCAACCACTTTTACAAGGGGGGAAAAAGTGGCTGCGATTAAAAAGGGAATAAATTGAGTGGAAGGATGGGCTTCCTTCGACCATATGAAGTATATCCAGTTTATAATTATTTATGTAAGAAAATGAAAAAAACCAAATATATTTTTTCATGTATTTGTATTATAATAGTAAATAGTAGTTTATTCGAAAGAAGATGGAGCGTGTAATTCATGAAAATTGTGAAACCAACCTATTATGATGAGTTTCAATGTACAGCAAGCAAATGCCCAATCACCTGTTGTCAGGAGTGGAAGATTTCAGTGGATGATGAGACCTACAAGAAGTGGAAGTCACTGACGCCACCGGATACCATGAAGACCCGGAAGAAGGAGCTGAAGGCATTCACTACATATAAAGATAACGTTTGTATAATTGGTTTGGGCAAGGGGCATCGCTGTCCATTTTTAAACGCAGATAAATTGTGTAACATTGTAAGTGCATATGGAGACGATAAGATCCCAGAAACTTGCCGCGTTTTCCCAAGAGAGATTCATGAGTATCACACAAGAACAGAGTACTCATTGATGCCATGCTGTCCAGAAGTAGTGGATATGCTTAATAGGCTGAAACGTTTTGAAATTGTAGAGGTTGATGAAGAGAAGGAAGAGAAAACATCGTTTCTTACAGAAGAAGGATATCTTCGTATTCGCGATTTCTTCTGTGATATGGCGCAAAAGGAAGAGAATACACCAGAGAAGAACCTGCTTATGATATATTTTATGGCGTTGGATATTTTACATTCAGGTTTTATGCGCGATGATATGGAAGCAGCAGAATATCTGGTTGCAATGGAGCATTATACAGATAAGGGAATGCTGAAAGAATTATCCGAGGGCGTGGATAAACTGCAATTTGAAGATCGAGATGCATTTCAGGAGCGCAATGAGCTGCTGTTAGATATAGCGGAAAATTATCGCAAAGAAGGCTTGTATCGTCCTTATCTGGATGAGATTACACTATATGCTGAGGAATTAACACAGAACTACAATGCGATTGATTTAAACAGAGAGACGGTAACTTTCTGGAAAGCATTTGAAGAATATCGTCCATTGATGAGGAAGCTTTTGGCGGCAGAGATATATGCGGATAGTATGCTTCCAGATGGCAATATGATAACGATTGTTACGAAGCTTCAATGGCTGGCAATGGAATTCACAGTGATATGCCATATACTGTTTTTACACTGGGTAAAACACAAAGAACTTCCATATGAAAAGGTGCGTGATACCATTGTTATTATTTCTCGCATGATGGGATATGAGGAAGAAGATGTAACAGAATATTTGAAGAACAGTTTTGAGAAACTAATATGGGATTTTGGATATTTTGCAATGACCGTAGGCAACGGAGAATCGTAGAGCGAAAGGTGGTAATATGGGAACAAATTATATTAATATGATGGATCAGAGTATGATGGTGAATCTGACATTGGATGATGATACAGAACAGAAATGTCTTGCATTGTGCAGATTTGATGTGGAAGAAAAGACGTATATTGCACTCTTACCATTTTCGGCAGAAGGTGTACAGAATGAAGATGGGGATGTGTATCTATATGAATTTTCCCAGGAGAATGGACAGCCAGTACTTGGAAGTATTACGTCGGATGAGGTATATGAGAAGGTATCTGATGCTTTTGATGAATGGCTGGATCAGATGGCAGACGAAGACAAATAGCGGCAGGAGCTTTTTGCAGCAGGGGGAGTTATGGATAATGTAGATGGAGTGAGGATGGAAGAGCGTAATATGTATCAGAGCATTCTTGACGAAGCAACGGCACAGATTACGATAATTGATACGGAAACGTATCAGATACTTTATGCCAATAGGGCAGCACTAGAAGCAACAAAGGATATGCCGGGTACTTATATCGGTTCTGTTTGTTATGAGTTCATTCAGCATTCTAATACTCCATGCCCTCATTGTATGATTGCTAATGCAAAGCACAGTGGGTATGATTCCAGAGAAGTGGAATTTGGGAATCGTACCTATAACCAGCTGTATAAAATGATTAGCTGGAACGGGAAACGTGCTTTGATGGAATACACAGAGGATATTACAGAACAGAAGCAGAATATGATCTATGCAGAGGAACGAAGAAATTCTCTGAACAATATTCTGACGAATATTCCAACTGGAATTGTGGTCTATCAATATGACGGAACCGGAATTTCAGTGGAAGTAATTAATCCGGCAATGTGTAAAATGCTTGGAATATCACCAGAAGAAGCAGAAAATGTCACATTGCACCAGATTATGGATAAAACCATACAAGAGGATAGACATATTGTGACAGAAGCGGCGGAGAAACTGAAACAGCCAGATATCGAATTCCAGTTTGAGTATCGGAGCAGGACTGAGGATCTCGAATTTATCTGGCTTTCTGCTCATGCGCATACAGTAAAGCATCCAACAGGAGCGGTGAATATCTATGTTAGCTATAGTGATATCACAGAGAAAAAGAAATTAGATCAGGTAAAGCTGGAGTTGGATATTGCCCAGAAAGCAAGTCAGGCGAAGTCAGAATTTCTAACGAGAATGAGTCACGATATTCGAACTCCAATGAATGCAATTATCAATATGACCAGATTTGCAAGGGAGGATTATCTTAATAATCGACAGCCTGATGTATTGGATGACTTGGGTAAAGTTGAAAATACCAGTAATTATCTGCTTGGTTTAATCAATGATATTCTAGATGTATCTCGAATCGAGAGTGGTAAGCTGGAACTAAATCCAGTTGTTTACGATTATGAAGAGTTTGCAAGCTATATTTCCTGTATGATAAAACCGCTTTGTGAGAAGAAGAATATTCAATTTACTTGGGATCGAACCAATCCAATCCGCCCCATCTATGTTGATAAAGTCCGTTTTAATCAGCTGATGTTTAATCTACTCTCAAATGCAGTGAAATATACACCAGAGGGTGGAAGGGTTGCTTTAATTGAGAATAATAGTGTGGTAACAGATCAGTGGCTGTGTGGTAATTTCTCCGTAGTAGACACAGGCTGTGGAATGAGCAAGAAATTTCAGAAGAAGATGTTCGAACCATTTGCAAGAGAACAAAGTGGGGATGAAGTACAAGGAACTGGACTGGGACTTACCATTGTGAAAAGAATTATCGATGTCATGGGTGGTACGCTGGAGGTGGAGAGCCAGAAGGGAATTGGTTCCACATTTACTGTTTCAGTGAAATTGCCATATGCAACGAAAGAGCAGATCGAAGAAGCTAATCGTCAGAAGCGGATGGTAGAGATGGTTACTAAAATTGCTGGAAAATGCATATTAATTGCGGAAGATCATCCACTTAATATGAAGATTATTGTAAGATTGCTTTCTCAGAAGGGAATCAAAGTAGTTCAGGCAATTAATGGCCAGGAAGTGGTTGAAATATTTAAGAAAAGTATACCAGGCACCATAGATGCAATTCTTATGGATCTTAGAATGCCTCTAATAAACGGAATAGAAGCAACAGAATTGATTCGTTCTTCCCAGCATCCAGATGCGGCGAAGATTCCTATTATAGCCATGACGGCTAATGCTTTTGAAGAAGACCGGATACGATCAAAAGAAGCTGGGATGACAGATTATCTGACGAAACCCATAGAACCAGATGTATTATATAAGGTGTTAGTTGAGCATATATCATAGAAACAAGAAGAGAACAGGAATTTAAGCGACCTGTTCTCTTTTTCTATTTTTATATGGGAAAATAGCGCCGATTGCAATTACGATTGCTACAAGAGTTGGGGTTGTGTAGCCGATGAGACCACCAACCCAGCCAATGACACCTCCTGCGATAAGTGCTGCCAAAATAAGAAGAACGAATTTCAATAAGTTTTTCATAATAAGATTCCTTTCTGTAAGTCATGTTTGTTTTGATACTATTATCTTACAGGAATTAGAAAAAGCTAGCCATCGATGTAACTTACAATTAAGCCCGATATCTTACAAAATCGTAAGATAAAAGACTGACATGAACGGATGATTATCGAGGGTTAAGCTGTTACCCTTGCAGTAACCTGAAAAAAAGCATATAATAAATAAGAAGAGAACCCGACAAAATTCCATTTATGGAATAAGTTGGGTGCTTTTTTTCACCATAGCGTACAAAATGAGTGCCAGTGGCACTCATTTTCGTTCTCTCTCATGCATAAGAAGGAAGGTCGCAGGATGGCAGCAAAATCAACAACAAGAGATATGACAAGTGGAACAATCTGGAAGCACATTATACTTTTTTCCATTCCACTTTTGATTGGTAATTTTTTTCAACAATTATATAATACCGTCGATAGTGTGGTAGTAGGCAACTTCGTCAGCAGCGAGGCTCTGGCAGCAGTAGGATCAACAGGTCCTGTTATTAATACGCTTGTGGGCTTCTTTATGGGAATGTCGACAGGAGCTGGGGTTGTTATTTCACATTATTTTGGCGCAAGAGATAAAGAGAAACTGCATGATGCAATTCATACCACGGTTCTCTTGACTTTTATTCTGTCAATTGTGTTTACCATAATTGGAATCGCAATGGTTCCGTTTATGGTTTCATTTATGAGGACACCCTCTGATGTAGTGGCAGAGTCAACCACCTATTTGCGTATTTACTTTGCAGGAGTTGGCGGACTTATGGTCTATAATATGGGATCAGGAATTCTTCGGGCAGTGGGAGACTCAAGACGACCACTATATTTTCTTTGCATATCTTCTGTGATTAACATTGTATTTGACTTGCTGTTCGTTGTAGGCTTTGATATGGGGATTGAGGGAGTAGCCTATGCTACCATCCTGTCAGAAGCGATTTCTGCAATAATGGTTTTGTGGGTGCTTAGCAGGACAAGTGATATTTATAAGCTGGAATGGAAGGATCTGCGTTTGTCAGGAGCCATCTTAAAGAAGGTCTGTATTGTGGGAATCCCTGCTGGACTTCAGATGGCAGTTACTTCATTTTCCAATGTGTTTGTGCAGTCTTATATCAATCACTTTGGTTCCTCCTGCATGGCGGGCTGGACATCCTATTCCAAAGTGGATCAGTTTGTACTGCTTCCTATGATGAGCTTGTCTTTGGCATCTACTACATTTGTGGGACAGAACCTTGGGGCACATGATGCGAAACGTGCAGATAAGGGAATGAAGACAGCCCTTGCGATGGCACTTGGAATTACCGTGTTACTTACCATATTTATTAATGTGGCTGCCACCCCGCTTATTATGCTTTTTACCGAGGATGCGAGTGTGTTGGAATTTGGACGTGTATTCTTACATTTTATGTCACCTTTCTATGTGTGCTGCTGCTTCAACCAGATTCATGCAGGAGCGCTGCGAGGCGCGGGAGATGCCAATGGACCAATGATTATTATGTTAAGTTCTTTCGTTGTGTTCCGTCAGATTTATCTGGCAATTACCACACACATTGTGGATAATATTTATCCAGTGGCATTTGCTTATCCAGCAGGATGGATTGTCTGTACCATTGCGATGTTTATCTACTATAATCATGCTCAGAAGAAACAAAGATATTTTACATAAATAAGGATAATTATGATATTAAAGAAACGAATACCAGAAGGCTTTTATAAGCTGTTTCGCACCAAAAATATGGATGCTTACATGCAGTTCTTGGTAGCGATATATGAAGAAAATAATGAGATATACACCTCACTGGGACTGACGCTTGAGGAATGTCGTGCCATTATTGCAGAGCTAATTGCAAAACAAGGCATTTTCATTCAAGAGGACGAACAGGAAGAACAGGAGGATAGTGCAGAGCAGCCGGAGAAAGAACGGATTGTGTTCTTTAATTCTCCGGCTACAATTCTGACTAAGTTGATTAATTGGGGGTGGCTAAGGAAAGAGTTTGATGATCGTCTGAATCAATATGTGATTGGTTTTCCAGAATACAGTCAGGAGTATGTGGAACTGTTCAAGCGTCTGCAGAGCGAAGATGACAGCAAGGAGCGAGAGAGTATCTTGTCTGTCTATAGTTCTCTTTACACTTACCAGTCTGATAAGGAGAAGAACAATGAAATATTAGAAAATGCAGTGCGTACCTCAAGAAAACTAGGACAGATGCTTTCCAACATGCAGGATGGAATGCGGGCTTACTTTGACGAATTATCCAGCCGAAAGAATTTCATTGGAATTCAGGAAGTGTTAGTTGAGGAGATTAACAATAGTGACAGTAAGAAGTATGCGATTCTTACTACCAGCGATAGCTTTTATCGTTATAAGGAATCTGTAAAGGAACTAATCGGTACGATTCTTTCAGATAATGATATGCGTAAGGCGAAGCTTTTGATGGAAAAGAAAGCGTTACAGCCAGATACCGCTGCGTTGAGAAGAAACCAAAAGCTACTGTATGATTGTGAGACAGCTAGCCAGCTTGTTTATTATGTAGAGCGTGAGTTTGATCGAATTGAGCGTAAGTATAATAAGCTTATTGAACAGAAAGCAGTTTTTGCAAAACGTGCCCTTGCAAGAATTCAATATATTATGCAGGAAGGTGCGGATAATGAGGATAACATTGTAAGCCTGATTCGTATCCTAGATCGAAGCAAGGATCGCAAAGAGATCTTGGAGGATATATCTCAGCGAATGAGATGCACAAGCCAGTACAAGATTATGTCAGATCGAAGCTTCTTTACTCCTAGGGGCGGAACCATGAGTGCGTTTGTTCCAGTGGCGGTTGCAGAGGAAAGAGCAGTTGAACAGGAAATCTCTGATTTTGTCCCAAAGCCGCTCTATACCAAGGCACAGCTTGAGTCCTTCCGTAGACGAAACATGCGGGATGGCAGTTTTGTTGCAACAGAGGATACCGTGCAATCGATATCTGACTTGGAGAAGTTACTGTTCTTATGGCAGGAAGCTACTGCAAGTAGATTAGAGGATGACCGAGTGTTGGTAGGAGAAGAATTAAAGTCGAAAGAAGGCTATTCATTTTCCAGCTTGAAAATCAAAGAGGAGTAATTATTATACATGTTTGAATATATGCAGAATCTGTCTCCAAACGAGGCAGAGAATATTAAGAAGACAATACAGGACCT
The DNA here is from genome assembly GCA_964613325.1 of uncultured Roseburia sp. Taxonomy (GTDB): domain Bacteria; phylum Bacillota; class Clostridia; order Lachnospirales; family Lachnospiraceae; genus Roseburia. The sequence continues at coordinate 97,149 of CAZTGP010000002.1, read as the reverse complement.
TTTCCGACAAACTTGTTTACTACAGGTGAAATGTGATCCAGTCACAATGGAACAGAAGAATAATCCACGCTATCAGGTATGCATGCGTCATAGGGATTTCATCTCAGATTATGTAGCTGTTATGGGATGTGAGTTGATCTACGATCCAATGACACATATTTTCCGACTGGCTGGTGAAGGTGCGCCTGTGGAGCGTATGAATTTATTCACTACAAAGCTCGTGGTGCTATTAAAGAAAATCTATTATGACAAAATCATGGGAGAAGGGCTCAATGCACCTATTACCAATTTAGCAGAGATTCGTGAATACGGAGCAGATACCAATCTGCTTTCTTATCGTGTGCCAGAACAGGAGTGGAACGAAGCACTTAGTATGTTGAAAATACATCAGATGATCGAAATCCCAGGAGCAATTCTAAGTCTAGAAGATTCCACTCCAATCTATATCAACTCTACCGTAAATTTATTCTGTTCTGCTGTGGATATCAATGAACTTATAGCAAAATATAGTGGAGAACTTGACTTACAAGAAGCTGGAAGAAAGGAGCATAACAATGAAGCAGGCTAAGAAAATATTTACCAGAATGTGTCTGAATAACTGGGGCGGAATCGATCATAAGGTTCTGGAATTCAATGAGTATGTGAATCTCTTCAGCGGGAAAAGCGGATCTGGTAAATCAACCGTTATGGATGCAATCCAGGTTATCTTGTACGGAAGCTTTTCTTCGAGCTTCTTGAATAAAGCAGCAGATGATGCGAAGAATCGTCGTAGTGTACTAAGTTATCTGCGTGGTGAGCAGAAGGATGGTTCTGCAAATCGTGAAGGTCAGGATTTCTGCTCTACCATTGTCCTTGAGATTGAAGATACCGGAACACATATTGTAAACTGTGTGGGAATTGTATTCGAAGTACACCGCGGAGATACAGATTTAAAGAAATATCAGTTTTTTAGTCATTCGGGGAAAATGCCTGAATCAGATTATCTGACAGAGGAAGGTTATCCATTTTCCAGCAGTGATATTCGTAAAATTATCGAGGAGCGCAGCCAGTCCATGGATAATCGTGGACGTGGTGACGTGAATCGTATGTATGCGTCAAGAGAAGCATATCTTGGCGTTCTTTATGATGTGATTCTTGGATACATTGATGCTTCAAGATTTATTACCATGGAGAAAAGTGCAATCGCTCTTAAGATGACAAATGGTACAGGACAGTTTATCCGCGATTATATGTTCCCTGCCAGTTCCGCAGATACCATTGAAAAAATCAGTGAACAGTTAGGCGCTTACCGTGATATTCGTGAGAAAATCAATGATTTGAAGCAACGTATTGACTTTCTTACTGAAATTGATGAAGCTGGAAAGAAACAGCTTCGTGTAGAAAGTGACATCATTCATTCGAATGCAATGATTCGATGTATTGATATTCAGGACTTGAAAGCCAAAATTGAGGTAGGACAAGAGAATCTGGAGAATAATCAGATTGCGCAGAAGAAGAAAGAGCTGGAACTTTCATGTATTCGTGAAGAGAAAGCCAATGCAGATGAAGAATTGATTCAGGTGAAAGCAGATCTGAAATCAAGTGATCTTGGTAGCAAAGAGCAGCATTTAAAAGATATGCAAAGCCATAGTGAGATGCTTGTGAATTCCAGCAGGCAGTGGCGCAATATCCTACATGGACTTTCCAGATGGGAAGAGGACGAATTCGTTAACGAATATATTTCCAATCCATTACTCAATATGATTGCAGATGTTCGCAAAGGCAATGTGAGTACAGAACAGATTATAAAGCTTCGGGATCGTATTGCAGATGAGAAGGAGAACATCGAAGTAGAATATGAGGAATACAACGACAAGCGTCGTGATGTTCAGAAGGAATTGAAAGAGAAGCAGGAACTGGTGGATGCCATGATTCAAGGTGTGAAACCATATAATGACACCTTGAAAAAGGCAAGAGGTGTCTTAGAGAGACGTCTTAGTGAATCCTTTGGGAAACCTGTTCATGTCCATGTGTTTGCAGATCTGTTTGATATCAAGGAAGAGGAATGGAAGAATGCCATAGAGGGAAGACTTGGCAGACTGAAGTTCTCCCTGATTACACAGCCTCAATATGCGTATGAAGCGGCATCCATTTTTCGTAATATGAAACAGTTTGAGAATGTAGACCTCATCAACTCTGCAGCAATTGCAAAGAGTGAGCCAAGTGCCATGGACAATTCCTTGTACGAGGCAGTGGAGAGTGCAGATGAGTACGTGGATGTGTGTTTGAAACGTTATTTGGGACATATTATCAAATGTCAGACCGTGGATGATTTGGAAGACGTGAGAGATGGTGTGACACCAGATTGTTATTCTTACAATAACTTTATTTTCCGTCATTTAAAGGCAGATGACTATGGAAAACGCGCATGTATTGGACGCAAAGTATCCAAAGCGAAAACGTTGGAATATGAAGCAGATATTCGTAAATTAAATGCACAGTTTACGGAATTGATTCGTGTTACAGATGGATTAAAGGCTTCCAGAGAATTTGAATGCCTGCGAGGAGAAACAGAAGATTTGGCAGTTCTTTCCAAAGCGGGAGCAGAGCTGGATAAGTTAAATGGCGAAATTGCGAAATTACAACAGCAGATTGTGACATTGCGAGAAGGCAAATTCAAGGAACTGGATGCACAGCGCTTGAAATTAGAACAGCAGATTGGAGAAATCTCATCAAGAGAAGTGACGGTACAAAGCGAACTTACCAGTCTAGTTCGCCAGGAAGGTAATCTTGGAAGAGAGATCGAAGATAAGATCCAGCTACTTCAAGAGAAAGAAGAAGGCTATATTGCGAATGCCACCATTGAGCAGGAAGTGGAAGAGGCACTACAAAAAGCATCAGGTCAATCCGTAAAGAATGCACAGTTACGTGCCATTGCGAGATTACAGGAACAATCCCAGGTGGAAGTAGAGAACCTACAAATTGCAAGAAATCGTTTTATCCAGAAGTACCCTTCTTGTGGATTCAGCGGAATGGAAAAAAGCAACGCAGGATATGAAAAACTTTTAGCAGATTATCAGAATGATTACGAGCCACAATACCAGTCTGAATTTCAGAAACAATGTGACTTTATCTATAAGAGTCTCCGTGACAATGTGATTGCTACCATTCATGGAGATATCAAAGCTGCGATTCGCCATAAAAACGAGATTAATCGTCTACTGAAGAAGACCAACTTCTCTGATAGTACCTATCAGATTAAGATTGAGCCAGCAAATAATGAAAATGGTCAGTTCTATGAGATGTTAATGGCAGAAGAATTAGATAGTAAGAATATAGGAAATGATGGATTAGAAGGCCAGATTAGTTTTGGAGAAGATACTTTCTATCAGAAATATGAACATCAGATACAGCTTCTCACTGAGAAATTCATGCCGATTCGTGGTGAAGAAGATGAGCGCCAGTTGGAACGTCGTAAGAAAGAAATGGAACAATATGCGGATTATCGCAACTATTTGAACTTTAGTATGTATGAGCAAGTAGTGGATGAGGATGGAAATCTGATTCGAGAGAATCATGTAGATGATATGGCAGGACGCGATTCAGGTGGTGAGGGACAGAATCCGAAATATGTTGCTCTTCTTGCTGGGTTTGCAATGTTATATATGCAACAAAGTAATCGTGATTCAAGAATTAAGCTTGTATTGTTAGACGAGGCATTTTCTAAGATGGATCAGGAGCGAAGTGCTGTTTGTCTAAAATATGCCCGTCAGATGGATCTACAATTAATTGTATGTGTACCAGACGAACGTTTGCAGTCCTTGATTCAGAATGTTGATTGCGTATATGGATTCCGTAGACACAATAACCGTATCTCTATGATGCACATCGACAAGGGTGACTACCTCAAACTCATGGAAGGGGAATAATCAATTATTATGTTCACAAACATAATGTTTACAAACATAATAATTAAGCTTCTAGCTTGAGCAGATATTCCTTCACATTCAAGCCGCAGCCGAAGCCTACGAGAGAACCGTTTGCACCGATGACACGGTGCCACGCATTTCAATTGGAAGGTTGAATGTGGTGCGTTTCCCAGCAAAATATTCTTCTAATTGCAGATGGGTTTTATGAAGCAGTGGAGTCTCAGATTCCACTGCATTTTCATGCACAATTCTGTTTGAATTAGCATCTGTGAAAGTAGTATCTGATTCTTTTGGAAAAAGACCAATAATCTTTTCATTTTCTTCCTGAATACAGAGTGTGTCAATGGGCGAAAGGTAGTGCATCTGATTGACCATAAGTTCTCGTTTATTAAAGTCATCAATAAGAAATAAGCATGTTATGATGAAGCGATAGTCTAAGTTCTAATCTGGAAGATCTGGGATAATCTCTACATAGATCTGATCAAAGGATTTTCGTAGCTCACTGCGAATTTCATCGCGGATGCGATTGAGTGATTTGATGGTAATAATATCGTTTGGGCTATCAATGTAGATTTCCACCCAGGTTTTGCGACCGGTCTGAATGACATCTAGAAACTGGATTGTGTAGGAACAATTATCCATAGTTTGGTCCGCAATAGCGCGGATTTGATCCATAATCTCCTGTTCAGGGGCGAAGAGGACAAGACTTTTGAGGTTACTATAAATCATCTGTATTGGTTCCTTGATAAGAATCAGTGCCATGACAATTGCGACGATGGGATCGATATATGGAGCGAACCATGCAGCAGGCGTTTTCTGGAGAAGCAGCTGTACGGCAAAGGCGAGAGATACACCGATACTTCCAATCACATCCAGTTTCCATGCGTACAATTCTGCATGTATTGTCATGGATTCATAGCGTTTGCTGAAAAAGTTAAGAACAAGATACAGGGCAAGGCATCCAAGAAACACAGCAAATTCAAAGAGAGCGATTAATCCAGCATTTACGGCGTGGCCTCCATCAAGGATCGTTTCTACACTGTCCCAGATGAGCTGGATAGTTACCACTAGAAGAACAATGTATTTTATAACCAGGAATAAGGATTCTACTTGGGCAAATCCGTATGGTTTACGTTCGGTAACAGGACGATATAGGAGCGGAACCAGAACCAGAAATGGACCAATCATAACAAGATCAGTAACATCAAAGACACAATCCATAAGAATGGAGTGTGACTTGGTAATATATGCCATAATCCCTTCTATAATCATGAAAAGAATGCTTCCACACAGGGATACGTTCATGATATGCTTTTCTATCTTAAGTTTATTTCCTGAATTCATAAATTCTCCTTTGTTGATTAAGAACACTACCTCTTATGAATAACATTATATCAGAAAAAGGAAATTATTGCATTGGGAGGGGGTTTTGGAATATAGTAAAGGTATAGAATAAATACTGAAGGATACGAATATGGAAATACAGATAGCAACACTTGAAGATGTCGAGATACTGACAAAGTATGATCGCCATATTGCAAGGCAGGAATTGGAAAACATAATAGCGTTGACGCGTGTGTACATTGCGCGGGAAAATGGACAGTTTGTAGGCTGGTTGCGATATGGTCTTTTTTGGGATAATACCCCGTTTTGTAATATGCTTTTTCTTCTGGAAGGACAGAGGAGCAAAGGATATGGAAGACAGATTATGGAACGCTGGGAAAAGGACATGAAGTTGCAAGGATACTCAAATGTCATGACTTCCACACCATCAGATGAAACTGCGCAGCATTTCTATGCCCGATTGGGCTACGAGGTGACTGGAGCATTTCGCCCAGAAGGAGAAGTAACGGAATTAATACTTGCCAAGAACATATAGAGAAAGTATGCGGATGCGACGCATAGAAAGGTGAGATCGTATGAGCTTATGTACCAGGTATGGGAAGAATCTGAATCCAGATCAGATTCACCAGGAATATCCGAGACCCAATATGGTTCGAGACAGCTATTATTGTCTCAATGGAATGTGGGACTACGCAATCAACCAGAGTCGTGAGGTGGAACACTATGATGGAACGATTCTTGTGCCATTTGCCCCAGAAACACAGTTATCTGGGGTGGAGCGGATTGTAACTCCGGAGGATTATCTTCACTATCGGAGAATGTTCACGCTGCCAGAACACTTTGTCCGTGATCGTGTGCTGCTGCATTTTGGTGCGGTGGATCAAGAATGTGAGGTCTTTCTCAACGGGCAGAAGCTCGGTGAACATCAGGGAGGCTATCTTCCTTTTGTCTTTGACATTACGGATGTATTGAAGCCTCAGAATAATGAGCTAACATTGATCGTGCGCGACTGGACCGAACAGTCTCCACATGCCAGAGGCAAGCAGAAGTATCGAAATAAAGGACACATGTCCTCTATTTTCTATACTCCAAGCAGTGGAATTTGGAAGACGGTATGGCTGGAAAGTGTGCCAAGGCAGTATATTGAGAGATTGAAGCTGACTCCTCAGTATGATGAAGCACGGTTGGATTTCCAAGTGGAGACCAATGATAACAACAATATTATTCATTATGAGGTGGAGATATCTTTTGATGGAAAATGCATTTTCCATGGAAAAATGGATAGCAACGCGTCATATTCAAAAATTCCAATTCCAGAGCTGCATCCATGGACGCCGGAGACGCCGAATCTATACCAGATTAGAATTCAATATGGAGAGGACGTTGTGAATTCCTATTTTGGAATGCGAATATTTACTTGTGATAAGGATGCCAATGGAATCATGCGCTTTTACCTGAATCATAAGCCATATTTTTTCAGTGGAGTTCTGGATCAGGGATACTGGCCAGAAAGTTTGCTTACTCCGCCGACAGATGAAGCTCTAGAATATGATATTGTTAAGATGAAAGAGCTTGGCTTCAATACCATTCGAAAACATGTGAAGATAGAATCGGAACGTTTCTATTATCATTGTGACAGGCTGGGCATGATTGTATGGCAGGATATGCCAAATGGCGGCGGTAATTATGATGATTTCTTCGTTACATATTTTCCGAATGCATTTTCCTGGTTTGGAAGAAGCATAAGCGATAAGCACTATGGTTTTTTCAAAAGAAGGGACAAAGAAGGGCGCGAGCAGTATCGGAAGGATTTGGAGGAGATGGTGGAGCTTCTCTATAACTACCCGAGCATAGCACTTTGGACGCCGTTCAATGAGGGCTGGGGACAGTTTGATGCTACAGAGGCTACTGCGCTGGTTCGAAAGACGGATTCCACACGGTTGATTAACGAAGCCTGTGGCTGGTTTGATCAGGGCGGAGGGGATGTGTATAGCATTCATAATTATTTACATAAGCTAAAGATTAGTCCCAAGTCAGATCGAGTGGTTGCGCTAACAGAATTTGGAGGATATGCATATCCTATTGCAAATCATATGTACAGCGCAAAAGAATTTGGCTACAAAGATTATAAGACAAAAGAAGAATTAAGCGCGGCATTTGAGCGGCTCTATGAGACAGATGTCTATTCGAATCTGGAAAAAGGGTTAAGTGCTACAATTTATACACAGACAAGTGACATAGAGGCGGAAATCAATGGAATACTGACCTACGACAGGGAAGTGGTGAAGATGGATGAGACCACAATAAAGCGGGTAAATCAGAGATTATTTGAAAAATTTCATACTATCGTAGAGAAGAAATGTAGTCGATAGCAGAGGATAAGACAACGGAGGAAATATGAACAAAATAAATCAATTTGCGGAATTTGGGATATCATCCGATATTCTGGAAGCCTTAACACTCCTCCGATATACGGAGCCAACACCAATTCAGGAGGAAACCATTCCAGCAATTCTGGAAGGAAGAGATCTGGTAGGTAAATCCCAGACAGGAAGTGGTAAGACAGCAGCATTTGCAATCCCAATCTGTGAGCAGATTCTATGGGAGAATCGTTTCCCACAGGCACTGGTTCTAGAACCAACTAGAGAATTAGCGGTTCAGGTACAGGATGAGATCTTCCAGATCGGACGAATAAAGAGAGTGAAGGTTCCTGTGGTATTCGGTGGAATGCCGGTGGACAAGCAGGCTGTTTCCCTGAGACAGAAAAGTCATATAGTGGTGGGCACCCCAGGACGTGTCATTGACCATATGAAACGCGGAAATCTGATTCTCGATGAAGTACGTTATCTTGTCATCGATGAAGCTGATCTGATGCTGGATATGGGATTTCTAGATGATGTGGAATACATTATCAAGCATACAGGGGGCAAGAAAAGACCACAGATACTGCTCTTTTCTGCAACCTTGGAGGAACATATCGAGCGTCTTATCAACCTATATATGAACGAACCGGAGCATATCACCATTGAGTCTGAATTCGAGACGGCAGATGGAATTGAGCAGATGGCATATGAAGTGGAACCGGAGCAGAAATTTGAGGTGTTCATGAACCTTCTTATCACAGAGAATCCGACAGATGCAATGATATTCTGTGATACCAGGGAGATGGTAAATACCCTTTATCAGAAAATGCGCAGAAAACGAATTCGCTGTGGGATGCTGCATGGAGGAATGGAGCAAAAGGACAGGCTCTATGCAATCTCAGACTTCCGCAAAGGAATCTACCACTATCTGATTACAACAGATGTAGCAGCAAGAGGCATCGATTTTCCAGATATGAGTCATGTAATTAACTATGATTTCCCAACTAAGAGAGCCAATTATGTCCATCGTATTGGACGAACAGCTCGAAACGGTAAAACAGGAAAAGCCTTGAGCTTGATTAGTCCAGAAGAGATGCATTACAAAAAGGCAGTGGAAGAATATACTGGAAGCACAATTCCAATGGCAGTGCTGCCACAAAAGGAAGAGATTAATGAGAAGCGAACTGCATTTCAGAAACGGCTAAAAGAAAAGGTAGTTTTGAAGGAACAGAAGGGGGAGGTCTTTAAGCAGACGATACTTAAGCTGTCCATCGGAGGTGGCAAGAAATCGAAGATGCGTGCGGGGGATATTGTAGGAGCAATCTGCTCCATACCTGATATAACGCAGGAAGATATCGGAATCATCGATGTGCGGGACAGCATCACCTACGTTGAAATCCTAAACGACAAAGGACAGAAGGTTTTAACAGAATTACAGAAGAAGACCATCAAAGGGAAGCTTCGGAAAGTCAAAAAAGTATAAACTGGGACGGGGTATTTCTTGTTTCGGGACGGGGTATTTGTGAAAATACCCCGTCCCGAAACAAGAAATACCCCGTCCCAGTTTATGCAGTGATATCCTTGCGATTATATCCAATGATAGTAATAATCAGTGCTACAACAAGGTAGACAATACCAAGAGCCACTAACTTCCCATCAATTTGAGCTTCTGCGATAACTCGGGAAGCATCTGCATACCAATAAGGTGTGATGTATTGAACACCATCTACGCTATCTGAAATATTTCCCCACATAGATAGAAAATACATAGCAGCCATAAGGCCGATGCCGGCACCCAGGGAGCTTCGGCCAAGAAAAGCGGAGAACAGGAAGCTAAAGGTAGCAAGTTCCAGCTGAAGCATGAACTGAGCAATCTGGAATAGGAAAAATGCTTTCCAGGCAGGTTCTTCGCCAATGTAGGCAAAGGTTCCAAGTGCACAGATCATCCAGATGAGGTTGAATCCAAGCAACTGTGTGACAAGTGCTGTATATTTCTGGAAAAGGATATATGTTCTGGAAATTGGATTCGTATATAGAAATTCAGCAGTATGGCCGGATTCTTCTTTGGAGATCATTCCGCTGCCAAGAAAGGCTGCATACAGACCGCCACCCAGTCCAAGGCAGGCACCACACTCTACACCATAGAATCCCATGGCGTCTCCAAAGCCTAATACGTCCATTCCAAACGCAGATGTGAAACTGCCGAGGCTGGAAAACATGTCATCGATTTGATCTGCCTGACCTTTCATTTCAGGATAAAGAATCAGACAGAAAATAGCTAAAACTCCAAGTGAGAGTGACCAAATGAGAAAGCTTTTCAGCCCTCGCTTACATTCATGAAGATAAAGTGTCATATTATTGTTCCCCCTTATAGTAATGAAGAAATACGTCATCGAGTCCTGGTTCTGTAATGGTTAGATCCTGTAATGCATTTTCAGGAAAATGTGATAAAGCTTCTAATAGTAGACCTGGTGCGCCGGAATAAAGAAAATCAATTTTCTCACCACTTTGCTTTTGATGTGAGATTCCAGGCAGCGATATTAATTTATCTGGTAGAACTGCAGTTGACTGCAACAGAAGATGAACACGCTTGGCATTGGAACCAATCAGTTCTTCTACGGTTCCTTCCGCCACAAGAGCACCTTCACGAAGAATTGCGGCACGGGTGCAATGCTCCTGCACTTCAGAAAGTACATGTGAGGAAAAGAAAATGGTCTTCCCAAGCTTATGCTTCTCTTCTAATAATTCAAAAAAAGTCTGCTGAATCAGAGGATCCAGTCCGCTGGTAGGCTCATCAAGAATGTACAGTTTGGGGTCATGCTGCATGGCACAGACGATGCCGACTTTCTTTCGGTTTCCAAGGGATAATTCATCCACTTTTCTGCTGATATCGAGATTAAGTCTTTGACAAAGACGTTCCGCTTCCGCTTTACAATCCTTTCTCTGAAGGCGGGCGGATAGATCAATAACTTCAGATACCTTCATACCAGGATAGAACTGAGTCTCGCTTGGAAGATATCCAACTTGTGCTAAAAGCCTGGTGCGCTCTTTTTTATCAGAGGGATCTAGTCCGAGAACCGATACCTTTCCCCCAGAAGTTGCAATTAACCCTAGTAGTGAGCGAATCGTTGTGCTTTTTCCAGCACCGTTTGGTCCTAGGAACCCGTAGAATGCTCCGGAAGTAATCTCAAGACTAAGCTCTTTCAATGCGGCTTTTTTACCATAATTTTTGCTGAGGGCCAAGCAGTTGATTGCAATATTATTCATGTTTCTGAACCTCTCTTTCGTTTTGTTTAAATTGTGTCAGCATAGAATTCCACTCGATGGTCTCATCCCGCAGAATCAGGTGGATGCACAATCGCCAGGAGGCGAGTACAATGCACCATGCCAGTGAGAAAATCCATAGACTCCAGTCAGGGCACCCATTTAGCCATTGAAATGTCCAGGCACATAAATGGAAGGAAACCACTGGAATCATAAACCATAGAATCTCACGAGTGATAGACACAAGCGGATGTTCCGGCAAGGGGCATAGGAACAATAATTTCTGTGCCCAAGCCACTATCCAGGAAAGAATAATGATGATGGTAATGGGCCAAAATCCCAAACCGCCCTGTTGAAAAATGAGGCGTATAAGTTCTAAAAGCCAAATTCCACACATGGCATAAACACCGGTAATGGAATCTGCATCTATTTCTTTTTGTAACAAAGATCGAAGTCGTTTTTTCATTCTTGTTCTCCTTTCAGGAAAATGCGAAGCGCTCTGGCATATCGTCTTGATATGATAATGTGTTCTTTGTTGTCTAGGATTCCCTCGACATTTCCATTCATAAGACTCTTCAAGGAAGCCAGGTGATTGACATTTAACACCTGAGTCTTACTGATGCGAATGAAACCTAGTGAGCAAAGATCCTCTGCAGCTGCGGTAAGTGTCATATTCACTTGATAATCTTCATGACTGGTATAGGCAAATATGAGATTATCGACACTCTCAAAGTAATAAATCTCCGATGGGGAAAGTAATGAGATGGAATCATTCTTTCGTCCCTGTATCTTGCCAGAGGGAGAACAATGTATAAGAAGCGTATGTAGTTCCTGAGCTATTTGTTTCAATTCTGGAGTTAATTCTTCACATTGGAGAATCAAATGCGGTTCCATGGGTTGATGGGACTCTTGAATTGATAATTTCATAAGCGAAATCCTTTCCGTTTGATTTCTTTTAGCATAATCCAAACCTATTTTTTTCACAAGCAAAGAAGTGGTAAGCGGTCTATTTTGTAGTTTAAGCGGCGGATTTGATTAAAAAATAGATGAAAGAATTTCTTAAATTTTTATAAATTTGTGGATTCCGTAGAAAATGTCGGATTATGTTAATCACTCTTTGGATTCAAAGGAATTCTATGGTACTCTATTATATGGAGTTTAGTTCTAAAAGAGAGGAAATTTAGTTATGAAAGTATTTCGACCTATGCTTTTTACTACATTAAAAAACTATAGTAAAGAGCAATTAATAAAGGATATCGTATCTGGTATCATTGTTGCAATTATCGCATTACCGTTATCGATTGCATTAGCACTTGCATCCGGTGTGGGTCCAGAGCAGGGACTTTATACAGCAATCATTGCAGGTTTTTTAATCTCCTTCTTCGGAGGAAGTACCGTACAGATTGCCGGTCCAACTGCCGCATTTGCTACTATCGTAGCCGGTATTGTAGCTACAAGTGGAACATCAGGCTTGATTGTAGCCACAGTAATGGCAGGTATTATTCTGGTTCTTATGGGCATTTTTCGTTTCGGAAGCTTGATTAAATTTATTCCATATACCATTACTACAGGATTCACAGCAGGTATTGCGGTGACAATTCTGATTGGTCAACTGAAGGATTTTGCAGGAATCAGTTACCAGAATGGTGAAGCACCGGTTGAAACCATGGAAAAACTGAAAGCCTTTGTAGTGAATATTGATTCCATCAATTGGATGGCAGTGCTTGTTGGTGCTGTATGTCTTGGAATCCTAATTGTTTGGCCTTTTATCAATAAGAAAATTCCAGGCTCTTTGATTGCCGTCATTGTAGGAATTGTTATGGTAAAATGCCTGAAGCTTGATGTAAATACTATTGGTGATTTATACAGTATCAGTAACAAGCTCCCATCATTTGCACTTCCAGATTTGAGCTTCAAGCTGATTCAGACACAATTGCCAAATGCATTTGTGATTGCTGTACTTGCAGCAATTGAATCTTTATTGTCTTGTGTTGTAGCAGACGGTATGGTGAATACCAAGCACCGCTCCAATACCGAATTGATAGCGCAGGGAATTGGTAATATGGGATCAGCATTATTTGGAGGTATTCCGGCTACCGGGGCAATTGCAAGAACTGCAGCGAATATCAAGAGTGGTGGACGTACGCCAGTCGCAGGTATGGTTCATGCAGGAACTTTAGTATTGATTCTTGTTGTTCTTATGCCTTATGCAGCTTGGATTCCGATGCCAACAATTGCCGCAATTTTATTCCAGGTTGCATATAATATGTGCCAGTGGCGTCCATTTGTAAAATTGTGTAAGACAGCTCCAAAGAGTGATATTTTTGTGTTGGTAATTACATTTGTACTTACAATTGCATTTGACCTTGTGGTAGCTATTGAATTCGGTATGGTTGTTGCATGTCTGTTATTCATGAAACGTATGAGTGATGAAACGGATGTATACGGATGGCATTATAAAGAGGAAGAGGATGTGGACGCAGATAATAATGATCTTGCAGATGTGCCAAAGCATATCCGTGTCTATGAGATCTCTGGACCATTATTCTTTGGTGCAGCAGAAGTTTTGACTCAAATTAAATGTAAAGATTATACCAAATGCCTAGTTCTTCGTATGAGAGCTGTGCCAGCACTTGATATTACAGCAATGAATGCTTTAGAAAATCTGTTAGACACTTGTCAGAAACGCAATATTCGTTTGATTCTATCCCACGTGAATGCACAGCCAATGCATGTAATGGAAAAAGCTGGGTTTGTTGAGAAAGTAGGGGAAGAAAATCTTCGCCCTAACATTGAAGCAGCTCTTGCTTGGGCAGCAGAATGTGCAGACGGAATCACAGAAGATAATACAGGAATCAAAGAGAATAGTTTAATTTAGTGGAAATACCAATTTTTCTTAATCATATGGAAGAAAGAGATGTTAAGTTATGAACCTTTGGACATATATTAGAAAAGAAAAAGTTATGACAGTAGCGCTGAGTCTTGCAATAGTCTCAGCGCTCTTTGTGCATCCAGACCATAAATATTGGGATTATATTGATTGGAGAGTATTGGCGCTTTTGTTCTGCCTTATGGTAGTAGTAAAAGGGATACAGGATATTGGTGTATTTGATATATTTATTCAAAAGCTTTATAGAAAAGTGGATCATTTGCGTTCTATCATACGAATGCTCGTGCTTATGTGTTTCTTTGGAAGCATGGTCATTACCAATGATGTGGCACTAATTACATTTGTGCCTTTTGCAATTGTGGCCTTAAAGACTGCAAAACAGGAGAAGTATTTAATTATTACAGTGATTCTTCAGACCCTAGCTGCTAACTTGGGGAGTATGTTTACACCAATTGGAAACCCGCAGAATCTATACCTTTTCTCCGCTGCTAATATGAGCATAGTTGAATTCTTTGGAACTATGTGGCCAGTAACCCTGCTATCCTTTGTATTACTAATGCTTGCGGTTCAGTTGATAATTCCTGCAACGAAGCTGGAGCCTATAGAGAATGGTAATTTTAGTATCCAGGAAGGCAACAGGATATCAATTGATTTGTCAGTGCAGAAAAAGACCGATTCAGATGGAATGGGAAAGAAATGCGAGAGCATCTGCTATACAATCCTTTTTGGGATAGATCTGCTTGTTGTGTTTCATGCAATACATTGGGAAGCGGCCTTTATTATCACGATTCTTGGAATACTTTTGATGCGGAAAAAAGAATTGTTTGCAAAAGTAGATTACGCATTGTTACTTACCTTTGTGGGATTCTTTGTTTTTATTGGGAATATTGGGCGAGTGCCAGCAATTAGTCAGATGGTACAGGAACTTCTAGAAGGCCGGGAAGTATGGATGTCTGCATTGTTCAGCCAATTCATGAGCAATGTCCCAGCGGCGATTCTTCTGTCCGGATTCACCAACCGGTATCAGGCACTTCTTCTTGGAACTAACATTGGAGGACTTGGAACTTTAATTGCATCCATGGCTAGTCTGATATCCTACAAATTGTATGCTGAAGAACCTGGTTCGAGTAGAGGAAAATACTTTATTCAATTTACCATTTGGAACATCATTGGATTAATCATATTGCTTGCGGCAGCGTTTTTTATTTATTAATATACAAAAAATATCAGATAGAAAGACGAAAAATAATCAGGTATTATGTAAACTTAAGAATGAATATGAAGGCTACTTGAAGTTAGAATGCAAGAACTCTTGCAAAAAGAAAATAGCTAGAATGAGAAAATGCGCGGGTCGACAGAACTCGCGCATTTTTGATAAATATTGTGACTTAACCAATGGTTGAATAAACGGTTGAAAATAAGTAAAATCACTCCATTGTTTTTTCAGATACCACATCCTATAATGATTCTTGTAAGGATGAACTGCAGAACATCAGGATAACAAAAGTCGAATAAACATGGAGGCAAATACAATGAGTATTTCAATTGATAAAACAATCTATACATTACGTCAGGAGAAGAAATTAACACAGGAACAGCTTGCAACAGCACTTGGAGTCAGCGTTGCAGCTGTGAGCAAATGGGAGAATGGAGCAGCAAGACCGGATATCGAATTAATTCCAGAACTTGCAAACTTTTTTGAAGTGTCTACCGATGTTCTTCTTGGATATGACTGGAGAAAATACAGTATTGGCGAGACAATCCGCCGTATGAAAAATGCAAAAAAAAATCATCAATTCGACGAAGGCATAGCACTGGGGGAACAGACAGTCCCAAAATTCCCGAATCACTTCGAATTACAGATGTGTCTTGCGGAGAATTACTTCGCAAAAGCATTTGCCACTGGTGATCAGAAGGCATTTGCAGAGAGCGAGAAGTATTACGAACGAGCTTTAGACTTGATTGATCAGAACGTGGATCCGGAGGTTACTAGACAATCAATATTGAAGAATCTTGCTACAGCCTGCGGGATGCAGGGAAATACCAAGAAAGCAATTCGGATGCTTGAGAATGAGAATAGTGAGGGACAGAACAACGCCTTAATTGCCAGATTCCTTATTCAGGAGGGTAAGGTGGAACTTGCTGAGGAAAAGGCAAACAATGCATTTTCTAAAGATATATTCAATCTTCGCTATGCAGTTAGTGTTCTGACAGAGTGCTATGATGCGAGTGGAGATCTTGTGAAGATGGCTGAAATCGAAGAAATGATGGCAGGTATTTTCAAACAGATGATTCTTGGAGAGACAGGATGCGCCGCTAGAAGATATCAGATGCTTTCACTTATGAATGCTGCAGCGCAGCGCTATGAACTGGAAGGATGTTCAAAACGTGTGGAAGACATGGTGCGAGAAGCTATTGTCGTAGCGAAAGCCTTTGACGCAAAACCAGATTATGACTGTTCTTCTATGAAATTCTGTGAAAATTCGAAGGAAAATGTAACGGATCAGGCGAACTTTACCTGCGTGGAATACATTGAAATGATGATGGAGCAAGGTGCATTTGGTAAAAACGGCGTTGGCATGAAATCCTGGCTGCTCTCATAAGCTATATCATAGTGGATTTCTATGAGGCAGGGCGTTTGAGAAAAAGAAATCGGATAAGAAAACGAATTCATTTTGCAAAAGCAAGGAAGAAACATATGCACGTGCTAACAGCTATCGTAGTGCTGGAAGTGTTTGCATTGGTATTCCTTGTGGCTAATGTGCAGGAACAGTCCATGGTGGATGTATCGAAATATATAGAGGAAAATGCAGACGGAAAGAAATATATTAAGTATGTAGAATTCAACGCAACCTATGAAGCATTGTGCAAAGCATACCAGATGGATGTGGATACCTATGGGAAGGATATACACTTGAATTGGGTAGAGCTCCTTGCCTATACCGCTGCGAAAACAGGGGGAGAGTTTGGCAAGAAGTCAATCTCGATTCTGGAACAGGTGTCCAAGGAACTGCAGGCAGGAGCAACCTTGGAATCACTTACCAAGAAAATGAAATATTATTCCTATTATGAACAGGCATATGATACTGTGTTAGGGGGATTGGTTGGAACCTATAAGCAGCAAAAGGAAGATGGTACCAGTGAGGAGGCATATGGGCTGATGGCATATTCCCCTATTGCAAAGGGATTTGATTACAATTCCTATGATGATTTTGGAGCCTCCAGATCCTATGGATTCAGCAGACCGCATCAGGGGCACGACATGATGGGATTGATTGGAACTCCAATTATTGCAGTAGAAAGTGGATATGTGGAAGCCGTAGGCTGGAATCAGTACGGAGGATGGCGCATTGGAATACGAAGTCTGGATGGAAAACGATATTATTATTATGCCCATCTGAGACAGAACAGACCATATGCAGAAGGACTGGAGGAAGGAAAAGTTGTAACTGCTGGGGATGTGATAGGCTACATGGGACACACTGGTTACAGTACTACAGAAAATACAAACAATATCAAAGTCGTTCATTTGCATTTCGGTTTGGAACTGGTATTTGATGAAAGTCAAAAGGAGTCAGATAATGAAATATGGGTGGATTGCTATGCGCTTACAGAATTTCTCAAGAAAAACCGAAGTGAAGTGGTAAGAGATGAGACTACAAAGGAATGGAAGAGAGTCAATCAGATGGAAGATCCGAGAGTACAAGAGTATCTAAATGAGCACCCAGATTCAGCAGCGATTGAGAAAACCTAAAGAGCAGGATAGGGGAAACTATGAAAAAGGAAAGAGATTTTGAAGAGACAGCAATGCATGTTTCTTTGATAAGTATTGTAATTAATGTGGGATTGTCATTATTTAAATTCATTGCAGGGGTGGTGGCACATTCTGGGGCAATGGTGTCTGATGCAGTGCACTCGGCGTCCGATGTATTCAGTACCATTGTAGTTATGATTGGGGTGAAAGTATCGGGAAAGGCATCCGATGAGGAACATCCCTATGGTCATGAACGCTTTGAATGCGTCGCAGCAATTCTTTTGGCTGTGGTGTTACTGGTTACAGGTATATTTATAGGACATAATGGACTTGATAGCATTGCAGGTGCAAAAGAATATGGATTGGAAGCACCTACAGCACTTGCCCTTGTAGCAGCAGTGCTATCTATTGTGGTAAAAGAGGCAATGTACTGGTATACGATTGTGAATGCCAAGAGAATCCGCTCTAGTGCATTAAAAGCGGATGCCTGGCATCATCGCTCCGATGCATTATCATCTGTTGGGGCGCTGGTTGGCATCGGTGGAGCAATGCTTGGATATCCAATAATGGATCCGATTGCCAGTCTTGTAATATGCTTATTTATTGTGAAAGCATCTTGGGATATTTTTTATGATGCAATTAAGAAGATGACGGATCAGTCTTGTGGAATAGTTGAGGAATCAAAATTAAGAGAATGTATTATACAGAATCCAGATGTGCTGGGAATTGATGTGCTTCGAACGAGAGTGTTTGGAAATCGAATCTATGTGGATGTTGAAATTTCTGCGGATGGGGAGAAAAAGTTGAAGGAGACACATCAGATTGCAGAGAATGTACATGATTCAATTGAACAAAATTTTAAAGACGTGAAGCATGTAATGGTTCACGTGAATCCATTCCAAAATAAGAACGATTCCAATGAAGCACAGTAATTGGAATATATGAAAAGAATGTAGAGTGGAATACAACAAAAATGAGTGCCACTGGCACTCATTTTCGTACGCTATGGTGAACAAAAAGGGCTGCCGCATAAGCGACAGCCCTTTGGTAATTCGATTGAATTATTCAGCTCTTGACATAGCTTCTTCGAAGTTAGGTGTTCCACTGAATACTTCCTGTTTGTAAGGGTTGATTCCCTGAGCTTTTGCACGTTTTGCAATTGCAAAGATACAGATTACGTTAGCAATAATAGCTAATGCAGCGGTAACACCCTGCATTGTTGGATCTGCAGCTGTTGGGTGAGTAGCAGCGTTCATTACACCGTCTGCGTAGACACGTGGAATAACTGCAAATTTACCCTGATCCTGGAAGAGTGGGAATACCTGAGCAAACATACACCATAAAGCAAGTGTGTTTGCACGGTTCTGAATCCATCCACCTCTGTTCCAGAATGCGTTTGCAAATGTAGGAGCAAGTAATAATGCAATACCACAATACCAAGAATGTGTTGGTAAGTTGTTGTATGTGTAAGTGAAGTTCCAAATATCGTAAGCTACGATAAATGCCCATGTCATATCTGGCCATAACATGTCATCTTTCTTCTTAGAAGAGTAGATTCCCCACCATCCTGTCATACAGAAGATGTTTAAGAGACCAGCGATACCATTGGCAACGTTCCACCATCCACCGTATAACCATACGCCTTCAGATGATAACCACCAACGATCTCCGTTAGCAGCTAATGCCTGAGCACCTTTGATTGCAGATTCGAAATCACTACCTACAGCGATTAAGATGTTAATACCTACAATAATGAATGGGAATACTTTGAACCAATCTTTTGCACCGATGCTCCATTTGTATTTGAGCATCATAAAACCGATACATCCTGCTGTTGCAGCATATAACTTCGCATAATGGAACCAGCTAGTCATATGTACGTATGTAGGGTTATTCAGTGCCCAATCTGCACCATTAGCAGCACCTACATAGATTGCGATAAAGTAAACTGTAAGTACTAATGGAAGAACTACGAAACAAAGAATTCCTCCGACTTTTGTACGACGAGCAATTTCGTTAGCAACTACTAAGGCTGTGAATACTAATACTAAGCCCAGTAACTGATAAGCAGCACCGTCACCGTAAACTTGAAATAACATACTTTTTTCCTCCTCGATTAAGATGTTATAAAAAAATATTAAATTTCTATAAAATTATTATAGTGCCTTGGCATTAGAAAGGCAATATACATTTAGCAAAATTTGACTACGGACTGGTATAAAAAAACATACCAGTATACAAAATTGACAGTTAATTCCAAATGGGAAACTGAAATGTATATACGAGTTTCTACAATGTGCTGTAATCTGATTCGAAAATAGAACAGATTACTATAATTATTTTATTGAATCAAAATAGAAATAAGTATACAGGTCCCGTTACATCGTAGTACAATAAAAATACTTGTTTCTATATAATATGGAAGAAAAGGAAAAATAAAAAGTTATAGATGCAGATTCGTATTAGATTATGAAAACCTGCTTAATTAAGGGGAAAATGTTGGAAAAAAAGCTTTGGACAAAGAATTTTACAATTATCACAGTGGGATCTGTGATATCTATGATAGGCAATTCACTTGCAGGATTTGCCACGGGTCTTCTAGTGTTGGATTACACAGAATCCACTTTTCTATATGCACTTTATATGGTGTTATATACTTTGCCACAGGTGCTCGTGCCATCTTTGGCAGGACCATTTATTGATAAGTTTTCCAGAAGAAAGACAATTTATACGCTGGATTTTATTTCGGGAATTATCTACGCGTTATTTGCATTGATTGTATTTACAGACAATCTGAATTATGTATTTCTGGTTGTGGGATGTACCATGATTGGGGCAATCAACAGTATTTACATGGTAACTTATGATAGCTTTTATCCAATGCTGATCACAGAGGGGTATTATTCGAAGGCCTATTCTGTTGCCAGTACTTTGGAAAGTTTGACAGCTTTGGTTGTACCAATATCCGTATTAATCTATAACCTGATTGGGATAGGACCACTGTTTTTAATTGATACTGTATCCTTCTTTGTGGCAGCAATCATGGAGACTCGGATTCATGTGGAAGAGAAATATGTGAAAAAGGAAGGCGAGGTCTTCGGATTACATCAGTACCGGAAGACATTTGTGGAAGGAATAGCCTATCTTCGAAATGAAAAAGGTCTTATGGCCATCACTTTGTACTTTTCCATGAACTTCATGTGTGGAGCGTCTCTTGGAATTCTGCTACTGCCTTATTTCCGCAGTAATATTCCAAACGGAGAGTATTTCTATCTGTGCGTAATGGGCTGTATGTTTATTGGAAGAATGGTGGGTGGAGGAATTCACTATAAGCGCAAGATAAAGCCGGAACGCAAATTCCTTGTGGCAATACTCGTATATACGACAATTTCTATTATTGAGGGCTCATTTCTATATTTTCCAATTGCAATCATGATGGTGATGAATTTTATGGATGGAATACTTGGAATTACTTCTTATAATATTCGAATTGCCGCAACTCAGAGCTATATACCACATGAAAATAAGGGGCGATTTAATGGAATTTTTTTGATGCTTACCACCATTGGTAACCTTATTGGGCAGTTTATGTCGGGGCTTTTGTCCGAATTCTTTCCAGAGCGTTACATCATCAGTGCCTTTATGTCACTGAACCTTCTTGCGGTATTCATATTCATCTATGGTCGCCGCAAACATGTCAAGAAAATATACAATCGCGAAACCTAAACCACTTGGCATTCTCAATAGCGGGTCTCAATTTCTTCAATTCATACGTGGGATTCTTTCCCCATGAATGAAATGCTGAAAGTTGTTGGGAATCCTTTTTCGCTTAAAGGTTCTGTACGTCAACGCGTTCGACAGGCACCGTGCTCTTGTCCGTGGCACTGGGATTCAGTTACTGCCTTCTTCTCCCCCTAAATGGGTGTGCTCCGGATGTAGAACGAGAGGCCGCTCCCAAAACTCGGAGTGAAGAATTAATATAAACGATATGCTGAGACCTCGAACAGGTTGTCCGCGGCCTCTTTCATCCTTTGCGCATCCATTAAGGGGGAGAGCAAAGTCAGTAGATTCACCCAGTGCCACGAACAAGAGCGCGGCGCCTGCTCGAACCTTTGACGAACAGGACTCATCATAAAAGCGAAAAAGGATTCCCTACAACTTTCCATTTCACGAAACGGGAAAGAAGCACACGTATGAATTGGAGAAATTGAGAATAGATATGCTGCGTGCCAAGTGGGGACAGATAAGGTTCGTGAATGTATATGAATTTGAGAGAAAGAGGCAAGGATTTATGAGTAAGATAGATCGCGAGGCAGCGAAGAAGATATTTGGTGAATATACGGATCGTTATAACAGTGCAGATCCGAAGATAAAATTGAAGGTAGATCATACATATCGTGTGGCAGACTTGTGTGAGCGAATTGGCAAGTCGATCGGACTTGCAGGGATAGAGCTTGATATTGCATGGATGTGTGGATTGCTGCATGATATTGGAAGATTTGAACAGATACGCAGATATGGAACATTCTCGGATGCAGATTCCATTGACCATGCAAGCTTAAGTACCATGATCTTATTTGGAGAAAATGATACAGATTCAGGAATGATTCGACAGTTTCTTGCAGATAGTAGGTGGGATGAGATGATAAGAAATGCAGTACGCTGGCACAGTTCTTATCGTATTCCGGATGGATTGGATGAAAAAACAGCAATGTATTGCAATATCTTACGAGATGCAGATAAAATCGATATTCTAAGAGTTAATCTGGACACACCGATGGAAGACATCTATAATGTCTCAACAGAGGAGCTTCGGTTTAGCCAGGTTACACCAGAAGTCATGCAGGCATTTGATGAACATCACGCGGTGGTGAGAGCATTGAAAAAGACGGCAGTGGACTATCCGGTGGGACATATTAGCCTGGTATATGAATTGGTATATCCGGTGAGCCGGCAAATTGTAAAGGAACAAGGCTATCTAACAAAATTGATGGATTTTCAGACTGAAAATGCAGTCACAAAGCAACAATTCGCCCATATTCGAGAAGAGATGGGACATTTTTTGGAACAGGAGTAGAAATAGGAAACATGGAGAACTTTTTAATAGCAAATTACCATGCTCATACCACCAGGTGTCAGCATGCAAATGGAACAGAGCGTGAATATATAGAAGCAGCAATTGATATGGGAATCAAAAGGTTTGGATTCTCTGACCACATTCCATGCCCTTTTCAAGATGGATATGTATCTCATATTCGAATGACGATGGAGCAAGCGGGAGAGTACGTTGGCTGTATTCGTAGATTAGCAGAGGAGTATAAAGACCAAATTGAAATCTATGTTGGATTTGAAGCTGAATATATACCAAGATTCTATGCGCAACAGATGGCAATGTTCCGAAGCCTTGGCTGTGATTATCTGATTATGGGACAACATTTTCTGGATAGTGAGCAGAATGGACCTTATATGGGCGCACCGACGAATGATGAAAGTAGAATTCGTGCATATGTGAATTCCGTTATTGAAGGAATGGAGACTGGAAGTTATCGTTATCTTGCACACCCAGATTTAATGAATTATCAGGGGATGGATTCTGTATATGATTGGGAAATGACCCGCCTGTGTACCAGACTGAAAGAACTGGAGATTCCGTTGGAAATCAATATTCTTGGAATGGGAGAAGGTAAGCATTATCCAGCAGATCGCTTTTGGAAAGTGGCTGGTGAGATTGGTAATGATGTGATACTTGGCCTGGATGCTCATTGTGTAGAGAATATTCAGGATGTAGAAAGCTATGAGAAATGTCTCGCAATTGTAGAAAAGTATCAATTGCATCTGATACATGAATTAGAAATGAAAAAGTAATAAAATAAAAACACCACTGGATGTTGGGGACATCGGTGGTGTTTTTGCTTCGTATTCCCGACGAAGCAAGGGGTGTATATTTTATAAGGGGAATAAAGGAAAGGGTTACAATATATCGGCAAGTCAAAAGATAGGGGGTCTATTGACTTTATTCGCCATGTTTCGCAGAAATAATTGTTCTTATCTCTGTTTACAAACGAATAATAGCATGGTATATTTGGAGAAACAAGGTGCAGAATTTGCAAAGCAAAAAAGACCATGATTAATAAGTACTAGAAAGAAAAGGGGAGAAAATGGACGAACTTCAGATTTATACAAGAAAATTTCATCTGTCAGAAATTGCGGATTTGGCCTGTTTTTCACCATTTGAAATTAGTGTACATGAGCTCCACATGCACCATCTTGAGGAAATCGAGCTGGGAAAGCCTTCTCTTTACCTGATTCGATTAGAGAAAGTTCTAGGAATGGGGGAGGCATATCAGGAATGGGTGAATGAGAAGTTTGAGTATCTTTGGCATTTTGTTGGCATGCTAAGAGCACGTAACAAGAATGCAACAGTGCTTCTTTTGATCCCCGATAAGAATTTTGACCTTGTGTATCGGGCATTGTCCTGTCATGTGGACGAATTAATTGTGGAACCAGCAGAACCAGAAGAATTGAATGAAAAGATAGAGAATTGTATTGCCAAAATCCAAAGAACGGCAAAGCTGATGGAAGATCAAAGACGCTTAGAAGAATATGAGTTTAATAAGCGCCAGAAGATTATGGAGCGTATTTTGGAGAATCTGCTTAATAAACCAGGTGATGTGGATTTTCTAATTCCAGAGATCAATAAGCGATATGGGACCAAGCTTGGGATACATCATTATCAGGCAATCGTTATCAGCGTAGACAAATTTGAACTATATAATAAGGATTCAAGATTCATTCGTGAGGTTTCATTAATTGCGATTCACCAGTTTAGTGGAATTCAGGAGATTATTTTGGGTGAAGTGGATCCATATGGACTGATTGCCATCTTGAATTTTCCAGACCACTATGAGGATTATCGGAAAAAGGAAGAGCTAGAGGAACTTCGGGGACTCATCATGCAGCTTCAGGAGACTTATGGGGATTTCAAAGTAACCATCGGTGTTGGAAGAATGGTGGAACGAATGAAGGATATCCATACATCGCTAAGTGAAGCTGCATATGTACAGGAATATCGTATGCTGGAACCTGGAAAGGTGCTGTATGCACAAGACTATCCAGATATGATGGGGAGATTAGACAACTATCTGTCTGACCGAAGCATTCGTGAATTATGCAGATATGTAGCCCTGGGAGATACAGAACATATTCGGGAATGGTTTGAGTATTTTTATCGGGAAGTGGAGCCACAATTTCGAATGTTCCCACCGGCTTATGCGAGATTTTGTTGGAAAATGTATCAGTCAGTGAAAGAGATGGAGAAATCTTCGAAGATACAGATTTTCCCAGATATGAAGTTCTTCTCGCTTCAGCATATTTTTGAAGGCGACGAGCGAATGCGACAGAGTGAGCTTCTGCTTATGGAGATCAGCCACATGATGCAGAGTGAAGTATCCAGCGAGCATGAGATTGCATTTCATGCCATTGCATTTATGAAGGTACATTATTCCGAGCCGATTACTTTGGAAACGATTGCAGAGAATAGCGGGTTAAGCACCAGCTATTTCAGTAGAAAATTCAAAGAGCAGACTGGAGAGAACTATATTGATGTATTGACCGATATTCGTATGAAGGAAGCGGAACGAATGCTTCTTGAGACGAATGATCGAATCGAAGATATTATAGAGAAAACAGGATACTGTGACGATAAACATTTTCGCAAGCTGTTTCTACGCCACACAGGAATGAATCCAAGTGAGTATCGAAAGAAAGGAAGAAAATCATGATACAGGTTGCAATCTGTGAAGATAATCCAAAACATCAACAGGATATATTGAAATATTTGCAGCGATATGAGGAACAATACAGTGTGAAATTCCATACGACCGTATATCAGGATGGAATTGATCTTGTTAGTGAATATGCTTCACAATTTGATATTATTTTTCTGGATATCGAGATGAAAATGATGAATGGTATGGAAGCAGCACAGAAGATCAGACAACTGGATCATCAGGTAATCATTATCTTTATTACCAATCTTGCTCAATATGCTATCCAGGGCTACGATGTGGAAGCAAAGGGATTTCTGCTTAAACCAGTAAAATACATTGCGTTTGAACAGCAGCTTCAGAAATGCATACACGATGTTGGAAAAAGCCAGCTGGAATATCTTTCGGTGAAATATGCAGGTGGAATGAAGAAGTATGCTCTTTCCGAGATCTATTATATGGAAAGTGATGGGCACTATATTGATATTCATTCAGAGGCTGGGACAGAGAGATTTCTTTCTAGCATTCGCGAGATGGAGGAGAAGCTGGAAGGTAAGTCCTTTTTCCGGTGCAATAACGGAACGATTGTGAATCTACAACACGTGGAACGAGTGCAAAAGAATGATATTGTAATGAATGGAGAACTCCTTGCAATCAGCAGATCCCGCAAGAAGGAATTCATGGAAGCACTTACCAATTATATAGGAGGGATGGACGCATGATTGAGCAATTACCTGAGATTCCCCGCCTATTAACTGCAGTGGCAGAATGGTCTGCCTGTGTGTTATTTATGATTCCGTTACAGAAACGCTTTTCCAAAGGAATAACGGTATCACTTTATGGCCTTTTATTAGTCGGACAAGGAGGCCTACAGCTGCTGGCAGGAACCTTTTCGGAAGAATTCTGGATTCTTGGAATGATAATGAACGTGGCTCTCATGTTCGCAGGTATATGGGGAATTACTGAACAACATATTTATCAGACTGCTTATTGGTGTGCACTAGCATTTGTAACAGCGGAATTTATGGCAGCATTTGCATGGCAGATTAGCAGCTTTCTAATTCGCAACTACACAGGCGGTGTTGATATCTGGATCTGGATTTGTGCAGCAGCTATATTTTTGGGGATTATTTTTGGAATTTATTATCTGGAGAAGAAGGTTGGCAAAATTGGAAAATCGATAGGTATTCATCCAGCAATTACAACTGTGATACTGGCGATTATTGCGTTTATTATCAGTAACATTTCTTTTTTGGATAGACAGTGGAATCAGACTGTAGGACAGCAGTATTCAGTATTTTTTATCCGTACCTTGGTAGATTTATGTGTACTCATTATTCTTTATTTACAGCAGTGGACCATGAGGGAACAGCAGTTTAAGGATGAGCTTTCTTCGATTCAAAATGTATTGAATCTACAATATAAACAGTATCTAGATTTCAAGGAGAGCAGTGAGTATATCAGCAGACAATGCCATGATTTAAAGCATCAGATTGAAGCTCTTCGTGGAGCTTGCAGTAATGAAGAACGAGAGGCTTACCTGAAGGAGATGGAAAATGCAATCACTCTATATAATGGGCAGAATGTGACAGGAAATGCAGTACTCGATACACTACTTACCAGAAAGAAAATCTACTGTCTTCAGCACGATATTGATTTTTCCATATCTGCAGATGGACGTGCTCTTTCTTTTTTGTCAGTAAAGGATATCTGTACCATCATGGGCAATATTCTGGATAATGCCATTGAATATGTTTCGAGTCTGGAGAACACAGAGGAACGACAGATTCAGGGTGAGATTTTTCAAAAGGGAGCATTCCTTATGATACGCCTGGAGAATTACTACCATGGGGATTCCGTGAATGGAAAATATTTGCCGAAAACCACAAAGACAGATAAAAAACGCCATGGATTTGGACTAAAGAGTGTGCGCTACATTGTGGAGAAATACAATGGAAGCATGACACTCCGCACGGAAAATAACTGGTTTGTTATACGTATTTTAATCCCACTGGATCAATAAAAATGCAGATTGTGCATAAAAATGAACCAGATATGCGAGACTTGTACAAAATGAAAATCATTATGATAGGATAAGCTCAGACGAAAAAGTCTGGGCTTTTTTATGTTGCCAAGCATCCGAAGAAGCTGCCAGTGGCAGGTTCTTTCGATGATTGGAAAACCGGATATTAAAGGAGAGAAAAAATATGAAATTATGGAATGATTTTAAAACAAAACATCCGACCGTAGCGCAGTTTATTGTATTTTTCATTATCAGTAACGGAGTTACCGTACTTCAGATGATACTGATGCCACTGATTAAGAGCATTTTTGGCATGACAGGTCTTGTTGATACCAACTTCCAGATACTCCCAGTGGGACATAACTTAGATGGGAGCAGCTATTATGTATTTGATTATGCAGCAGGTTCAATTGCAGCAGGCGGTGGCGGCGGTCTTGCTTATTTTCTCGCGGTGGAGATTACTATGGCAGTGGCACAGGTTCTCAACTTCTTTACACAGAGAAATGTAACCTTTAAATCAAATAGTTCAGTGGGAAAAGCAGCATTCTGGTATCTCATCGCATACCTGATCATCTCTGTTGGGGCAGCAGCTCTTCAGGGTCTATACAAAACACCAATCTATAACTTCTTCATGGATGTAATGGGTAAAGGGGTAGGAATGACAGTAGCAGACTTTGTGACTATGATTATCAATTGCGCAATTTCCTTCTGGGTTTTCTTCCCAATCATGAAGATTATATTCAAGAACGAAGATACAGAAGAGGCTAAAGTCACAAAATAGTAAATACAAGATGGTGAATTTGAAGAGAAATTAGGAGGCAACACAATGAAACATCAGGATATTATTTCCAAATTAACCTTAAGAGAAAAATGCTATCTGCTCTCAGGGAAAGACTTCTGGCAGACTAGAAGTGTGGAGCATGCAGGCATTCATAATATGACATTGTCAGATGGACCTCACGGTCTTAGAAAACAGGCGGGTGCAGCAGATCACCTGGGAATCAATGGTTCTGTGCCAGCAACCTGTTATCCAACCGCTGCATCTATGGCCAACAGCTGGAATCCAGAACTGGGAGAGGAGATGGCGTCTTATCTTGGTGAAGAAGCAACTGTTCAGGATGTATGCGTCGTACTTGGACCTGGTCTTAATATGAAGAGAAGCCCGTTGTGTGGACGCAATTTTGAGTACTTTTCAGAGGACCCATATCTTGCTGGCAAGATGGCAGCAGCTTATGTACGAGGCATCCAGAGCAAAGGTGTTGCAGCATGTCCAAAACATTTAGCAGTTAATTCACAGGAGCTTCGTCGTATGGCATCGGATTCCATTGTAGATGAGCGTACCTATCGGGAAATCTATCTCACGGGATTTGAGATGGCAGTAAAGGAAGGCAAAGCAAAATCTATTATGTCGTCCTACAACCAGATCAATGGAACCTATGCAAATGAGAATCACCATCTATTACAGGAAATCCTTCGCGATGAATGGGGATTTGATGGCTTTGTAGTATCCGACTGGGGAGCATCCAACGATCATACCGAAGGGGTCCGCGCAGGCTCTAACCTCGAAATGCCTACCTGTGGTGGAGACTCTGATGAGAAGCTAGTTAAAGCAGTAAAAACGGGAATTCTCTCCGAAGAGCTTTTAGATCAAAGAGTCGATGAATTATTAGACGTAATGCTTTCCACAAGAAGAGCATGTGATGCTGCAAAAGGCAAGAGCTTTGACGTAGATGCACATCATGCAATGGCATTAAAAGCGGCAGAAGAGACTATGGTTCTCTTGAAAAATGAAGAAAATATCCTTCCTCTTGCTGCAGACACCAAGGTCGCTATCATCGGTGATTTTGCGGAAACACCTCGTTACCAGGGAGCTGGATCTTCTATGGTAAATGCAACCAAGCTTGTGACAGCATTAGATGCAGTGAAAGCAACAGAGCTTCAAATGGTAGGATTTGCCAAAGGATTTGAACGTGCGGGGGAACCAGATGCTTCCTTAGAGAATGAAGCGATAGAGCTTGCTAAGAAGGCAGAAGTTGTTCTGATGTATTTGGGGTTAAACGAAGTGAATGATTCGGAAGGAATTGACCGACAGAGCATGGAACTCCCTAAGAGTCAGATTCAATTATTAGAGAAAGTATCAGCTGTCAATAAGAACATTGTTGTAATCTTTGCGTCCGGTGGAACCATTGAGATGCCATGGATTTCCAACTGCAGGGGCTTTATCCATGGATATCTTGGCGGTCAGGCAGGTGCGACAGCTATGATGGAAGTCATTACTGGAAAAGTAAATCCATCCGGAAAACTCGCAGAGACCTTCCCGGTGAAATATACGGACACACCTGCATATAACTATTATCCAGGAAAAGAACGGAATGTGGAATACAGAGAAGGAATTTTCATCGGATATCGTTACTACGATACTGCAGAGGTACCAGTACAGTTTCCATTTGGCTACGGATTAAGCTATACAACATTTGGGTACAGTGATTTAGTAGTGGATGGCAATGAAGTAACCTTTAAGATAACGAATACAGGTCTTGTTGCAGGCGCAGAGATTGCACAACTCTATGTATCTGCAAAGAACAGTAAGATCTTCCGTGCAAACAAGGAATTGAAGGGATTTACCAAAGTATTCCTTGAGCCAGGAGAGAGCAAGAAGGTTACCATTACATTAGATGATAAAGCCTTCCGTTACTTCAATGTAAATACCAATCAGTTTGAGATTGAAACTGGTGATTACGAGATCATGATTGGTGCTTCTGTAGAAGATATTCGCTTAAGTGAGATGCTCTTCGTAGAGGGAACCAAGGCAGAACTTCCTTATGACATGTCAAAGCTTACCGCATATGCCAAAGGAAGAATTAAAGATGTATCAGATGAGCAGTTCGCAGAGCTTCTTGGTCACGCAATTCCAGACGGACATTGGTCTGGAAAACTGGATGTCAATGATGCACTCTGTCAGCTCTATTACAGCAGAAGTATTCTTGGCCGCTTGATTTACGCAGTGCTTACAGCCGCAATGAACAAGAGTATTCGAGATGGTAAACCAAATCTAAACTTAAGCTTTAATTATAACATGCCATTCCGTGCAATGTGTAAGATGAGTGGCGGAATTATCAGTGAGTTCATGGTAAAGGGCCTGGTAAACGAGTTCAATGGATTCTGGATTCTTGGACTTTGCCAGTTCATTATTGGATTCCCAGTACAGCTGGTGCGCAACATCCGTTCCAAGTCTGTAAAGTAGAATAATACCTTTATGCAAACAATACGTAAAATTTTGTAAATTATTTGCAAATGTCTTTGTAATAAAATGAATACGTGATAAAATAGATTTACAGGTTATGGATCTCCTTAGGGGAAGGAAACATAACCTGTAAATCTTTTTTTTATTACATAATTTAGGGGGTATAGCATGAAGCTAAACACAAAACAAACGATACGAATTGGATTCGCGTTTCTGTCCATCTGTGCATTCTGGCAGATGTATAACAGTGTGATTCCACTGATACTGACCAACACATTTGCCATGAACGAGACTTTTTCCGGTGCAATCATGGCAGCAGATAATGTGCTGGCACTTTTTTTACTGCCGTTGTTTGGCGGTATTTCTGACAGATGTAAGGCCGGCATGGGCAAGCGAAAACCATTCATTCTCTGCGGAACGGTTGTGGCAGTATTTCTAATGTTACTGATTCCTTTTCTTGACAATGCATTTTTTGAGAATCCATCTACAGCCATTGAGATTATTTTTGTAGTAGTATTAGGGTGTCTTCTGATTGCCATGGGAACTTACAGAAGCCCAGCAGTTGCACTGATGCCAGACGTAACACCGAAGCCTCTGCGAAGCAAGGCGAATGCAGTCATTAATCTGATGGGAGCAGTTGGTGGTGTCCTATATCTTCTGATTGCCAGTGTGATGTATTCTTCTTCTAGAACCAAAGGTCTTGACCATGTGAACTATGTTCCACTGTTTATGGTGGTAGCAGGCATTATGATTGTTTCGCTGATTATCGTTATGTTCACAGTCAATGAAGTGAAGCTGAATCAGGAGATGGAACAATATGAAGCAGCTCATCCAGAAGAGAATCTGGTAGAAGAGACCAGTGAAGGAAAAGTTGTACTTCCAAAGGATGTGAAGAGAAGCTTAGTATTTTTATTGATATCTATTGCACTTTGGTTTATTGGATATAATGCAGTGGAGACATGGTTTACTACATTTGCAAGCCGAATGTGGGGCATGAGCCTTGGCGGCGCATCTATGTGTCTGACCATTGCAACAGGCGGAGCAATTCTATCCTATATTCCAATTGGCCAGCTTGCCAGCAGGATTGGACGTAGAAAGACCATCATGGGTGGTGTTATTTTACTGACCAGCTGTTTTGTATTAGCATTTGTATATACGTGTTTTTGTGATTATTTCCAGCCATTTTTATATGTACTGTTCTTATTAGTGGGACTTGCATGGGCTGCAATCAATGTAAACAGCCTTCCTATGGTGCTTGAGATGTGCAAAGGAAGCGATGTTGGCAAATTCACAGGTTATTATTATACCTTTAGCATGGCAGCACAGATTGTTACACCTATCGTGGCAGGATTCTTACTAAACCACATTGGCTATAATGCGCTGTTCCCTTATGCAGCAGTGTTTGTATTTGGGTCATTGCTTACAATGCTTATGGTAAGACATGGGGATAATAAAGTGGAAGCCAAAAAAGGGCTGGAAGCTTTCGATGTGGAAGATTAATTAATATCAATAAAGAAAATAGAGGTAGAAAGATGGAATTTGAGAATTTTAAAAAGAAAGATACCCCACTTGTATGGGCACACAGAGGGGCAAGCGGCTATGCTCCAGAGAATACATTAGAGTCATTCCAGAAAGCCATCGACATGAAAGCAGATGGAATCGAATTGGATGTTCAGCTTACCAAGGATGATCAGATCGTGGTTATCCATGATGAACTTATTGACCGTACCAGTGATGGCAAGGGATGGGTGAAAGACTACACGTTGGAGGAGCTTCGTAAGTTCAATTATAATAAGACTCATCCTGAGTCTGCACATGCAGATATTCCAACACTTCGTGAAGTCTATGAACTGATCAAACCGAGCGGTCTTACCATCAATGTGGAATTGAAAACAGGTATTGTATTTTACAATGAGTTAGAGCGTAAAGTGATTGAACTTACCAGAGAGATGGGAATGGAAGAAAAGGTGTTGTATTCTTCCTTTAACCATTACACATGTGTGAAGCTGCACCAGATTGATCCAAAGGCATATGTGGGATTCCTTTATGCGGATGGACCAATTGATATGGCGGCTTATTGTAAGGGACATGGTGGGAATGCGCTGCATCCAGCACTCTATAATCTGCAGTTCCCTGATTATATGAAAGACGCCGCAGAGAATGGACTTGACGTCAATGTGTGGACAGTAAACGAGCGACAGTATATGCAGATGTGCTGTCAGCTTGGCGTAAATGCGATTATCACGAACTACCCAGATGTTACACAGGAAGTGATTGCGCAGTTTGCGAAGGCAAGTAAGTAATGACGTATAGAAAATAGTAATGCAAGGGAATGCGTAAGGCCGTATAAGCAGACTTTACGCATTTTCTGATATCAGAAAGAGGAATATATGAAAGTACCAGTATTATTTGGAGAAGAAGATTTTCAGGAGAAAATGGATACCGTTGTGGCTGATTTCTTGAAGAAATCCGTGGCAGATGGATTTTTTGTGGCTGATGATGGGGCTGGAATCCATTATTACTATGCAGTTCATCCACAGGAAAAGGCATCTATTGTCATAAGCCATGGCTTCTGTGAATTCTTTGCAAAATATCATGAACTAGCCTATTACTTTTACCAGATGGGATACTCCGTTTTCTTTCTGGAACATCGTGGACACGGTTATTCCCAGAGGGAAGTGCCCGAAATTGATAAGGTTTACATAAAGAGTTACGACCGCTATGTGGAAGACCTGAAATGCTTCGTAGACCAAATTGTAACGAAGAAGAGCCAGACCAAGAGGTACATTTTATTTGCACATTCCATGGGGGGCGGTATTGGAGCATTGTTCTTAGAGAAATATCCAGAAATATTCCAAAAGGCAGTGCTGAGTTCACCACTGATGCAGATGAATTTTCAGGGAATCCCAGACATCGCAGTAAAGGTATTACTTTTCTGGTCAGTGCTTGCACACTGGAATACACGTTATGTGCCAAAACAACATGGTTATGATGGAATCTATACATATAAGACAAGCAGTACACTGTCGGAACCTCGCTATGCCTATGCATTTTACCAGAGGGAGCTGACACCGGAATTCCGAACCTATGGAGGCTGTTATTCCTGGACACGCGCAACCATAGCCGCAACAAAAAAATTACAGAAAAATGCAGAGAAAGTGCAGGTTCCAGTACTGCTTTTTCAAGCGGGATGTGATAGTATGGTAATGCCGAAGGGCCAGGAAATCTTCGTAGAACGTTCTGGGAATACAAGAATGGTGCGATATAAAGATTCAAAACATGAGATATTTAATGCGACACCGGAGATTCGGGATGCATATTACCGAGAAATATTTACGTTTTTAGAGGAGCAATAAAACATGACACAGACGAGAAACAAACAGGATGCGATGGATTTTACCACAGGAAATATTCTACAGAAGCTATTGGGATTTATGCTTCCGATTCTTGGAGCACTGATCTTGCAGACCATGTACGGAGCGGTGGACATCCTGGTTGTGGGATGGTTTGGCACGGATGAGAGTATTTCAGCGGTATCCACCGGAAGTACTTTTATTAATATGATTGTTTTTATCCTGAATGCGCTGGCCATGGGGGTTACTGTACTTATGGGAAGATATCTTGGAGAGAACAAAGGTAACCGGCTCGGAAGAGTAATCGGCGGGGCGATTCTGACTTTTACAGTTATTGCACTTGTTATGACTGTGGTACTTTTGATTGGAGCTTCAGGATTTGCATCTTTGATGCAAGCGCCAACTGCGGCTTTTGATAAAACAGTTCTTTATCTTCGTATTTGTGGAGGCGGAATCTTTTTTATTATAGGTTATAATTTGATCAGTAGTATTTTCCGTGGAATCGGGAATTCAAAGCTGCCATTGATCTTTGTTGGAATCGCATGTGTGATTAATATAGTTGGAGACTTACTCTTTGTGGCGGTGTTCAAATGGGATGTGGCAGGAGCAGCAGCGGCAACGGTTCTGGCACAGGCAGTAAGTCTCGTTCTTTCCATTCTTGTATGTAAGAAGGCGGAGCTCCCATTTCATATTCACAAGGAGGATTTCTGTTTTAGCAGTGATGTGAAACGTTTCTTATTATTAGGACTTCCCATCAGCTTCCAGGAACTTATGACACAGATCTCTTTTATGTGTCTTCTGGCTTTTGTGAATGGAATGGGATCGACAGAAGCGATTCGCCTTGCATCCTCTTCTGGCTATGGAATTGCCAATAAAGTGACCGCAGTGGTGATGTTAGTTCCAGCGGCTTTGATGCAGTCCATGTCCTCCTTTATTGCGCAGAATGTTGGCGCAGGAAAAGAACGCCGTGCGCAGAAAGCAATGGGATTTGGCATGTTGATTGGTGGCTGTATAGGAATTGTGATGACTGCCGGTGCATTTTTCTTTGGGCAGAACCTTGCGGCACTGTTTACAAACGACGTGGCATATCAGTTAAAAGCAGCAGAGTATTTGAAGGGATTTAGTTTGGAAGCAATTCTAACCTCCGTATTGTTCTCTTTTATTGGATATTACAACGGACATAATCAAACCTTGTTTGTATTGTTCCAGGGCTTGGCTCAGTCCTTTTTAGTAAGACTTCCAATGGCCTATGTGATGTCTCGTGTGATGACAGATTCTTTGATTTACATTGGGGCAGCAGCACCAACTGCAACTGTATTTGGTATTTTGATTAACTTATTATACTTTGGTTATTACTCAGCGAAACACTTGAAGATACAGCCGGTTTCGGCAGAAAAGGCCTAACACTCATTGAAATATGGGAAATAATCATTTGTTAAGATTCTATTAACGAAAAATAAGAAAGACTTAAACCTTTTCGAGACTCATTTGTGATAAAGTATAATTATATTAGAAATGATAAGTGAGAATGTATGGAAAAGGAGGATGAAGATGTTAATAGGATTACAGTTTTTCCGTTTGGCAAGTGTAGAGTGGGATTTGTATCTTGTAATGCTGGTAGGATTTGCTGCAGGTGCATATTGTTATCACATTTTTAGAGAAGCGCATCTCGCTTATGTCGGAATCCTCAGTTCCTTTATCGGAGTTGCATTGTGCGAGCTGATTAGTATATTTAGTATGTCAACAGCTTCTGGTGAGTTCATTCAGATCATTGCTATAGTGATTCCGGTCTTCGAATATTTCCTATTACCATTTGCAATAGGTCAGCTTGTGACACTGTTGGCTGAATATAGGAATAAGAGAATACATGCTTCCCAAGAGCAAAATGTATAAAATGTGTGAAGGAGTTGCCAAGAGGCGGCTCCTTTTTAATATCAAAAACGTGAAACACGCTGAAAAATGTGATAAAAATATAGAAGTCGATTTGTGACAAACAGAAAAAATTACTTTAAGCGGAAAAAGTGCATACAGACATAATCACGGAAACCGAATTGCAAAATCTAGTTTTTATATTCAAACATTATGAAAACGTTTCCATATAGAGGGGATTGTGTGATAATTGCATCAAAAATAGGAAAAATTGCATACACATATGTCTTGTCATTTATGTTATAGTAAGGAGTATTATTTTACTAATTAGAAGAGAAAACATAAAGGAATAAATCTCTCGAGGGGAAACGAGGAAGTTATGCGTTATGTACGAACAACGGAATTGAGATCAGATATGATTCTGGCGATTCCGCTTATTGATTCGGGAAACCGAATACTGCTTGCGGCAGGAAAGAAACTGTCTGATCATACGATCAAACGGTTACATGTTATGGGAGTAGCTGGTGTCTATATTGAAGATGAACTATCGAAAGATATTACAATCACAGCAACAATTAGCCCAGAACTACAGCAGAGAGTAATCCAGCAGCTTAGAAAAAAAAATATTGATCATGTTGTTGATAGTGCCAAAAGCATTGTGAGTGAGATTATGCAGAATGCAGACTGCTTAAATAATCTGATGCTAGTGAAGGATTTTGATGACTACACTTACCAACACTCTATGAATGTTGGAATCCTTTCTTCCGTAGTGGGAGTCGCAGTTGGCATGCGCGAAGAAGACATTGTGAATCTGACTACGGCAGCGCTATTACATGATATTGGTAAGATAGAGTCACCATTAGAGGTCTTGAATAAAAAAGGGAAGCTCACAGAGAAAGAGATGGATTTCATGAAGCTTCATCCTACATCAGGCTATAAGATATTGAGACAGAGCGAAAGCATTCTGTCCGTAGTGCGAGTAGCGGTTTATGAGCACCACGAAAATGAGGATTGAACCGGATATCCAAGAGGAATTGATGGAAGCAAAATTCATCGTTTTGCGAAGATTATCCACATTACAGATGTGTATGATGCTATGATATCCAAACGTCCATATAAGGCCCCAATTCATCCAGAGGATGCAATGGCTTTTATCATGGGAAACTCAGGAATCATGTTTGATCCATTCTATGCAGACATTTTCTTGCGATGTGTGCCAGTATATCCAAAAGGAACAACCGTGCATTTATCCAATGGGGAGAAAGCCCTTGTTACACACAATTATCCAGAGCATGCACTCAGACCAGATATCCGATTATTTGATGGAAAAGATGTATCACTTATGAATGATATAGAATATCGTAATGTTGTAATTGAGAAGACACCAGTTTAGCTGGTGTTTTTTTATTTGAGAAAAAACTTGACAACATACCCCATGGGGGTATATGATTGCCACATAAACAAGATGAATTATGCATGATTCTCTTTGGAAAGGGGGATATTATGGAAAATAAAGAATGCTGTTGCAGCCATAAGACAAAGCATCGTACCGAGAAAGAAGAAAAGGATTTGATGAACAGACTCAGCAGAATCGAAGGACAGGTACGTGGAGTAAAGGGTATGGTGGCAGATGATGCCTACTGCCCAGATATATTGATTCAAGTGTCAGCAATTACAGCGGCACTCAACAGCTTTAACAAAGCTTTACTTGCCAATCATATTAGAACCTGTGTAGTGGATGATCTCCATGACGGGAAAGATGAAGTGGTGGATGAACTGGTAACTACATTACAGAAACTGATGAAGTAATATGATTCCAGATAAGATATTATACAAGGAAGGATAGTAAGATGGAGAAATATCAAGTGACAGGAATGACCTGTGCGGCTTGCAGCGCCCATGTGGAGAAGGCAGTTCGTGCCGTAGAGGGTGTAGATCAGGTTACAGTGAACTTGTTGATGAATTCCATGATCGTTGAGGGCGAAGCATCCCCCGATGATGTGGTACGAGCAGTGGAGAAGGCTGGATATGGAGCAGCTCCGTCATCAACGACTGAGACACATACAGGGACTCGATCCCAGGAAGGCACCCAGAGTGGATATCTGTCAGCGGATAGCCTGAAGGATACGCAGACTGCGGTTATTCGAAGAAGATTGATAGCATCCCTGGTCTTCTTAGTGCCTCTTATGTACATTTCTATGGGACATACTATGTGGAGCTGGCCATTACCGGAAGCGTTGTCGAACCCATTCGCGATTGGACTGACACAGCTGCTTTTTACCGTGATCGTTATGGTGATTAATCAGCATTTCTTTGTGAGCGGATTCACAAGTGCAGTACATGGAGCACCAAATATGGATACATTAGTTTCCTTAGGTGCGGCCGCCTCCTTTGGCTATAGTGTATATGCACTATATGGAATTGCAGTGGCAGTAGATAGGGGAGATCTAGAATTGATGCATTCTTATATGCATGAATTCTATTTCGAATCAGCAGCTATGATACTGACTCTGATTACAGTTGGAAAACTTCTAGAATCCTATTCCAAGGGACGGACAACGGATGCATTAAAGAGTCTGATGAATCTGGCACCAAAGCAGGCGACAGTACTTCGGGATGGGAGAGAGCAGGTGGTGTCCATTGAACAGGTTATCATTGGAGACATCTTTGTGGTGAAGCCAGGAGAGAGTATTCCGGTAGATGGAGTGATTCTGGAAGGCGCAAGCGCCATCGATGAATCAGCACTGACAGGAGAAAGCATCCCTGTAGATAAACAGGAAGGAGATACGGTATCTGCGGCAACCATCAACCGTGTTGGATATTTGAAATGCCGCGCAACACGAGTGGGCGTGGATACTACCTTATCCCAGATTATCCAGATGGTGGGTGATGCAGCAGCAACCAAGGCACCAATTGCTAAAATCGCAGACAAAGTGTCTGGAGTGTTTGTTCCGATCGTGATTGGGATTGCAGCAGTAACAATCGTGGCATGGTTAATTGGCGGAGAAGCCATCGGATTTGCCCTTGCTAGAGGTATTTCAGTTCTTGTAATCAGCTGCCCTTGTGCCCTGGGACTTGCCACACCGGTTGCAATAATGGTAGGTAATGGTATAGGTGCAAGAAAGGGTATTTTGTTTAAAAATGCCATATCTCTCGAGAACACTGGTAAAGCAGATATTGTTGTTCTGGATAAGACTGGGACATTGACCACTGGAAAACCAGTAGTGACTGATGTGTTTTCCAAAAAACAGGAACAGCTACTAAGGAAGGTCGCATGTTCTCTAGAGGCAAAGAGTGAACATCCACTTGCTCATGCAGTTGTACAGTATGGGAAGAAGCATGGGGTTCAAGTGGCTGAGGTTGAGAATTTTACGATACATCCGGGAAATGGATTAAGCGGAACCATTGATGGAAAACAGGCAGCTGGTGGTAATCTTACATTTATCGAGAAACAGAGACAGCCAGACTCAGAACTTCTTAAAAAAGCAGAGGAATACGCCAGTGAGGGAAAGACCCCCGTATTTTTCCAGTATGATGGTGAGCTTCTAGGAGTGCTTGGAATTGCAGACGTGCTGAAACCAGATGCGGTGGAAGCCGTGGAACAGCTGCATCACATGAATAAGAAAGTAATCATGCTAACAGGCGATAATGAGCGCACGGCTGCTGCAATTGGAGCACAGGCTGGAGTGGATGAAGTAATTGCGAACGTTCTACCGCAGGATAAGGAGGCAAATATCCAGAAACTGCAGGAGCAAGGTCATGTAATTATGGTCGGTGATGGAATTAATGATGCACCAGCTTTGACGAGAGCAGATATTGGAATTGCCATTGGCGCAGGAACGGATGTTGCCATTGATGCAGCAGATGTAGTTCTAATGAAAAGTGAGATTGCAGATGTGCCAGCAGCAATTCAATTGAGTCGGAATGTGATTAGAAATATACATGAGAATCTGTTTTGGGCATTTTTCTATAATGTGATTGGAATCCCGCTGGCAGCAGGATTATGGATTCCTATTTTTGGATGGAAGATCAGCCCGATGTTTGGTGCAGCAGCCATGAGCTTATCAAGCTTTTGCGTGGTAATGAACGCATTGAGATTAAATTGGATGCACAGAGGTGGATCAAGTGAAACCGTTGAAATACAACAAGAAAATCAGGAGGATAACAAAATGAAACAGACTTTAGTAATCGAAGGAATGATGTGTGCGCATTGTCAGGCACATGTTGCAGATGCATTGAATGCAATGGAAGGAGTTACTGCTGAGGTAAGTCATGAGAAAGGAACCGCCGTGGTTACCACAGACCATGAGATTAGCAAAGAGGAATATGCACAAGTGATAGAAGGTGCAGGGTATAAGCTTGTTGATGTGCAGTAAACAATGAAATATTAATTATTTTATAGTGTTAATTTATAATACCGCATGGTATAATAAACAAAAAGCAAAAGGCTGTATGAATTGGGGAATTCATACAGTCTTTATCTATTCACCATCGTATAGAAAAGATTGCCAGTGGTAAGCTTGAAATCTGGTGGAAAATTGGGTTTTTACAGAATAAGGTGTATGCACCAAGTAAGGAGAAGTATCAGATGGGGAAACAGAATAAGGGAAGACGGACGAGAAAAGAATGGAAACTATGGCAGAAAATTCTTATGGTGCCGGCGGTAGCAGCAGGGATTGCGCTACTGGGATTTTTGATTGTATTAGTGACACTTACGGTTACCGAATACAAACCAGCAGATGTGGAGAAGCTGGCTCTAAATGGAAAGGCAACGGAGGAACTCAGTGAAGGCGATGCATTTTCTATCATGACTTGGAATGTTGGGTATGGGGCATTGGGAGAAAATGCAGATTTCTTCATGGATGGTGGAACTCATGTATCTACAGCGGATAAAGAACTGGTGGAGACCAATGTAAAGTCAATTGGAGCAGCGATAGCAGAGCTTTCACCGGACATAGTCTATCTTCAAGAGGTAGACCTGAATTCCAAACGTTCTCATTATATGAATGAGCAGGAGATGCTGATGGAACAGGTTGATGGATATCAGAATACCTTTGCCTGCAATTACAGGGTATGTTATGTGCCATATCCTCTTCCGACCATAGGAAAAGTGGATTGTGGAATTATGACGCTTTCCAATTATGAGATCTCTTCCGCAGAACGAATTGCACTTCCATGTCCATTCACGTATCCAATCCGTCTCGCCAACCTGAAACGCTGTCTAATGGTGGACAGAATTCCTATTAAGGGAAGCGACAAGGAACTGGTATTGGTGAATCTTCATCTGGAGGCATATGATGAAGGCGCAGGAAAAGCTGCTCAGACAGAGATGCTTCGTGAACTTCTCCAGGAAGAAGCAGATAAAGGAAATTATGTAATTGCTGGAGGCGATTTTAATCAGACATTTTCTGGAGCGGATAGCAGTTTGTATCCGATTATAAATGATAAGCTATGGCAGCCAGGAGCAGTGGATGAGTCGGTTTTTGCGGATGGCTGGCAATTTGAGATGGATACTGATACACCTTCCTGCAGATCTTTAGATCAGCCATATGAAGGAGCAGACCAGAGTAATTTTCAATATTATCCCATTGATGGATTTATTGTATCCTCGAATATTCAGGTGGATTCTGTGAAGACGCAGGATTTACAGTTTGTGAATTCCGATCATAATCCAGTTCTCATGAATGTG
Organism: uncultured Roseburia sp.; assembly: GCA_964613325.1. Lineage (GTDB taxonomy): Bacteria > Bacillota > Clostridia > Lachnospirales > Lachnospiraceae > Roseburia. The sequence goes on along the minus strand of CAZTGP010000002.1, from coordinate 55,682 downwards.
ATATTACAGAAGTAAATTGTCAGAATAGAATTAAAATGTCAGAAAATAATATATTAATACAACAATATAACAATTAATATAGAATAAAAATGAAAAATAATTAGATAATATATTGACAAAGATATTGTTGCGTGTTATATTAATATCAACAAAAGAGGAAAGGACAAAGTACAAAAGAAATCATTGATAAGATTTCAGCAATAAGAAGTAAAGGAACACAGTTACATGATCATCCAGTTGGTGACGAGAAAGCCAATTCGATGAAATTTAAGAAAGGAAGGTATAGTCCAAAAGGAACGATAGTTTGTTGAGGAGCAACCCTAGCACACCAATCTTAATCAAGAAACCAGTGGCCTAAAACAAAAGAGAAAATGGATGGAGCTTTGATTCGTGTTTATTCATCTTATACAAAGTCAATCCTAAGAAGCCATTTAGAGGTAAACGGAAAGAGAAAGAGTTGGGAAGTAAAAAGAGGTAGAGTCCATTGGAGAATGAACAGCATTAGGCATCATCTGAAAGAAGAAAGTTTCAGATGGCGCCTAATCACGTTCACCAGAGCATACAAAAGGTTACATGTGGAAGATTCTTCGTTTGAGAGATAAGTATTTTTACATTTCTACATATTGTTTACAATGAATATCGACATGAGAAATAGAGCATAAGTACCATTATTAGATTGAAAAATAATGTTTTGCAATGTATAATTAAGTAATAATTTATACCTACAAAAAACATATGATATTTGTATGATAATAGGAGAGAACACGTGCAGGAACAGCGAAAAACTATTTTAGTGGTCGATAGTTGCAAGGAAGAATGTAGTAAAGTAAACCAAATACTGGGAGATATCTATACGGTAATAGATGCGACAAATACGAAGCAGGCGATTTCTGTCGTGGAGAAGACTTCCGATGTTAGTCTTATACTTTTGAGCCTGTCAGATGATAAGCAGTTAGAATTCCTATTTAACTTAAAACATCAGATTGGACGGATGATACCGGTTATTATTATGGTGGAATTGCTGGAGAGGGAGAAGGCTGTAAAGGCAATTCAATTTGGAGCAGTAGATTTTATCAGCAAACCTCTTCAAGCGGAACTACTAAGAGCTAGAGTGCATAATGTAGTGGTGGGGTATCAGACAGAATTGGTGGAACAACTGAATTATCTCGCTTCCTTTAATCAGGATACAGGTATCTATAATAAGCGAATGCTGTTTTCTACCATGAAGCAGATGCTTAAGAATCATTTGAATGAACAATTTATTTTTATTCGATTGAATATTCAACATTTTCACCTCTATAATTCGACAATGGGAAATCAGGAGGGGGAAAGTCTGCTCCGATATATAGCGGGGCTGATTCGCAAGAATGCGTTGGAATTTCCTTACATTGCATATGGACAGGTAGACGTGAATTCATTCTGTATATGTGAACCTTTTCATAAAGACAGATTGAAAAGGCAGATGGAACTTCTGAAAGACAAAAATCATCCATTTCGTCAGGAGTATGCCATTGATTATTCTGTGGGAATTTATTTTATTAAGGATAATAATGAAGTGCCAGATGATATCCTTACCAAAGCTTCAATGGCAGCAGAAGAACATAAAGAATTTCACGGAATTCATGTGAATTATTACAATAAGAAGTTGGAAGAGAAGCTGAAACGCGAACAATGGGTTGCAAAGGAGATGAAGCTTGCTTTAGAAGATGAACAGTTTCAGGTATACCTGCAGCCCAAATACGATCTTGATACAGAACAGATCTGTGGCTCAGAAGCATTGGTACGATGGATGCACCCGGACAAAGGAATGATTTCTCCAGCTGATTTTATTCCAGTGTTTGAGAATAATGGATTCATTCTGGAACTCGATTATTATATGTGGGAAAAGGCATGTAAAATTTTACACCGCTGGAAGGAAGAGCAGAGTTACCCAATCTATCCAATCTCTGTAAATATGTCAAGAATCTCACTGTATAATCCGAATGTTACGCCGATGATGATTAAACTTGTTCAGAAATACGATATCGAGCCTAGCCTTTTAGAGCTGGAGGTGACAGAGAGTGCTTATATGTCCAGCCCTGAATTGATGAAGCGGACAATTGGGGCACTTCGCGAAGCAGGGTTCACAATTCTTATGGATGATTTTGGAAGTGGATATTCTTCGCTGAATACTTTGAAAGAGATTGATGTAGACATCTTGAAGGTTGACATGAAGTTCTTACCAGATGGAAATGATAATAGCAAGTCAGAAAAGATATTGTCTTCCATTATTCGAATGGCAGCCTGGCTGGAAACACCAGTAATCGCCGAGGGGGTTGAGACCATTGAGCAAAAGATTTTCTTGGAGGATATCGGCTGTGATTATGTACAGGGCTTCTATTATGCTAAGCCAATGCCAGTTGAGTCCTATGAAAAACTGATCGAGAATGCAATGGAAACAAAGGCAAAACTGAGAGAGACGATAGACACTTCAGCTATCGACGCAGTATTGTCTGTAAACCCCCATATGGAGGAACTGTTTAAGGTGATTTCACTTCCTGTGTCTGTGATTGAGCTGGTCGGAGAGCGCATGGAGTTAGTTCGTTTTAATGCAGCCTATAAAGAGTGCTTTAATCAGAAAATGGGATTGCTTCACACAGGCAAGGTGACCAAGAGCGATGAGCGAAAGGTGATTGTGTCATTTGAAAAAGCAAGGGATAATGAGGGATTTAGCGAGTGCGAAGTACAATATCTGGATCATGAGGGAAGATATCACTGGTATCGGATACGAACAATTCTACTGTGTAAAACAGAGAAATCCTGCATGGTTTTTAGTATATATACAGATATTACGAATGAGAAAATCTACGAGTCACAGCTTCAGAAGCTTTTGAATTTCGCGGAAATACAGGTAAAGAAAAAGAAGATGCTGGTGGTAGACGATTTAAAATTAAGCCGTGCGGTACTAAAAGATTTGTTTGATGCAAAATTTGAGATTATTGAAGCCGAAAACGGAAGAAAAGCGCTTGAAGTCTTAGATGCGAATGTGGATGATATTGCAATTATTTTGTTGGATATGATTATGCCTGAGATGGCAGGAGATGAATTCCTGATGGAAAAGAATAAGCGCGATGCAGCTAGAAATATTCCAGTGGTAATCATTTCTGCGGAAAAGGATCCGGATATCCAGCTGAACATGTTACGTCTTGGAGTCAATGATTATATTACAAAGCCTTTTGACAATGGAATCACGGAGCAACGAGTAGAAAATGTACTGGAGTATAACAGCAGATTTCATAAATTGATTGAAGAATATCGAAATGTGATTGCGCAGCAAGAGGGTGAAATCCAAAATTTGGAAACAACATAGAATTAATGAAGTGTCTGGAATAAAAAATTGTACCAAGTAACCATAAGTTATCCAATAGGATAATTTGGATGATTTCGTCAAGGGGAAAATCTTACAAAAGAAAAGAAATCATTTGTTAATTATGCCACATGGCTTTCTAACACAATATATTGTATAATTGAGTTCGTTGAAAACAAAACTTAGTGAGGAGTATTGTTATGTCGAACGAAGTATTAGATGATGTTATGTTAAAGGGTGATTGCCATGGGAAGGCAGATGCAATTGTAAATTGTCAGTGTAATATTGAAAATGCGCCAGTTCATTGTGAACAGGCCGAGCAATGCATGTTTTATTCCTATTATAAATGTAGTAAGCAGTGGAAAAGATTAGCGTAGGGGTACGCCAATCTGGATTTGTTATAGTTTTAGGAGAGGGGGAAACTCCTGTTGTGGCGAAGATGCCATAGCAGGAGTTTTTTGCTTTTTTGCATAAAATCTGCTATTATCGGTACAGAATTTATATCCATACAAGAATAAGATGGACGTAGACAGGAAAAGGAATCGCATATGAAGAGAGTTTTAGTATTGAGTGATTCTCATGGAAATTTGAATAATATGGTGCTTGCGGTAAAACAGGAGAACCCAGACTTCATCATTCATCTTGGAGATTGCTGGGCTGATGCAGTGCGCCTTCAAAAAAAGTTTCCACACCTTCTGGTGGAACAGGTTCCAGGAAACTGTGACTGTTCTCAAGAACAGGATGAAAGAATCCTGTTAATTGAGGGAAAGAAGATATTAATCTGTCATGGACATACCTTTAATGTGAAGGCAGGTTATTTGACGATTGAGATGGCGGCAAGAGAACGGGAGGTGGATGCAGTCCTGTTCGGGCATACACATAAAGTGTTTTATGATATACATAATGGGATAACATTTCTGAATCCAGGCAGCATAGGCGCGCCTGGATATGGAAACCCACCATCCTATGGAATAATGACCATAGATGGAAATAGTGGATTACTTGATGTCGATGTTACATTTATGGATTAGATAATGGAGATATAATTATTTATGACAAATCAAGCAGCTGGTGCACAGACAGAACTAGGAACGGCACCAATTACAAAACTGATGATAAAAATGGCAGTGCCTGGAATCATTGCCCAACTGATTAATATTTTATACAGCATTGTGGACCGCATATATATTGGACATATTCATGGCGTTGGAACAGCGGCTCTCACAGGAGTGGGACTGACGTTTCCAGTTATTACATTTATTTCCGCCTTTGCAATGATTGTTGGAGCGGGTGGAGCACCCCTTGCAGCAATTTCGCTGGGAAAGAGAGACCGTAAACAGGCAGAACGGATACTTGGAACAGGTGTATTTCTATTGTTTTGCTTTGCAGCAGCAATTATGGTCTGTTTCTATATATGGAAAATCCCATTCCTTCGCATGTTCGGAGCCAGTGATTCTACCATTGTATATGCAGATGCATATTTAAGTTTGTATTTAATTGGAACACTGCCTGTTATGCTTTATCTGGGATTAAACCAATATATTATAGCGCAGGGGAAATCATTGACTGCCATGCTTTCTGTGGGAATTGGAGCAGTTCTCAACCTTCTACTCGATCCGCTTTTTATCTTTGTGTTTGACTTAGGGGTTCGAGGAGCTGCGATTGCAACTGTAATCTCACAGACGGCTAGTGCAATCTGGGTGATTCATACTCTTTTGGATAAGAGTGCAACCCTTACACTTCGCAGAGAAGAAATACGCCCATTGGGAAAAGAGATAAAGGAGATTGTGGCACTGGGTGTTTCGCCATTTATCATGACTTCCACAGAAAGCTTGATCAGTATTGTAATCAATCATGGGCTGTCAGCATATGGTGGGGATCTCTATGTTGGCTCATTTACGATTATACAGAGCATTATGCAGATGATCAGCGCACCGGTAAGCGGTTTTACTCAGGGAATTCAGCCGATTATCAGCTATAATTATGGGGCTGGCAATATAAAGAGAGTGCGTAGCACCTATCGAAGAATGATTTTTATTACTTTCTTGTTTGTAAATCTTGCAACTGCAAGTGTTATGGCTTTTCCACAGATATTTGCTTCTATTTTTACCAGTCAGACGGACTTGATAGAATTAGTGGGAGAGGTAATGCCAGTGTTTATGATTGGAATGCTCGTGTTTGGACTTCAGAATGGAATTCAGCCAACATTTGTGGCATTGGGACAGGCAAAGATATCGTTATTCATTGCAATTCTCCGAAAAATTATCTTGTTGATACCGCTTGCAATTATTTTCCCGCACTTTTGGGGTGTTATGGGCGTATATTATTCTGAGCCGGTTTCAGATATTATATCCGCAACTACAGCAGCTGTTCTATTCTTGGTTAATATTAAGAAAATACTTGGGATTACAGAAAAGAATAATTAGTTTTATTACTGCAAGTAATTAAAGTGATAAATAAAAAATATAATTGAAATCATTGAAAAAAATTGACGAATTTTAATGGTATGGTATAATTTCGAAGTATGCAATTACTGTATAAGGAGCGAAAGACAATGGTAAAGGTTGTAAAATTTGGCGGAAGTTCACTTGCAAGCGCAGAACAGTTTGCAAAGGTGGGCGGTATCATCCGTTCTGATAAAGGTAGAAAATATGTAGTGCCAAGTGCGCCCGGAAAGCGAAATTCCAAGGATACCAAGGTGACTGACATGCTCTATGCATGCTATGCTTTGGCAGAGGAAGAACAGGATTTTCGTATTCAACTGATGAAGATTAAAGATCGCTATGATTCGATTATCAATGGTCTTCAGTTAAAACTTTCTTTAGAAGAAGAATTTAAGACAATCACTACCAATTTTAAAAATAAAGCAGGGGTAGATTATGCTGCAAGCCGTGGAGAATACTTGAATGGTATTATTATGGCACATTATCTGGGTTATACATTTATAGATGCTGCAGAAGTAATCTTCTTTGATGAGGATGGCAATTTTGACAGCTATAAGACAGATAAAGTATTAGCTGCAAGATTGGATAAATGTGAAACAGCAGTTATTCCAGGATTCTATGGAGCTAATCCGGATGGAAGTATTCGTACATTTTCACGAGGCGGCTCTGATATTACTGGATCCATTGTATCTAAGGCAGTACATGCAAGCATGTATGAGAACTGGACTGATGTATCCGGATGCCTTGTTGCGGACCCTAGAATTATTAAGAATTCCAAACCAATTAAGGTTATCACATATCGCGAATTGCGCGAGTTATCTTACATGGGAGCGTCCGTGCTTCATGAAGATGCTATTTTCCCAGTGCGTAAAGCTGGAATCCCTATTAACATTAAGAATACCAATGCACCAGACGAAGAGGGAACCTTGATCGTGGAGAGCACATGCCAGAAGCCAGATTATACAATTACAGGTATTGCTGGTAAGAAAGGTTTTGTTGCTGTCAGCATCGATAAAGATATGATGAACTCTGAAGTGGGATTTTGTCGTAAAGCATTGCAGTCTTTCGAAGAGAATGGAATATCAATTGAGCATATGCCATCTGGTATTGATACAATGACTGTATTTGTACATCAGGCCGAGTTTGAAGGAAAAGAGCAGCAGGTAATCAGCTCACTCCGTAGAAACGCACATCCAGATGTAATTGATTTGGAAGCAGACCTTGCACTTATCGCAGTAGTTGGCCGTGGTATGAAGTCACAGAGAGGAACTGCGGGAAGAATATTCTCTGCACTTGCACATGCGAATATCAACGTTAAGATGATTGATCAGGGCTCTTCTGAGTTAAATATCATTATTGGAGTCAGCAGTGAAGATTTTGAGAATGCAATCAAAGCAATATACGATATCTTTGTAGAAACAAGACTGTAATTTAAAGTCAGCTGTAAGGACAAAGAGTTTGAAATTCAGATAGCTATTCTTATGGAATATGCTAATTCAGATAAATAAGGGATTAGGGAGAGAAGGGAAGATGCATGCATCTTCCTTTTTCAATTTCAGTGTGCCGCAGACCGAATGGATATAGTCACAGTTCAACACTCTCTTTCATATGATATATGGAAGGGAGCGTTTTTTATATGGATAGGCATACGATCATATTTGTAACAGATCAGAGGCAGCAGTATATCAGTGATTTTCTTCCAGGCAGAAGTTGTAGCGGTGATGTAAAGAACCTGGGGCAGATGATCCGGAATGCGAATCAGGTGATTCTCCCCACTCCGGTTATGAAAATAGATAAGCAGCAAAACATTCAGAAAATAATACGTGAATACCTTGTGATTGAGAAGGAAGAGGATGTGATTCCTCATCCAATGGTATTTGGCGGAAAATTTTCGGATGATTGGAAAGCCTTTTTCACAAAGAATGAAATTGAGTATGTGGATTTTATGGAGGAAGAGGAAGTTGCCTTGGAAAATGCACAGATTACAGCGGAAGCAACCATTGCAGAACTACTATTCCATAGCAAATACTCGATTCGAGGAGAGAAATTTGTGATAACTGGATATGGGAGATGCGCAAAGGCAGTGGCAAAGAAAATAGTATTGCTTGGTGGCAATGTTACGATTCTCGCTCGAAGTGTCAGAAGCCGTAAAGAAGCAAAAGCGGAGGGCTATAATGCTGCTGATTTTTCTTATGGACCTGATGAGGCGTATGGTACAAGAGCATTTATCAATACAGTACCTGCTATGGTCATTAACGAAAATATGATTCGTGAGATGCATAAGGATACCGTGATAATTGATATTGCATCAAAGCCGGGGGGAACTGATCAGAAGACTGCTGCGAAATATCAAATTCCAGTAATTCAGGCACTTGGTCTTCCTGGTATTTATACTCCAAAATCCAGTGCAAAGATCCTTGCTGATTCCGTGATTCGGCATACCCTTCCGGAAGATGTAATGAGAGAGGATAAGACATGGATTTTTCAAATTATAATATAGGATATGGGATTACAGGTTCCTTTTGCACATTTTCCAAGTCCAGAAAGGAGGTAATCCGCCTAAAGGAAATGGGTGCAAACGTCATCCCGATTTTTTCATTTGCTGCACAGACCTGCGATACTCGTTTTGGAAGCGCAAAAGAGTATGTAGATGGGATATGTGAAATTACGGAAAATGAAGGAATAAAAACCATTTGCCAGGCGGAACCTATTGGACCAAATAACTTTTTAGATATCATGGTAATCGCTCCGTGTACAGGAAATACAGCAGCAAAGCTGTGTAATGGAATCGTGGATACGCCAGTGCTTATGGCAGCGAAAGCTCATATGAGAAATGGGAAAGCTCTTGTGATTGCAATTTCAACAAATGATGCGCTTGGAGTTAATTTCAAGAATATAGGGATGTTGATGAACACAAAGAATATCTATTTTGTTCCGTTTGGACAGGATAACCATAAGAGTAAACCGAATTCGATGGTCGCAAAGATGGAACTGATTCCAGATACCATTGAACTGGCATTAAAGGGAAAACAAATACAGCCAATTATACAGGCTTATTAAAGCGTGGCAGCAAAAGGAATGGAAATCAGTGCCACTGGCACTTGATTTGTACGCTATGGTGAAAAAAGAGGTTCCCCTGCTGTGGGAACCTCTTTTCAGTTGCAAAGTATCCGAAGAAGCTGCCAGTGGCAGGTCCTTTCGGTACGGAGACATATAATAACGTTGCAACCGTGTTGCAGTTGAAGCTACTGCTATTTCTGGCTGGCTTCAGCAAGAGCGTGAGCGAGCTGATCGCCGCATGATGTGCTTTTAAATCCACATTTAATTCCATTAAGCTTGGCGATGACGTCCTCTACCGGTTGACCTTCCACAAGCTTGGATACTGCCTGAAGATTACCATTACAGCCACCTGTGAATTTTACATTATGTACTTTGTTGTCTTCGATATCAAATTGAATGAGAGTGGAACAGGTTCCACGTGTTTTATATTCGTATGCCATTATTTCCTCCTATGTATTAGTTTATAAGGAGAATTATATCAGCAGTGAGCGGGTTTTACAACAGAAGAGAGAAACAAAAAGTTTATACAATGTTCATAAAACGTTTACGGCTTTTTATTGTGGAACAAAGCGAAAAGTGATACAATGTCCCTATTATGTGAGTTTAGTGTAGTAAGGAAACTCAGAATGTGAATAGGAGTATTTTTATGAGTACAATTACCAAAATCTTTGGTACCCATAGTGAAAGGGAACTAAAGAGAATTTACCCACTTGTAGACAAGGTTGAATCCTATAAGGAAGCAATGGGGGCACTTTCCGATGAAGAGCTAAGAGGAAAAACAAAAGAATATAAAGAGCGTCTGGAAAAAGGCGAAACATTAGATGATCTATTGCCAGAAGCGTTTGCAACAGTACGTGAAGCTGCTCGCCGAGTGCTTGGGATGGAACCATATCGGGTTCAGCTCGTTGGTGGAGTTATTCTGCATCAGGGACGTATTGCAGAGATGAAGACTGGTGAAGGTAAAACATTAGTATCTACACTTCCTGCATATTTGAATGCATTAGAGGGAAAAGGCGTTCATATCGTAACTGTCAATGATTATCTTGCAAAACGAGATTCAGAGTGGATGGGAAAGGTACATGAATTCCTTGGTCTTACCGTTGGTGTTGTATTAAACAGCATGAATAACGATGAACGTCGTGATGCATATAACTGCGATATTACTTATGTTACCAATAATGAATTAGGATTCGATTACTTAAGAGATAACATGGTAATCTACAAAGAACAGCTTGTTCAGCGTGGACTTCACTTTGCTGTTATTGATGAGGTCGATTCGGTACTGATTGATGAGGCAAGAACACCTCTTATTATTTCTGGTCAGAGTGGCAAGTCCACAAGACTCTACGAAGCCTGCGATATTCTTGCAAGACAGATGCAGCGTGGCGAAGATATTCCTGAGTTCTCTAAGATGGATGCCATCATGGGGGTGGAACATGAAGAAACAGGAGACTTTATTGTCAATGAGAAGGACAAGATTGTTAACCTTACGCAGCAGGGTGTAAAACGAGTAGAACAGTTCTTCAAAATTGAGAACTTAGCAGATACTGATAATCTTGAGATCCAGCATAATATTATACTTGCATTACGTGCACATAACCTGATGTTCCGCGATCAGGATTACGTAGTAAAAGATGACGAGGTTATGATTGTCGATGAATTTACTGGTCGTATTATGCCAGGACGTCGTTACTCCGACGGACTTCATCAGGCGATTGAAGCGAAGGAACACGTAAAAGTAAAACGTGAGAGTAAAACACTTGCAACTATCACGTTCCAGAACTTCTTTAACAAATTTGAGAAGAAATCCGGTATGACCGGTACTGCATTAACTGAAGAGAAAGAGTTCCGTGACATCTACGGAATGGACGTTATTGAAATTCCAACTAACCGTCCAATTGCTCGTATCGACAAACAGGATGCAATGTATAAGACCAAGAAAGAGAAGTTCCACGCAGTTGTTCAGGAAGTAATAGAGGCACATGCAAAGGGACAGCCGGTATTGGTTGGTACAATTACGATTGAGACTTCTGAACTTATTAGTGCAATGCTCAAAAGAGAAGGAATTCAGCACACGGTATTGAATGCAAAGTTCCATGAATTAGAGGCTGAAATTGTAGCACAGGCTGGACAGCATGGTGCGGTTACCATCGCAACTAACATGGCTGGTCGTGGTACTGATATCAAGCTGGATGATGACGCGAAAGCAGCTGGTGGTTTGAAAATCATTGGTACAGAGCGCCATGAGTCAAGACGAATCGATAATCAGCTCCGTGGACGTGCAGGACGTCAGGGAGATCCAGGTGAATCTCAGTTCTTCATATCATTGGAAGACGATCTGATGAGATTGTTCGGCTCTGAACGTTTAATGGATGTATTTACTACATTAAGAGTACCAGAAAATGAACAAATCCAACACAAAATGTTAAGTAATGCCATTGAGAAAGCTCAGCAGAAGATTGAAGGCAACAACTTTGGTATTCGTAAGAACTTGTTAGATTATGATCAGGTTATGAATGATCAAAGAGAGATTATCTACGCAGAACGTCTCCGTGTACTTAATGGAGAGAATATGCGAGAAGTTATCTTTAAAATGATACAGGATCGTGTGGAGCAGGCAGTAAATACCTGCATCTCTGCAGAGATCCCAAAGGAAGACTGGAATATGACAGAATTAGGAGAATTGCTTCTTCCAATTATTCCACTTAATCCAATCACTTCAGAGGATATGAAGGAGATTCATAATAATAAACAGCTGATGCAGTATCTGAAAGAACAAGCGGTTCTTTTATATGAAGCAAAAGAAACAGAATTCCCAGAAATTGAACAGTTCCGTGAGATTGAGCGTGTGGTGCTTCTGAAAGTAATTGATCGCAAATGGATGGATCATATCGATGATATGGATCAGCTTCGCCAGGGAATTGGTCTTCAGGCATATGGACAGAGAGATCCATTGGTTGAATATAAAATGGCTGGATTTGATATGTTCGATGAGATGATTGCAGGAATTCAAGAAGACACAATTCGTCTGTTGTTCCATGTTAAGATTGAACAGAAGGTAGAGCGTGAGCAGGTAGCTAAGGTTACTGGAACCAATAAAGATGAAACAGCACAGAATGCACCTAAGAAACGTGCAGAAGCAAAGGTTTATCCAAATGATCCATGTCCATGTGGAAGTGGAAAGAAGTATAAACAGTGCTGCGGTCGTATAAAATAGTATATGGAAAAAATTCAGTGTTTAAATTGGTACCAAAGGGGAGTATTGATTGCTATGACTGTAATGGTTCTGTTTTTTGCAGTAATCTATTCCATAACTATTGAACGAGAGGGCTTTTTATACGAGGATGTAATATTAACCCAGAATCAAGAAAACGAAAACACGATATATTCTGGGAAAATCAAAGGAGAGCAGGCAAGCTTTATCGTGTATGCAGACAAAACTGTAGAGTTTAAATATGGGGATAAAACGTATGGTCCATATACGGTAAAGGATGACCCAACAGCTATCCCGGAGGATAGTGAAATGGGAGATGATATAGCTGGCGTAGAACTTTTCGATGGAGATAAAATCCTTTTCCGAGGGGGAGTGCTGCATCAAGGAGACAATACGTTACTATTTAATGAAGATGGAAGCCTTGAAAATATTGGCTTTTCTGCGATAACAAGTAATGGAATTGAAATTGATGAAAATGGGGTTGCAATTGACCCGATGGAGCCTTCTATCTCTGACATTCTTAATTTGGTGTCTGGTCCAGAGATTACTCATAAGGGGGAATGGTTTGCATGGGTTGGCGGTGTATTCATTTGTATGGTTACAGCTATCTCCATTCTATTTGCAGACGAGTTATTTCGTTTTAATTTAGGCTTTCAGATTCGGAATGCAGATAGGGCAGAGCCATCTGAATGGGTAACTGTCGGACGGTATATCAGTTGGACAATCCTGCCAGTCATGGCTATGATACTTTTTATTATAGGATTAAGATAACACAAACAAGTGTTCTATAAAATATGGACAAATTGACCTTGATGTGATACTCTGATTAAAGAGTAGAATGAATAAAGAGGTGGATTTGTCCATATTTTATTTATATTCCATATAGATCGAGGATTAATTTAGGTGAGGCTATTGTGTGTGAACGAAATTAGTAAATAATCACTCACCCGTAGAACCACGAGAAGTTGGTTCATAGACATTGATTTACTATAAATATTTGAAAGAAGTTGATGAAATGGAGTTTAAATTACACAGTCCATATAAGCCGACCGGAGACCAGCCGCAGGCAATTGAAGAGCTGGTAAAGGGATTCAAAGAAGGCAATCAATTCGAGACTTTACTAGGGGTCACGGGTTCAGGTAAGACATTTACAATGGCTAACGTAATTCAACAATTACAGAAGCCAACACTGATTATTTCTCATAACAAAACACTTGCTGGCCAATTGTATGGTGAGTTCAAAGAATTCTTCCCAGAGAATGCAGTAGAGTATTTTGTGTCATACTATGATTATTATCAGCCGGAGGCATATGTGCCTTCTTCCGATACGTATATTGCGAAGGATTCTGCAATTAACGATGAAATCGATAAACTTCGTCTATCAGCGACGGCAGCACTGTCAGAGCGAAAGGATGTTATCATTGTAGCCAGTGTGTCCTGCATATATGGCATTGGTAGTCCGGACGACTATATGAATATGATGCTTTCTTTACGCCCAGGAATGGAGATTGACCGTGATGATGTGATTCGTGGATTGATCGATATGCAGTATAACCGGAATGAATTGGATTTTCATCGAGGCACATTCCGGGTGCATGGGGACGTGGTTGAAATCTTCCCAGCCAATGCAACAGACACGGCAATACGTGTAGAATTCTTTGGCGATGAGATTGAACGGGTAACAGAAGTGGATGTAATGACTGGAGAGGTGAAATGCGAGTTGAACCATGTAGGGATTTTCCCAGCTTCACATTATGTTGTCCCACAGGAGAAGATACTGCAGGCTTGCGACAGAATCGAAGAAGAGATGAAGGAACGAGTGAAGTTCTTTAAGGGCGAGGACAAGCTGATTGAAGCTCAACGAATTGCTGAGAGAACGAATTTTGATATTGAGATGATGAAGGAGACTGGTTTCTGCAGCGGTATTGAGAATTACTCCAGACATCTTGCAGGACGTGAGGAAGGTGCAACACCAGAGACTTTGATGGATTATTTCCCAGATGATTATCTGATTATTGTAGATGAATCACATATTACAATTCCGCAGGTGCGTGGGATGTATGCTGGAGACCGTTCAAGGAAGTCGACTTTGGTAGATTATGGATTTCGTTTGCCGTCTGCTTTGGATAATAGACCTTTGAATTTTGAAGAATTCGAGAGCAAGATAGATCAGATGCTTTTTGTGTCAGCCACTCCGAATGTGTACGAGCGGGAACATGAATTACTGCGAACAGAACAGATTATCCGTCCGACAGGACTATTAGATCCAGAGATTTCCGTGCGGCCAGTGGAGGGACAGATTGATGATCTGATCGGTGAAGTGAATAAAGAGACTGCCAAGAAGCATAAGGTACTGATTACTACATTGACGAAAAGAATGGCAGAAGATTTAACACAGTATATGGGAGAACTTGGAATACGAGTAAAATATCTGCATTCCGACATTGATACGCTGGAGAGAGCAGAGATAATTCGAGATCTTCGTTTAGATGTGTTTGACGTATTAGTTGGAATTAACCTTTTGAGAGAGGGATTAGATATTCCTGAGATTACATTGGTGGCCATTTTGGACGCTGATAAGGAAGGATTCTTACGTTCAGAGACATCTTTGATACAGACGGTTGGACGAGCGGCGCGTAACAGTGAAGGCCATGTAATCATGTATGCGGATAAGATTACAGATTCCATGCGAGTAGCAATAGACGAAACTGCACGACGAAGAAAAGTGCAGCAGGAATATAATAAGGAACATGGAATTACACCGACCACAATTCAGAAATCAGTTCGTGAATTGATCGCAATCTCTAAGAAGGTTGCAGCAGAGGAGATGGACTTTAAGAAAGATCCAGAATCCATGAGCAAGAAAGAGTTAGAAAAGCTAATTGCAGATATTCAGAAGAAAATGAATAAGGCGGCGGCAGAGTTGAACTTTGAGGCGGCAGCAGAATATCGAGATCAGATGGTGAAGCTGAAGAACATGCTTCGAGATATTGATAAGTAACAGGATTCGTATGAAGTGCATTAGATGAAGACAGATAGATAGGCGATGCGATACGAAGAAAGGATTATATAGTACGATGGCTAAGAAAGAAAGAAAATACATTAAGATCAGGGGAGCAAATGAACATAACCTGAAGAATGTCAGTCTTGATATCCCAAGAGATGAGTTTGTTGTTTTGACAGGTCTGTCAGGATCGGGTAAATCCTCATTGGCATTTGATACGATTTATGCGGAAGGTCAGCGAAGATATATGGAATCATTGTCTTCCTATGCAAGACAATTTCTAGGACAGATGGAGAAACCAAACGTGGAGAAAATCGAAGGTCTTCCTCCAGCAATTTCCATAGATCAGAAGTCAACAAACCGCAACCCAAGATCTACTGTTGGAACAGTAACGGAGATATATGACTACTTCCGATTACTTTATGCAAGAATTGGTATTCCACATTGCCCAAGCTGTGGAAGAGAGATTCATAAACAGACAATAGACCAGATGGTGGACGCAGTGATGGCGCTTCCAGAGCGCACCAAGATACAGATACTTGCACCGGTAGTAAGAGGCCGCAAAGGTGAGCATCAGAAACTCTTTGAGAAGGCCAAGAAGAGTGGGTATGTCCGTGTGATTGTCGATGGGAACATGTATGAATTATCTGAGGAGATAAAGCTGGATAAGAACATCAAACATACAATTGCTGTTGTTGTGGATCGTCTTGTTGTCAAAGATGGAATCGAGAAGCGTTTGACAGATTCTTTGGAGAATGTGTTTGCATTAACAGAAGGGATAGCAGTGGTAGAAAAGATCGATGAGGAAGAACCAAATCGTTATATGAATTTCTCCCAGAACTTCGCTTGCCCTGATTGTGGAATTAGTATTGATGAAGTAGAACCAAGAAGTTTTTCATTCAATAATCCATTTGGTGCATGTCCGGTCTGCTTTGGACTTGGCTATAAGATGGAGTTTGATGAAGAGCTGATGATTCCAGATTGGAACCTTTCTCTTTCAGAAGGCGCGATACAGGTCATGGGATGGCAGTCTAGTACAGATAAGAGCAGCTATACTTACGCAACGCTTCGCGCGCTGTCAGAAGGATATGGATTTTCGTTAGATACTCCATATAAAGATTTACCGGTAGAGATAAGACATATGATTGTTCATGGTGGTGATGGAAGAATCTTAAAAGTTCACTACAAAGGTCAGCGTGGAGAAGGCGTATATGATTTGAACTGGGATGGCTTGATTCGAAATGTGGAGCGAAGATATCGCGAGACCAGTTCCGATACAATGAAGGCAGAATATGAACAGTTCATGCGAATTACACCATGTCAGGAATGTGGGGGACAACGTTTGAAACAGTCTTCTCTAGCAGTGACAGTTGGTGGAAAGAATATCTATGAGATGACCAATATGTCAATTCGAGACCTCCTTGATTTTATGAAGGGATTGGAATTGACTCAGCAGCAGCATTTTATAGGTGATCAGATTTTGAAAGAGATTGTATCTCGAGTGGGATTCTTGGTTGAGGTAGGACTCGATTATCTGACGCTGGCAAGAGCAGCTGGAAGTCTGTCCGGTGGAGAGGCACAGCGTATTCGGCTTGCTACACAGATTGGATCGGGATTGGTCGGAGTAGCTTATATTCTGGATGAACCAAGTATTGGATTGCATCAAAGAGATAATGATAAGCTCCTTGGCGCATTGATGAATCTGAAGAACCTCGGTAATACCTTGATAGTTGTGGAACATGATGAGGATACCATGCGAGCTGCAGATTACATTGTGGATATCGGGCCCAAGGCAGGAGTCCATGGTGGAGAAGTGGTTGCGGCAGGAACCGCTGAAGAAATCATGAAATGCAAGAAGTCAATTACGGGAGCATATCTAAGTGGACGAATTAAGATCCCAGTACCAGAAGAACGCAGACAGCCAACTGGATATATTACAGTAAAAGGTGCAAGAGAAAACAATCTTCGGAATATCGATGTAGATATTCCTCTTGGGATTATGACTTGCATCACAGGTGTATCTGGATCTGGTAAAAGCTCTTTGACGAACGAAATACTTTATAAACATTTAGCTAAATCTTTGAATCGAGCTAGGTGCATTGCAGGAAAACATGATGATATTCTGGGACTAGAACAGTTGGATAAGGTGATTGATATTGATCAGTCTCCAATTGGGAGAACTCCTCGTTCCAACCCAGCCACCTACACAGGTGTGTTTGATATGATTCGAGATTTGTTTGCAGCTACAGCAGATGCCAAAGCGAGAGGTTATAAGAAAGGACGTTTTAGCTTTAATGTGAAAGGTGGTCGCTGTGAGGCTTGCGGTGGTGATGGCATCTTAAAGATTGAGATGCGTTTCTTACCAGATGTATATGTACCATGTGAGGTCTGTGAAGGAAAACGTTATAATAGAGAGACCTTAGAGGTGAAATACAAAGGCAAGAGCATCTACGATGTGCTTGATATGACAGTGGAGGAGGCTTTAGATTTCTTTAAGAATGTTCCAAGAATTCTAAATAAAATCCAAGCATTATACGATGTGGGACTTGGTTATGTGAAGCTGGGACAGCCATCCACAGAGCTATCCGGTGGTGAAGCGCAGAGAATTAAGCTGGCTACGGAACTTAGCAAGCGTGGAACAGGTAAGACTATCTATATATTGGATGAGCCAACAACTGGACTTCATTTCGCAGATGTTCATAAACTGATTGAGATTCTTCGCCGTTTGTCAGATGATGGTAATACTGTAGTGGTAATTGAACATAATCTGGATGTGATTAAGACAGCGGACTATATAATAGATATGGGACCAGAAGGTGGAGATGGTGGTGGAATGGTAATCGCTAAAGGTACACCGGAAGAGATCTGTAAGGTAAAGAAATCTTATACTGGTCAATTTTTGAAACCATACTTGGAAAAGAAATAAAAATAAACGAAAAAGAACGGACTTTTTACCAATATGAAATCATATTAGTGTGAAGCCCGTTTTTGTTTACCATAGTGATTATTAGTTTCTCATTTGGGGGAGTACTGCCTGACATATAAAAAATGGCAGGCAGTAGAGTTATGAAAATATAATAGCTAAATAGCTAGTACTCTTAAAATATATAAGAAAAGTGTGATGCCTATGTGAAGAAACGGGCAAAAAACTTAAAAATTCTTTAATTTCCCTATAATAAAGAAAAATTTATTTGAAAAATGGAACGAATTGTATATAATGTTAATGTATATGTAAAAATATGATTAAATGCATCTTTGCGTCAAAATGTATGCTATGCAAAGATAGGTCACATATAAGAGTAATAGAAAGAGAGGAACGATTCATGATTGGATCAGATATCGGTATTGATTTAGGTACAGCTAGTATTTTGGTATATATTAAAGGAAAGGGTGTAGTGTTAAAAGAGCCTTCAGTTGTTGCTTTTGACAGAGATACCAACAAGATTAAAGCAATAGGTGAGGAAGCAAGACTGATGATCGGTAGAACACCAGGTAACATCATTGCAGTAAGACCTCTTCGTCAGGGAGTTATCTCTGATTATACTGTAACAGAGAAGATGATAAAGTATTTCATCCAGAAAGCACTTGGCAAGAAGACTTTTCGTAAACCACGTATTAGTGTTTGCGTACCTAGCGGTGTAACAGAAGTAGAGAAGAAAGCAGTTGAGGATGCTACTTATCAGGCAGGAGCAAGAGAAGTGGCAATCATCGAAGAGCCAATTGCAGCTGCAATTGGAGCCGGTATTGATATTGCAAGACCTTGTGGAAACATGATTGTAGATATCGGAGGAGGTACAGCTGATATTGCAGTCATTTCTTTAGGCGGATCTGTTGTTAGCACATCAATTAAGATTGCTGGTGATGATTTTGACGAAGCATTAGTTCGCTACATGCGTAAAAAACATAATCTTCTGATTGGTGAAAGAACGGCAGAAGATATCAAGATTAAAATTGGTACATGCTATCCACTGGCACAGAATGAGACGATGGATGTTCGCGGTCGTAACCTTGTAACAGGTCTTCCAAAAACAGTAACCGTAAGCTCCGAGGAAACAGAAGAAGCATTGCGCGAGCCTACTCTTCAGATTGTAGAAGCTGTACATTCTGTATTAGAGAAGACTCCACCAGAATTAGCAGCTGATGTAGCTGACAGAGGAATCGTTCTTACTGGTGGCGGTGCATTACTTCGTGGATTAGAAGAATTAATAGAATCGAAGACTGGTATTAATACCATGACTGCAGAAGAGCCAATGACTTGTGTAGCTATTGGTACAGGTAAATATGTAGAATTTTTAGCAGGAAAACGTGACGACGAATAATCTGTTGACAGTGACTGTAATCAGTTGTTTTAATTGCTATGAATCAAGGGAAACTGCCGATGGCAGTTTCCTTTGCTATATAAAGAAAAAGAAATAATATTCTCTTTTCCTATAAAGTATTATTTGAAGTTACCGATATAAAATCTATATGGTATAATGTCGTAAGACATTATACGCGCGGATGCGCATGAAGTACCACATACCGTGTGCAAAGCACATGGTATAATGTCGTAAGACATTATACGCGCGGAGCACTTGTTTTATTGTAAGGAGATATTGTATGGTTAAAGGATTGTATACTGCTCATTCAGGAATGATCAATGAGATGAAGCGATTGGACGTACTTGCGAACAATCTTGCGAATGCAGATACTACGGCCTATAAGAAAGAGGGAACAACCTCAACCACTTTTGGCGAGGAACTGGCAGTCAAGATTCGTGATACTTCGGATTTTGGACTCACAAAGAGGCTTGGTGGAATTACATATGGAACAAAGCTTGGACAAGTATATACGGACTATACCAGTGGAAGCTTTAAAGTGACGGATAACAAGACAGATTTCGCCCTGGATGGAGATGGCTTTTTTGCAATTGCCTTTACCAATAAGAATGGAGAGACTTCTGTTAAGTATACAAGAGATGGGGCTTTTACAATAAATAATCAGGGCTATCTTGTAACAAAGGATGGCGACTATGTGCTGAATCGTGCAGGTGCTTTAGCTGGTAACACAGGGGCAGGAAATTACGTACGTGTGGATCCAAATGCAGAGATTCAGGTGAATGAAACAGGAGACATCTATCAGAATAATCAACTGGTCGCAAGTATTGGAGTGGTTGATATTGCAGATTATGAATATATCGAGAAATACGGAGAGAATCTGTATAATCTTGTAGATGGTGGACAGGTAATTAATTCGGATGCAAAAGTAGAACAGAGTACATTGGAGACATCAAATGTAAACGTTGTATCTGAAATGGTGAATATGATAACTATCCAAAGAGCATATGAAGCAGGACAGAAAGTGATTACTTCTATTGATTCAACTCTTGATAAAGCAGTGAATGAAGTTGGTAGAGTGAACTAATTCAAGGAGGAGATAAATCCTATGATGAGAGCATTATATACCGCAGCTAGTGGAATGATTGCGGAACAGACAAATGTTGATACAATTGCAAATAACCTTTCAAATGTCAATACAACAGGATTTAAAGCAGAGAGAACCGAATTTAAATCTTTGCTATACCAAACAATACAGACTAGAACCACATCTGCCAATGGGGATCAAAGACCAGTTGGAGCACAGGTTGGTCTTGGCACCAGGGTTGCTGCTACCACAAGCATATACAAGCAGGGACCATTAAATGCATCAGAGAGTGAAACAGATTTTGCAATAGATGGAAATGGTTTTTTCCGAATAAGTGGTGTGAATGGAGAAGAATTGTACACAAGGAGTGGCAATTTTTCATGGAGTATTGCAGGCGATGGAACGACAATGCTTACGACGAAACAGGGATATCCTGTATTGGATCGTAATGGAAATACAATTACTGTTCCACAGGGCGTCAGTGCTCAGAAAATGGTATTTCAGGACACAGGAGAGATTGGGTATTATAATGCAGCAGGTCAATATCAGCCTTTAAATCAGTATTTTGGAGTATACCAGTTCAATAATCCAGCAGGACTAGAGAAGCTTTCCAACAGCCTTTTGCGTGCAACAAACGCATCTGGTAATCCACTTCAGGAAGGAACCACTGCTGGGCTGACTACCTCTAAGGTATGCCAGAAATTTTTAGAAGCATCTAGTGTCTCAGTGGCAGATGAAATGGTAAATATGATTGTGGCGCAAAGAGCTTATGAATTGAATTCAAAAGCAATTACAACAGCAGATTCGATGCTTGATACAGCGAATAATCTGAAACGTTAGTAGTAAGGATACAGATAATTGATTTGGGACGACTGGGCAAAATAGCCAAGAGGTAGAAAATATGGATATTTCTTCAATTAATAGCATGACGTCTGCGTTGAATTCCGCAGAAAATAGCAGCTCTACAAAAGAAGCGGATTCGTTAAGCGGATCTCTTAAAAATCTATCAAACAATTCTTCAGAGGAGGAATTAAAAGGAGTTATTAAGGATTTTGAGTCCTATTTTGCAGAACAGATTATTAAGAAAGTAAAAGATACGTTTGTAAATGAGGATGAAGAGGATTCGGACGGTACGATGTCAAAATATAAGGACATGTATATGGATAAGGCTATTGAGCAGGTTGCAGATCAGATGGTCGACCAAATAGGTGAGGGATACACCCAGCAATTATACGAAGCCATGAAACGTAATTATAATATAGATTAAGTTGTCTTTAAATGGATATAAGTCAAATGAAACCTGGAATTATTGAGAAATTAAAAATCATATCTCACTATTTAGATTTCAAGACTGATACAGAATGAAAAGGGGTAGATTTCGCAAAATGATTTGCGAAATCTACCCTTTTACTCTATGGAACTAATTTTAAGTGGACTTGTAAATAGCCGTGGATTATACTAGAAACCATAGATTAGTTTTATGAGAGTATAATAAAGACAGTTATCCGCAATGAATTGTGCGGGGACTGTGAAAGGAAAGAGTTTGGAAAAAATCAACGGCTACGTGGACCATATCATTTATCGAAATGCTGATAATGGATATACCGTAATGATATTAATATATGAAGAGGAAGAAGTGACCTGTGTAGGTTTTTTCTCAGATATCGTAGAAGGAGAAAACATCGAAGCTACTGGGGAGTATACAGATCATCCAACCTATGGCAGACAATTCAAGGTGGAGTCCTTTGAAGAAAAGGCACCGGAAGATGAGATTGCGATTGAACGTTATCTTGGTTCAGGAGCCATAAAAGGAATTGGAATTGCATTGGCTGCAAGGATTGTACGAAGATTCAAAGAGGATACCTTTCGGATTATTGAGGAAGAGCCAGAGCGTCTTGCAGAAGTAAAAGGCATCAGTCAGAATAAGGCAATGGAGATTGCAGACCAGGTTAATGCCAAGAAGGATCTGCGACAGGCTATGATTTTTCTACAACAGTATGGAATTCATACCAATCTGGCAGTGAAAATCTACAATACCTATGGTCAGGAAGTATATCGGATACTGAAAGAAAACCCATATCAGCTTGCGGATGATATGGAAGGCGTTGGATTCAAGACCGCAGATGAGATAGCATCAAAGGTTGGAATCCGAACAGACTCAGACTTTCGAATTCGAAGTGGAATACTCTATGCACTTCAACAGGCTGCGGGAGAGGGACATACCTATCTTCCGATGGAAGAACTTACAAGAAGAACCAGTGTGCTTTTGGACATCGATTCGGGGTATATTGAAAAGCATTATATGAATCTGTCTATGGACCGCAAAATCATGATGCGACAGGTGGAAGAAGTAACACAGATCTATTCCGCTACATTTTTTTATATGGAAGCAAATACGGCAACCATGCTAAAACAGTTAAATATTACATATGATGTTTCAGATATGGAAATCGAGAAGAAGATACATCAAATAGAGAAACAGACAAAGATGGAATTGGATGAGCACCAGATTCAGGCAGTCAAAGAGGCAGTAAGAAATGGTCTCCTTGTTATCACTGGTGGACCTGGTACAGGTAAGACCACCACTATTAATACCATCATTCGCTACTTTGAGATGGAAGGAATGGATATTTTCCTTGCAGCACCTACGGGAAGAGCAGCAAAGCGAATGAGCGAAACCACTGGTTTCGAGGCAAAAACCATCCATCGTATGCTGGAACTGAATGGTGGGATGGAAGAAAATGCAGGCTTTGAACGAAATGAGCAGAACCCATTAGAAACGGATGTCATCATTATTGATGAGATGTCCATGGTGGATATTAGTATTATGTATTCTCTCCTGAAAGCAATTGTGGCAGGAACTAGATTGATTCTGGTGGGGGATGTGAATCAGCTTCCAAGTGTGGGACCTGGAAGTGTCTTGAAGGATATCATTGATTCTCATGTGTTCAATACGGTAATGCTAACGAAGATTTTCCGACAGGCCAGCACATCTGATATTATTGTAAATGCCCATAAGATTAATCGAGGAGAAGCAGTTTCTTTAGATAATAAGAGCATGGATTTCTTTTTTTTGAAACGATATGAGGCAGATAAGATTATCAATGTGACATTACAGCTGATTAAGCAGAAGCTTCCGAAATTTGTAGATGCTACGGAGTATGATATTCAAGTGCTGACGCCGATGAGAAAAGGTCTGCTTGGGGTCGAGCGGCTTAATAGTATATTGCAGCAATACCTGAATCCACCAGACAAACGGAAGACGGAGAAGGAATATAATGGAACTATCTTCCGTGAAGGTGACAAAGTCATGCAGATGAAGAATAATTATCAATTGGAATGGGAAATACGAAGTAAGTATGGTCTTTCCATTGATAAGGGAACAGGAATCTTTAACGGAGATACAGGAATTATTCAAGAGATTAACGAATTCGCAGAAACAATGACTATTGCGTTTGATGAGACTCGAATGGTAGAGTATTCTTTTAAACTTTTAGATGAGCTGGAATTGGCTTATGCCATTACCATTCATAAGTCACAAGGCTCGGAGTATCCAGCAGTGATTATTCCGTTATTATCCGGACCACGAATGCTGATGAATCGTAACTTATTATATACAGCAGTCACCCGTGCTAAGAAATGTGTTACAATAGTAGGAAATGATGAGACGTTTAACATGATGATAGAAAATGCATCGCAGCTCAAACGATATAGCGGATTGAAGGATCGCCTCCTAGAGCCATAAACGAAGCATTATACATAGAAGAAAGATAGAAAGAGAGAGAAGCAATGCAGACAAGAATGTTATATGAAGCAGATGTGCCTCAGGCGGCAGGCGTTGCAAGGGGCATCTTTGACAATTGCGTAAGGAATTCTATACAGGATCCACAGATGAGCAGACTAACGGAAGAATATTTAACAGTCAGCAACTTAATTACAATGATGCGTGCAAGACAGTTGTTCTTATGGGGAACATTTGAAAATGGGCAGCTCGTAGGTGTGGGTGGAATGCAGCAGGAAGGACATATTACAATGTTATACGTTTTCCCATATTATCAGAGGCTGGGAATAGGACGCGCACTTGTAAAAGAAATGAGAAGCTATGCAGCAGCGAATCTGCAGAAGCCTCGCGTAACTTTAAATGCAATGCCACCGATTGCAGCGGGATACTTCAGAAAAATCGGTTTTACGCCAATCGTTATGTCACAAAATAACAACAGCTCATTTGTTTCAATGGCATCTAAGATAGAGGAGTGTATGACTTATCCAGTAAAGAAATTAGGAGATAAGGCAGCAATAGGTATCAGCTTTGGTTTTCTGGCTGTCATCTTTATTGTGGCAATTGGGTTCATGTTCACACAAATGTAGCGGTACTAAACAAACTGCATAAAACATTTTAAAAAAAGAAGAAAATCTCGGCACTTTTATTAACGCGAAAAAGGTTGAAAAAAGTGCCTTGATATGATAAACTTTTTACAATTTAGGCAAGTGCAGTGCAAAAGGTATGCTTTCGGGCTGCTTGGGCACAATTTGGTAAAAAAGAGATTCCCTCTTTTTTTTTGCCATGATGCAGGCGGCCTTTGAAACAAACAATATGAAAGGGCAAGGTGAAACATGAAAGCATTTTTAATACTCGAAGATGGAAATGTATTTACTGGAACAAGCATCGGTTCCACCAGAGAGGTCATTAGTGAGATCGTATTCAATACCTCGATGACAGGTTATCTTGAAGTACTGACCGATCCTTCCTATGCGGGACAGGCAGTAGTAATGACTTATCCGCTTATCGGAAATTATGGAATTACTCCAGATCAGGAGTCAGAGAGACCATGGCCAGATGGATATATTGTAAGAGAGTTATCTCGTCTGCCAAGCAATTTCCGCTGTGAAGGAACCATTCAGGATTTTCTGAAAAAGCATGATATCCCGGGAGTGGCTGGAATCGACACCCGTGCATTAACCAAGATCCTTCGTGAGAAGGGAACAATGAATGGAATGATTACCACCGATGAGAATTATAACCTTGATGAGATTATTCCACGATTAAAGGAATACACGACAGGCAACGTAGTAGATAAGGTTACCTGCGAAAGCGAAAGAGTATTAAAAGGTGCCGGAAAGAAAGTTGCTTTACTTGATTTCGGCGCAAAAAACAATATTGCCCAATCTTTAAATAAAAAAGGATGCGAAGTGACGATTTATCCAGCACATACATCCGCAGAAACAATTCTTGCAGCAAATCCAGATGGCATTATGTTAAGTAATGGACCTGGAGACCCGAAAGAGTGTACAGCAATCATCGAAGAAATTAAAAAGCTTTATGAATCAGATACACCAATCTTTGCAATCTGTCTCGGACATCAGTTGATGGCTCTTGCAACAGGAGCCGACACCCATAAAATGAAATACGGACACCGCGGTGGCAATCATCCAGTGAAAGACTTAAAAACGAATCGTGTATATATTTCATCTCAGAATCATGGCTACGTAGTAGACACAGATACATTAGATCCAGCTGTTGCAAAACCAGCATTTGTAAATGTAAATGATGGTACCAATGAAGGGTTGGAATACATCGGAAAGAACATTTTTACCGTGCAGTTCCATCCAGAAGCATGCCCTGGACCACAGGATTCATCTTACCTTTTTGACCGATTTATCAATATGATGGGAGGAACACAGTAATGCCAAGAAATAGAGACATAAAAAAAGTTTTAGTTATTGGCTCTGGTCCAATCGTCATTGGACAGGCAGCAGAATTTGACTATGCCGGAACTCAGGCCTGCCGTTCTTTGAAAGAAGAAGGCGTTGAAGTATGTCTGGTGAACTCCAACCCAGCTACAATCATGACTGATAAAGAGATTGCGGATCAGGTATACATTGAGCCATTAACACTTGATGTATTAGAAGAAATTATTGTAAAAGAGAAACCAGATTCTATCCTTCCAACCTTAGGTGGACAGGCAGGACTAAATCTTGGTATGGAGCTTGACGAGAGCGGCATTCTGACAAAATACGGAGTGAAGCTTATCGGTACAACTGCTGAGACAATTTTCAAAGCAGAAGACCGTCAGGCATTCAAAGATACTATGGAAAAAATTGGTGAGCCTTGTGCAGCTTCTCAGGTTGTAAATAATGTAGAAGATGGTATCAAATTCACCAACACCATCGGTTATCCAGTTGTACTTCGCCCAGCATTTACATTAGGCGGTAGCGGTGGTGGTATCGCACACAATGAACAGGAATTAGTAGATATCTTAACAAACGGACTTCGTTTGAGCCGTGTAGGAGAAGTTCTTGTAGAGCGCTGCATCGCAGGATGGAAAGAGGTAGAGTACGAAGTAATGCGTGACGCCAATGGCAATTGCATTACGGTATGTAACATGGAGAACCTTGATCCAGTCGGAGTGCATACTGGAGACTCCATCGTAGTTGCACCTTCTCAGACATTAGGTGATAAAGAATATCAGATGCTTCGCAGCTCTGCATTAAATATTATTGATGAATTAAAGATTACTGGTGGATGTAACGTGCAGTATGCGTTGAATCCAGAATCCTTTGAATACTGTGTTATTGAGGTTAATCCTCGTGTATCTCGTTCCTCAGCACTTGCTTCCAAAGCAACTGGTTATCCAATTGCAAAGGTTACGGCTAAGATTGCGCTGGGATATACCCTGGATGAGATCAAAAATGCAATTACGGAGAAAACATATGCCAGCTTTGAGCCTATGCTTGATTACTGTGTAGTTAAAATTCCAAGACTTCCATTTGATAAGTTCCTGACAGCAAAGAGAACACTTACTACCCAGATGAAAGCAACTGGCGAGGTAATGAGCATTTGTGATAACTTTGAAGGCGCTTTAATGAAAGCAATCCGTTCCTTAGAGCAGCATGTAGACTGCCTTCGTTCTTATGACTTTACAGAACTGTCTGATAAAGAATTAAGAGAACAGCTTCATGTAGTAGATGATCGTCGTATCTGGGTTATTGCTGAAGCAGTCCGCCGTGGCATAAGCTATGATGAGATTCATGCAATTACTAAGATCGATCACTGGTTTATCGATAAGCTTGCCATTTTAGTAGAGATGGAGAACCGACTGGAGCAGGAAGAGCTTACGGTAGAGGTATTAAAAGAAGCAAAACGTATTGAATTCCCAGATAATGTTATCGCACGTCTCACTGGAAAAACAGAGGAAGAAATCCGCGATATGCGTTATGCAAACGGAATTGTGGCAGC
Organism: uncultured Roseburia sp.; assembly: GCA_964613325.1. Lineage (GTDB taxonomy): Bacteria > Bacillota > Clostridia > Lachnospirales > Lachnospiraceae > Roseburia. The sequence continues at coordinate 27,974 of CAZTGP010000002.1, read as the reverse complement.
ATACAAAATGGTAGATACCTGCGCAGCAGAGTTTGCAGCAGAGACACCATATTACTACTCCGTATATGGCAGCGAGAACGAAGCAGTAGAAACAAAACCAGAGAAGAAAGTATTAGTACTTGGTTCTGGTCCAATCCGTATTGGTCAGGGTATCGAATTTGACTTCTGTTCTGTACATTGTACATGGGCATTTGCCAAAGAAGGATGGGAAACCGTTATTGTAAATAATAACCCAGAGACAGTATCTACGGACTTTGATATCGCAGATAAACTTTACTTCGAGCCACTTACAGCAGAAGATGTAGAGAGTATTGTAAATATTGAGAAACCAGACGGAGCAGTAGTTCAGTTCGGTGGACAGACTGCAATCAAATTAACAGAAGCTTTGATGAAAATGGGTGTGAAAATCCTTGGAACCAAGGCAGAAGACGTTGATGCAGCGGAAGATAGAGAATTGTTCGATAAGATTCTGGAAGAAACAGAAATCCCAAGAGCAGCAGGTGGAACTGTATACACGGCAGAAGAAGCCAAAGAAGTTGCAAACCGCTTAGGCTATCCTGTACTCGTAAGACCTTCCTATGTACTTGGTGGACAGGGAATGCAGATTGCACTTTCCGATGATGAAATTGAAGAGTTTATGGCAATCATTAATACATTCGCACAGGATCATCCAATTCTTGTAGATAAATATTTGCAGGGGAAAGAAATTGAAGTTGATGCCGTATGTGACGGACAGGATATCTTAATTCCAGGTATCATGGAACATATTGAGCGTACTGGAGTTCATTCCGGAGACAGCATCTCCGTATATCCTGCACCAACGATCAGTGATGAAGTAAAAGAGATGATTGTTGAGTATACCAAACGTCTTGCGAGAGCATTGCACGTTGTTGGACTTATCAACATTCAGTTTATTGTGATGGATGAGCAGGTATACGTAATTGAAGTTAACCCACGTTCTTCCAGAACTGTTCCATATATCAGCAAAGTAACTGGTATTCCAATCGTAGACCTTGCAACAAAGGTAATTATTGGAAATACCATCAAGGGACTTGGCTATGAACCGGGACTTGCTCCAATTGCAGATTACATCGCAATCAAGATGCCAGTATTCTCCTTTGAGAAATTACGTGGAGCAGAGATCAGTCTTGGACCTGAAATGAAATCAACGGGTGAGTGCCTTGGTATCGCAAAGACCTTCAACGAAGCCTTGTACAAAGCCTTCCTCGGAGCTGGAATTACATTACCAAAATACAAACAGATGATTATGACGGTAAAAGATGCTGATAAAGAAGAGTCCGTTGGCGTTGCTAAACGATTTGAAGCGCTTGGCTACAAGATCTATGCAACAAGAAGTACTGCAAAATATCTGCAGGAGCATGGTGTTCATGCACTTCGCGTGAACAAAATCAATCAGGAATCACCAAACGTTATGGATCTTATTCTTGGACATAAGATTGACTTGGTTATCGATACTCCTACTCAGGGACGTGATAAGTCGAGAGACGGATTCTTAATTCGTCGTAATGCTATTGAGACCGGTGTGTATTGTATCACATCCTTAGATACAGCCAATGCCCTTGCTCTTTCACTTGAAACAGCAGATGGCAAGCTTACACCAGTAGATATCGCAACAGTTAAGAATATCTAAGATTATAAAGAAATGAATGATAGGGGATAGATAAGTAGATAAATACTTTTCTATCCCTTATTTATTTGCATATGCATTTTATTATTGTGGGAAAATACTTGCTATGGTAATGTGGAGTGAGAGAGAAGAAACAATGGTGTAGTTGTAGCAGTGTTAACTTTCATAAAGCAAATATGGAAATACATGAAGCAAGCTGATGGGGAAAATGTATATGAAAAAGAAGAGTAGGATATACAGATTGCTGGGAGTGGCAGCAGTGGTAGTATTGGCAGTCTGCGGGATGGTTATGATTATTCCACAGTTAGGAAATGTTGTGTCAAAACCCGATGATGGTTTGACGAGTCAAGAAGCTACAGAGGCAGCAAACCAAGCTGAGAAAGAGACAAATGTGTTGATTAAAATGGATAGCTTGCCATATGAAGAGGAGAAGCTACCATTTCAATCAAGCGATGAGAACCAGACCATGAGTCTCTGCGGAATCAGTGAGAACAGAATATTTTTCTATGAGACTAAGAGTAATCTGGGAGAGAATGGGCTCGATGGGACAATGATTATCAACTATTATGAATATGATTGGATAACGCAGACAAAGACACAGCTATTTGAACACGAAGTAAGATATGGCTATGAACCTGTATGCTATGAAGATCATCTGTTTGTTCTTTCTGAAATTTTGGATAGTGAGAATAATAATTATCAACTCTATGATATTACAGCGGAGGAGGTAAGTATTATCTCTGAGGGAGCGTGTTTGGGAGTACCGGTTTTTACAATATGCGGTTCGGATTTGCTGTTTAAGATGGAGGAACAACAGGAAAAAGGATATACAAGCTGTTTGAAGTGTTATGATATTGATACCAAAGAGATTGAAATAATTGCAAAAGAGGAATTGGCAGGTACGAATCTTGAAGATATGAAAGGCATAATGATTTCAACGGCAGGAGGCTGGGGAGAAGATATAATCTATGCAACATATTCTTTGACATATGAAGATCCAGATAATGTGGAAATGAAGATGTATTCTTATAACTATTCCACCAAGGAAACAAAGGAATTACCAATTGATTTAGGAATATACAGCGCATATGTGGGAGGGAATGAACAGTGTGTGATAGCCAATTTCTGGACAGGAGAAGGGGAGGCAAATAGCAATATATATTTAAAAAATGAACAGGATTATGAGACGTATAAGATTCCGAATACGACAGCAATGGGAGATATCCTCTATACACAGGAAATGTCAAATGGATTAGTATTCGTTAGATGCGATTCGGGTTATACGATAGTTGATCTGGAACAGAAAACCTATAGTGACGAAAGAATTGTTACCCCATCCTTTTGTTATAAGAATGAAGTGGCATATATGGATGACCAAAATGTCCTTCACATTCGAAAATATGGTGATACAGCAAAGGCTCTGCAATAAAGCAGAGCCTTTAAAAATATATATTATACCAATTTGCGTCGTGTAGTTTTTGCTTTCTTTGGAATTGGCGGCGCACTTGTGGTAACGGATGCTTTTGGAACTACATCCTGTGTGATTTGTGTGTTGGTTGTAATATAAGTATCTTCTTCTTTTGCTTTTTGGCGTTGCTCTTTTTCGATTTTTCTTGCTTTGAAACGTTTTGCTGTCTCTTTAATGCGATTGTCTGCAACAAACAACTTTAATGTATCTTCATGGATTTCGATTCGATTATCCATGGTCTTCATAATATCAGTAATCTGGAATTCACTATATATCTCTGGCTTACTAAGGTCATACATAGTATTGTTGTCAATGCGGAGAATCAGAGGCTTCATAAAGTCATTTGGATTCTCAACAAGGACAATTGCTTTGTGACCATCAGATAAATCGATACTTGCACCTGCGGGTACAATATGAATACAATCTGCCAATGCGTCTACAGCTGGCTTAGAATATTTCTCAGGCATTTCTCTTAAGAGCTGCATGGCCATAATCTCGGATAAAGGGGCATGTCCAATGTTCATGGCAGTAAGCTGATCGTATTGGTCAGTAACTTGCAGAACAGCAGACATAGCAGCAATATCTGGACTAACCTTGGTAATTGGCCGCTTCACACTGTTCTTAAATATGAAATATTCAATAAGAGCCATGGAACGATCGGCAAATTGAGAACGATTAAAGTATTCATTCAGGTCGTCGTACCCTTTTTCAAGACAAAGTTGAATGACTTTGCGGTCTTTGTCTTCAAGATTATTCCCTTTAATCATTATTGCAGTTGGAACATGGAGATAGCCAATGCTATATACCAGGGAAGCGGTAACCATGGCTTCTTGCAAATCAGGTTTGAAATTCATCTTATTGGCAACCATGGCAGTGAGGATTGCAGTATTTATAGAGTGCTTGTAGATAAAGTCATCAGCACTCCTGAGATTCTGTGTAAAGTTAATTTGGTGATCCAATGTACCATATTTGCGAATTAGATCATCTACAAGTTCATGGAAAGCTGGGGTAACTTTTCCACTTTGTAATTTATCAAGACAGTCTCGCAGTTTAAACATATAGACAGTCTGATTCTGTTCAAATTGGATGTCTTCCCTTGATAGCGGCGGAAGTGGTTCTGCTGGCTCTAACACATAAATACCAATTAAGCCAAAATTCTCAATACTGGTAATTGCCTGTGGGGTAAGCTTGCTGTCACGGTCATAAAGTAAAATCCCCATTTTGTTGTAGATAGGCTTAGCAAGTCTCATTCCTGGTTTTAAATTCTCTGTTCGAAAAAACTGCATATCTGTGCCCCCAATACTCTCTCAATGATACCTAATATTACCATATTGAAAGAAGAAAAACAATCTGATATGATGAGTACAGATATAGGAAAATGCGGTGAATTTACATATTTTTACATATTTTTCAAATAATTAATTTCTTCAAGGATGAAGCAAGCAAAAGAGGATAAAAAATGAAACATAGTAAAATTCATAAATATATAGCGGTGCTTCTGGCAGTTGGAATTGTCGTGGCATCTTCTATTCAAATACATACTTACGCAGAAGAGAGTAAGAGCAGCTCTGAACAGATCGAGGAGCTTAAGAAACAACAGGAAGAGGCAGAGAAAGAGGCGAAAGAGCTTGAGGATGCAAAAAAGAAGCTACAAGAGACTCTTGGTGATATGAATTCGGACATGTACAATCTCTCCAGCTCAATATCAGATACACAGGATCAGATCGCGGCGAAGGAACAGGAAATCGCAGACGCTACAGAATTGCTTAATCAGGCGGAAGAACAATCACAGAAGCAATATGATGATATGAAGAAGCGAATTCAGTTCATGTATGAGAATGGGAATGATTCCGCATGGGTCATGCTCTTAGAATCTGGTTCAGTCAGTGAATTTCTAAGCAGAATCCAATATATTACGCAGGTTAGCGACTATGACAGGGACATGCTTACTGCATATCAGGAGACGCAGAAGACGATTGCCTCTAATAAGGTGGCGTTGGAACAGCAGAAGGAAGAGCTGGTTGCTACACAAAAGACTTTGCAGGATAAAGAAGCAAATCTGAATCAGATGATTGCCAGTAAACAGCAGGAGCTTTCTACGACCGATAATCAGCAGCAGGAAACAGAAGAACAGGTGAGACAAATTGCTGCCATGATCGAGTACGAGAAGCAATTAGAGGTGAAAAGACTAGCAGAAGAAGCAGCAAAATTAGAAGAAATAAAAAGACAAGAAGCAGCTTTAGGAGAGAATATTGATAGTGGAATAGTGGAACAGGCTGAACCTATGGTTGTCTCGGAAGCGGAAGAGGCTTTATTGGCAGCGATAATATACTGTGAATCAGGTGGAGAATCATATGAAGGCCAATTGGCAGTAGGAAGTGTGGTACTAAATCGTGTTGTGAGTAAGTATTTTCCTAATACGATTACAGCGGTAGTTTACGAGGGGGGGCAGTTCACACCAGCAGGAAGTGGAAGATTAGCATATGTAATCGAGAATAATTTAGTGTCTGATAAAAGTAAACAAGCAGCTAGAGAAGTGTTAGATGGTAAACGAGTGGTAAATAAATTATTTTTCTGTGTTGATGATGGAACATATGAAGGGATAATTATTGGAAATCATATCTTTCATGATGGAAAGAAGAAATCATAACAATTATACATAATGCACAAAAAAGGGCTCGTGTGAGTCCTTTTATTACGTTCGTCAATGATAAATAATTAACAAAGTGATTGAAAAATGTGGCTCTGTGGTATGACCAGAGACTACCACAAAGTATTAAATTTATAGAAAGAATTGCAAAATCCATTGATTTTGCGCATAAAATGTGGTACGATTGCATTGTTAAAAAATTAACAGCATTTTTTGGCACTAATTTATAATTTAAGAATAAAGGAGAACGAACATGGCAAGAAAAGTTGTTTTAGCAGGCGCATGCCGTACTGCAATCGGTAAAATGGGTGGAGCATTAAGCAATACACCAGCAGCAGACTTAGGTGCTATCGTAATCAAAGAAGCATTAAACAGAGCTGGTGTTGCACCAGAGTTGGTTGATGAAGTAAAAATGGGTTGTGTAATCCAGGCTGCTCAGGGACAGAACGTTGCACGTCAGGCTTCTATTAAAGCTGGCTTACCAATCGAAGTTCCAGCAATCACAATCAACGTTGTATGTGGATCAGGACTGAAATGTGTTAACGAAGCTGCTAACATGATTATGGCTGGTCAGGCTGATATCGTTGTTGCCGGTGGTATGGAAAACATGTCTATGGCACCTTATGCTATGACAAAAGCTCGTTTTGGATATCGTATGAACAATGCAACAATCATTGATACAATGGTTAACGATGCATTAACTGATGCATTCAATCATTATCATATGATGATTACAGCAGAGAACGTATGTGATAAATATGGCATTACAAGAGAAGAGTTAGATGAGTTCTCAGTAAACAGCCAGCAGAAATGTGAAAAAGCACAGGCAACTGGAGCATTTGATGATGAAATCGTTCCTGTACCTGTTAAAGTTAAAAAAGAGACAGTTATGTTTACAAAAGATGAAGGACCTCGTGCTGGAACAACACTGGAAGCTCTTAGCAAATTAAGATGCTGCTCAGGTAAAGAAGGCGGACTTGTTACAGCTGGTAATGCATCTGGTATCAATGATGGTGCAGCAGCAGTTGTTGTTATGAGTGAAGAGAAAGCAAAAGAGCTTGGTGTTACACCAATGGCTACATTCGTAGCTGGCGCACTTGGCGGAGTTGCTCCTGAGATCATGGGTGTTGGACCAGTTCCAGCAACACAGAAAGCAATGAAGATTGCTGGATTAACAGTAGATGATATGGATATTATTGAAGCAAACGAAGCTTTCGCTGCTCAGTCTATCGCAGTAGCAAGAGATCTTGGATTTGATATGAATAAAGTTAATCCAAACGGTGGCGCAATTGCACTTGGTCATCCAGTTGGAGCTTCAGGATGCCGTATCTTAGTTACATTACTTCACGAGATGCAGAAAGCAGACGCTAATAAAGGTCTTGCAACACTTTGTATCGGTGGTGGAATGGGCTGCGCTACAATCGTTGAAAGATAATAATCATTCATGTTTGGCTGAGTGATTACATAGACATTGTATTTTTAAGTATTATAGCCTTGCGGGATGGGGTGTCCTGCAAGGCTATCAATCGCAATCTGGCGGAATTGTCCGCTTGAAGAATATTATATTATTTTAGGAGGTACTGACATGAAAGTTGGTGTTATCGGAGCTGGAACTATGGGACAGGGCATTGCAAAAGCATTTGCAATGGTTGATGGATACGAAGTTGCTCTTTGCGATATTAAGCAGGAGTGGGCTGAAGGTGGAAAAGACAAGATTGCTAAAGGATATGCAAGACTTGTAGAAAAAGGAAAGATGACACAGGAGACTGTTGATGGAATCCTTGCTAGCATTACTCCTGGTTTAAAAGAGAATCTTTGTGCTGACTGTGATTTAATCGTTGAAGCAGCATTTGAGAACATGGAAGTTAAGAAAACAACTTTCTCTGAGTTAGATAAAATTGCTAAACCAGAATGCATTTTTGCTTCAAATACATCTAGCTTATCAATTACTGAGATTGGAAATGGACTTACTCGTCCAATGATTGGTATGCATTTCTTTAATCCAGCTGATCGTATGAAATTAGTTGAAGTTATCGCTGGTGTGAATACACCTGTAGAGACTGTTGATGCAATCAAGAAAATCTCTGTAGAAATCGGCAAAACTCCAGTACAGGTAAATGAAGCTGGTGGATTCGTTGTTAACCGTATCTTAATCCCAATGATTAACGAAGCTGCTTTCATTAAAATGGAAGGTGTTTCAGACATCGCTGGTATTGATACAGCTATGAAGCTTGGAGCTAATCATCCAATGGGACCACTTGAATTAGGCGATTTCATCGGTCTTGATATCTGTCTTGCTATTATGGATGTTCTTTACAATGAGACAGGTGACAGCAAATACCGTGCATGCCCATTACTTCGCAAAATGGTTCGTGGCGGCAATCTTGGTGTTAAGAGTGGAAAAGGATTCTACGTATACAACGCAGATCGTACCAAAACACCTGTAGATGCACAGTAATTAATAAGTAATTTAAGACCAGTGGGAGGAAAATACATTTTCCCACTGATCTGTATAATATGAGTTTTATAAAAAATGAACATAGATGGAGGAATTTTATCATGGATTTTACTTTAGACAAGAAACATGAGATGGCTCGCAACCTCTTCAAAGACTTTGCAGAGACAGAAGTAAAACCTCTCGCACAGGAAACTGATGAAACAGAGCAGTTCCCAGCTGAGACAGTAGCAAAAATGGGCAAATACGGATTCATGGGAATCCCAGTTCCAAAGGAATATGGCGGACAGGGTTGTGATCCTTTGACATACGTTATGTGCGTAGAAGAGTTATCAAAAGTATGCGCAACAACAGGCGTAGTCGTATCTGCACATACATCTCTTTGTATCGATCCTATTATGACATACGGTACAGAAGAGCAGAAGCAGAAATATGTAAGACCACTTGCAACAGGCGAGAAGCTTGGTGCTTTCGGTTTAACTGAGCCTGGTGCTGGTACAGATGCACAGGGATGCCAGACAAAAGCTGTATTAGATGGTGACGAGTGGGTATTAAACGGATCAAAATGTTTCATTACCAATGGTAAAGTTGCAGACGTATACATCGTTATTGCTATTACAAGCATCACAGAAGACAAACGTGGAAGAAAGAAAAAGAACTTCTCCGCATTTATCGTAGAAAAAAATGCTCCAGGATTCTCCTTCGGAACAAAAGAGAAGAAGATGGGTATCCGTGGATCATCTACATATGAATTAATTTTCGAAGACTGCAGAATTCCAAAAGAGAATATCTTAGGACCAGAAGGAAAAGGATTCCCAATCGCTATGCACACTTTAGATGGTGGACGTATTGGTATCGCAGCTCAGGCACTTGGTATTGCAGAAGGTGCATTAGATCGTTGTATCGAATACACCAAAGAGAGAAAACAGTTTGGTCGTTCTATTGCTCAGCAGCAGAATACTCAGTTCAAGTTAGCTGATATGGCTACAAGAATTGAAGCTGCTCAGATGTTAGTATATAAAGCAGCAATGGCAAAAGCTTCACAGAAAGTATACTCTGTAGAAGCAGCTAAAGCTAAATTATTCGCAGCAGAGACAGCAATGGCTGTTACAACAGAAGTTGTTCAGTTATTTGGTGGATACGGATACATCAGAGAATATGATGTTGAGCGTATGATGCGTGATGCTAAGATTACAGAGATCTACGAAGGAACTTCAGAAGTTCAGCGTATGGTTATTTCTGGTTCATTACTCAGATAATTTGCGATACACAAAGCAATCCCAGAACTTAGCATAATAAATACTAAAACATAGAAGGAGAACAAATACATGAAAATCGTAGTATGTATTAAACAGGTTCCTGATACAAAGGGTGGCGTTAAGTTCAACCCAGACGGAACTCTTGATAGAGCAGCTATGCTTGCAATCATGAACCCAGATGACAAAGCTGGTCTTGAGGCAGCATTAAGAATTAAAGAAGCAACAGGTGCAGAAGTAACTGTACTTACCATGGGACTTCCAAAAGCAGACGATGTACTTCGCGAAGCTATGGCTATGGGAGCAGACAAAGCAGTACTTGTTACAGACAGGGTTTTAGGTGGAGCTGATACATGGGCAACATCTACAACAATCGCTGGAGCATTAAGAAATATCGATTATGATTTAATTATCACAGGACGTCAGGCTATTGATGGTGATACTGCACAGGTAGGACCACAGATTGCTGAACATCTTGGAATCCCAGTAATTTCTTATGCAGAAGATATTAAGATTGAAGGTGATTCTGTTGTTGTTAAACGTCAGTATGAAGACAGATATCATATGTTAAAAGCAAAAATGCCTTGCCTAATAACAGCACTTTCTGAATTAAACACACCTAGATACATGACTCCTGGCGGAATCTTTGATGCTTATGATGAGAAAGAGGTTACCGTTTGGGGAAGAGCAGATCTGAAAGATGTTGATGATTCTAATATCGGATTAAAAGGATCTCCAACAAAGATCGCAAAAGCATCTGATAAAGTACGAAAAGGTGCAGGCGAGAAGGTTACTCTCGATGCAGCTGAATCTGTAACTTATATCATGGACAAATTAAAAGAGAAACATGTAATCTAACATTCTGAAAGAAAAGTGGTGAAAAAAATGGGTTTAGAAGAATATAAGGGCGTATTTATCTACGCACAACAGGTAGACAATGAAATTAGTCCAATCGCTTTCGAATTGATTGGAAAAGCTAAAGAATTAGCAAAAGATTTAAATACTGATGTAACAGCAGTACTTCTTGGATCCAATGTAAAAGGTTTATCTGATCAGCTCGCTGAGTATGGCGCTGACAGAGTAATCGTTGTTGATGATCCAGCATTAGAGACATACAGAACTGAGCCATATGCTCAGGCATTAACAGCAGTTATCAATGAATTCAAACCAGAAATCATGTTAGTTGGTGCAACAGCAATCGGTAGAGATTTAGGACCAACTGTTTCAGCTAGAGTTCAGACAGGTCTTACAGCTGATTGTACAATGCTTGAGATTGGTGATTTCCCATTAGTTCCAGTTCCTGGAAAAGAAGATGAGCAGAAACATAATCAGTTACTGATGACTCGTCCAGCATTTGGTGGAAACACAATCGCAACAATCGCATGTCCTGACAACCGCCCACAGATGGCAACAGTTCGTCCAGGCGTTATGCAGAAGATCGCTCCTGTTAAAGGTGCGAAAGCAAACGTTGTTGATTTTGACGCTCAGTTAAAAGAGAACAACAAATATGTACAGATCGAAGAAGTTGTAAAAGCAGTAGGTTCTGTAGAGAACATCATGGATGCTAAGATCCTTGTATCTGGTGGACGTGGAGTTGGAAGTGCTGAGAACTTCGATATGTTAAAAGATCTTGCTTCTGTATTAGGCGGAATGGTAAGCTGCTCACGTGCCGTTGTTGAAAACGGATGGTTAGCACAGGATTACCAGGTAGGCCAGACTGGTAAAACAGTTCGTCCTAACGTATACTTCGCAATTGGTATTTCTGGAGCAATCCAGCATGTAGCAGGTATGGAAGAATCTGATATCATTGTTGCAATCAACAAAGATGCAGATGCTCCTATCTTCGATGTGGCTGATTACGGTATCGTTGGAGATCTTCATAAGATTGTTCCAGCTTTAACAGCACAGTTAAAAGCTGAATTAGGCAAATAGGATACATAAATTATTAAAAGTGCCTACGAATTCATTTCGTAGGCACTTTTATATTGGGACGGGGTTTTCTTTGATTTGGGACGTGCACTTTTTGATTCTGGGACGGAGTATTTACAGAAAAACCCCGTCCCGAAACAGCCAAAACCCCGTCCCAAATTGAGTTATTTACAAAAAGGAAATGCAGTGATATTATGAGAACTGACGACAGATTACCAGGAAGTGGAATCGAGCAGTCTGACTGTGGAAAGACACAAAAATACAATTTTGCATTCGCAAATAAAAAAGAGGAAAAGACCGATGAAGGCTTTTACCTGGAATGAGAGGACTACGCAATGCGCAATAACAAAACTTTAGAACTGGTATTGACCAGTCTCTTCACTGCCATTATTATCATTATGGCATTCACTCCATTGGGATATATTCCACTTGTGGTTATTAATGCAACCATTATCCATATCCCTGTAATTTTAGGATCTTTATTCTGCGGACCAAAGAAAGGTGCATTTCTTGGTTTCGTCTTTGGATTCACTAGCTTTATCAAAAACACGTTTATGCCATCATCCTTGTCAGCATTTGTATTTTCACCAGTGCTTGCATCAAGCGTAGATGGAACACCTGGAATACTAAAAAGCCTATTTATCTGCTTTGTTCCACGTATCCTAGTTGGTGTATTACCTTACTTTGTATATCGAATCGTGAAGAAAGCCTTAGTATCAGACCAAAAGAAGGTATGGGGAACAATGCTAAACCTCGTAATTTCGGCTTTATTATGTTTCGGACTTCACGCATTTTTCAATAAAATGTTTGCAGACAGCATGTCTACGACTTTAAACATGGTGATAAGTATTGTAATTGCTGTCGCCGTATTTGGACTGATTGAGTTCTCATTTATGAAGAAAGAGGCTTCGGTTCTCGCCTTTGTATACGCGGGAATCTCAGGCGCGTTTATTAACACACTTCTTGTTATGGGTGGGATTTTTGTATTGTATAAAGATGCCTATGCCAATGCGTTAAGCATTGATGCAACAGCTGTATTGGGTGTCATTGGCGGCGTAATCAGCTTTAATGGTGTTATTGAAGCAATAGTTGCGGCACTTATCATATATGCAATCGGAGTTGTTTTAGCTAAGATTAAACCGATTGAAGTGAGAACAAGCAGAAAATAGAATGAATATAAATTATGTTGATCATATGATGGCAAAAGGAGCAGAAATATGTTAAAAGGAAAAACCGTTGTTCTTGGTGTGACTGGCAGTATCGCAGCTTATAAGATTGCAAGTTTGGCCAGTGCGCTGGTAAAGCTTCATGCAGACGTGAATGTGATTATGACGGAAAATGCAACGCATTTTATCAATCCTATTACCTTTGAGACACTGACCAGCAATAAATGTCTGGTGGACACCTTTGACCGTAATTTCCAATATAACGTGGAACATGTGTCGTTGGCAAAACGCGCTGATATCTTCATGGTAGCGCCGGCATCTGCCAATGTGATTGGAAAGATGGCAAATGGAATCGCAGATGATATGCTGACCACTACCATATTAGCTGCTAAATGCCCTAAATTGGTATCTCCAGCAATGAACACGAACATGTATACCAATCCAATAGTACAGGACAATATGAAGAAGCTAGAGAACTATGGCTTTGAATTGATAGATCCGGCAACCGGATATCTGGCCTGCGGAGATACAGGTGCGGGAAAAATGCCTGAACCAGAGGTATTACTTCAATATATATTACGAACTATTGCAAAAGAAAAGGATCTTGCGGGTAAAAACGTATTGATTACAGCAGGACCTACCCAGGAGCGCATCGATCCAGTGCGCTATATCACCAATCATTCCACAGGAAAAATGGGATATGCTTTGGCAGAATGCTGTATGAGGCGTGGAGCCAGCGTGACCCTTGTATCTGGACCAGTAGCAATTGAGGCTCCAATGTTTGTAAATGTGGTTCCGGTTGTGTCGGCAGAAGATATGGCAAGAGAAGTAAAAAGCCGGGCATCCCAGCAGGATATTATTATAAAAGCAGCTGCAGTAGCTGATTATCGTCCAATGAACCCGGCAGAGGAGAAAATTAAGAAAAAGGATTCAGATGCATCCATTGAATTGGAACGTACTGAGGATATTTTGAAATTTCTTGGGGAAAACAAGAAGGCAAATCAGTTCATCTGTGGATTTTCTATGGAAACGGAACATATGATAGAGAATTCGAAAGCAAAGCTGGAAAAGAAAAATGTAGATATGATCGTGGCGAATAATTTGAAAGTAAAAGGCGCAGGATTTGGAACAGATACGAATATTGTGACTTTAATTACAAAGGATCATGTAAAAGAATTAGATATCATGTCCAAGGCAGATGTGGCAGATGCAATATTAGATGAGATTGTTGCAAGATTATAGAAACTGTTATGAAGTAGAATAGATATGTTATGCATTTTATGATGCAGGGAAGGAAATAAAATGGAAACAAAAACAACAAATAAGAAATTTTCCACACAGAAAATGGTTGAGATGGCTCTGCTGATTGCCGTTATTTTAATCTTAGCATTTACACCCCTTGGCTATATTAAAATGCCAATGGGATTGGAAATTACATTGATTGTTGTACCTGTGGCAGTTGGAGCTGTGACTTTGGGACCGAAGGCAGGAACCGTTCTTGGAGCAGTATTTGGTATCACAAGCTTTATTCAATGCTTTGGTATGAGTGCATTTGGAGCAATGCTGCTTGGAATTAATCCTGTTGGTTGTGCAGTTGTATGTATTGTTCCCCGTGTGCTAGAGGGACTGTTTACTGGATTGATTTACGCGGGTCTAAAGAAGACAAAGCTACATAAGACTGTATCAACAACGATTGCGAACCTGTGCTGCCCACTTTTAAATACAGCAATGTTTATGGGGACATTGGTTGCTTTCTTCTATCATACACAGTTTATTCAGGATATGGTAACGGGACTTGGAACCTCAAATGTGTTTGCGTTTATTGTTGCCTTTGTAGGAGTGAATGGACTTGTAGAAGCACTTATATGCTTTATACTTGGAGCCGCAATATCAAAAGCTCTTCAGATTGCACTAAAGCTTTAGCAGCTGGATGACAGAATAACTTGTGAGAATGAACCGGTAAATCAGGAAGCCTGATTTATCGGTTTATTTATTTAAGAAAAAATTAACATTAAATTCATAGAATTCACATGTATTGTCTGATAAAATATATATGCTGTGCAAATTGAGAAAGAACTATAAAAGGAAAGAGAACATAGGTAGAAACAGCAGATTTGGGGAAATGGGGGTAGTATTTTGGATAATTCATGGAAAGTATATGTATTGGATAATGGATTGTTCTCTTTAGAGAATACAGAGATGGAAGAACGTGGATTTTATCGATTGAAGGTATTTTTGAAGAACTTATACAAGAACCGATTAGCAGAACATGAGACTACAACCAAATCACTTCTCTATCGTTTGGCAAAGGGGCTATACCCGAAATATGATGAGAAGGAATTGGTACGAAATGCAGAGATATTAGAGACCGTGTATGTGGATGATCACAAATTATTGTTAAGCTGGAGTAAGCCACAAGGGATTGCACTTATCCCGGATTCCCCTGCAGGCAACTATATTATTGAAGAAGTATCGGATCAGCTGAAGAATAGTACAGTGGCAATATAAGTACTATGAAATGGAAAAGGAAATATTTAAAATGCCACAAGACCAATGGATTATATATGTCCATGGTCTTGTGGCTTTTTTGCTTCTTCGGTGTGAAAACATAAAAGATAATTAATTCTCTTTCTTTAATTCCTGCTCCAGTTCGTGTGGACGAAGATCTACACCGCGGGAGGCATCTGCTTCTGGATTACTACCGAAGTTGTAGTCATTTCCAGGAAGAATGGCATTTAATAGCACACCTGCGATTGCTGCGATAGCAAGTGAGGTCAATGTAATCGAAGTTCCTGCAACGGTGAAAGTAAGACCGCTTGAGAAACCAAGACCACATACGAGGATAACAGCTGCGATAATCAGGTTACGTGATTTGGTAAAGTCAACATGGTTCTCAACAATGTTACGAACACCGATTGCGGAGATCATTCCATAAAGAATGAAACTGACACCACCAATGATGGAAGCTGGCATAGAACCAATAATTTCGGCAACCTTAGGAATGAAGCTGAGGATGACTGCATACACAGCTGCTAAACGAACAACCTTAGGATCGTGAACACGGCTTAATTCAAGAACACCGGTATTCTCTCCGTAAGTAGTATTTGCAGGACCACCGATGAGGGCAGAGAAAGAAGTTGCAAGTCCATCACCAATTAAGGTGCGGTGAAGTCCTGGATCTTCTAAGAAATTCTCACCAACAGTAGCAGAGATAGCTGACATATCACCGATGTGCTCCATCATAGTTGCGATTGCGATTGGAGCCATAACAAGAATGGCGGTGATATCGAATTTGCAGATCTGGAAAGGTGGAAGACCAACCCAGCTTGCAGAAGCAACATTTGTGAAGTTGAGGATTGCAGAACCGTCAGGATTGGTTACGCCGAATCCGTTTAATACAAGTGCAAATGCATACGAGATTACAACACCAAGGAGGATTGGAATGATCTTGAACATTCCTTTGCCCCAGATATTGAAGATAATGATAACTGCCAGTGCAACTAATGCGATTAACCAGTTGGTAGAAGCGTTGGTAACTGCAGATGGTGCTAGGCTCAGCCCGATACATACAATGATTGGACCGGTGACAACTGGCGGTAGAAAACGCATCACACGTTTTACTCCGACAAGCTTGATAATAAGAGCAAGAATCAGATATAGAAGTCCTGCTACAAGGATACCGCCGCACGCATACTGAAGCTTTTCCAGATCAGGCATGTTAGCGTAGATTCCACTGTCTAGGTTGGCAACTGTTGCAAATCCACCCAAGAATGCAAAAGAAGAACCAAGGAAAGCTGGAACTTTGAATTTGGAACATAAGTGAAAGAATAGAGTTCCAATACCGGCACAGAACAGGGTAACCTGTACAGAAAGGATCTGATCTTCACTCTGGAAGTAGCTGTTTACCAGAATGGGAACTAGAATGGTTGCACCAAACATGGCAAACATGTGCTGCAGACCGAGTAATAGCATTTTAGGAACGCCTAGAACAGTCGCATCACGGATAACATCTTTTTTTTGAGTCATGTGTAAACTCCTCCTTTGTTTTATCTAAATATGTAAGGGCAGATAGCTGTCTTACCACTACACATATTGATTAAATGAATGATTACTTTCTGGGTTAGGATTATGGAATGAATCATTTGAAGCCGGAATCCCATCAATAATGTCCAAATAGAATAAAGCAAATGTCTGGTACTGATAAGGCATAATCCACAGAGAACCAATTCCCAGTGAGAGTGCTATCAGAATATCCATGCCAATGAAGCTGAGGAGCAGATAAAAAAGGCGAGCTTTTTGCCCTTTCATCAGCTGGCAGGAGGTTTTGAAGCAGGCAATAACATTCGCGTCAGGACGGTCTAATATAAGATAATACACAAGCTGTAGAAATAATCCAATCAGCACATTTATAATTAGTGTTACAAGGGTAAGACAGGAGAAAATCAATACATTTTCCAATGTCAATTCGGTTCTTAACAGAAATGCGCCAATGAGTGATGGAATGCTGCTGATAACAGTGATTACAGTAAGAAGCAGAGCAGACAGAATGATTCGATCAGAATGATTTCGGAAGCCGTAGAACAGCTGCTTCAATTCATAAGGCTGTTTTCTTGCCATATTTAAGTGAATTCGAATCTGACCAACACTGAGAACAGCTCCAATCAGTGAAATTAAGAATTCTGCAATATAGAAGATCACACTCTGCATAGGCGCATTGTGTGGATTCTGTAACATAGAAAATGGGAGTTCGATTGCTAAGGTGATAGCACCGGCAACAACGAAGGCTCCCATTGGAATATTATAGTGACCAGTTAGATTCTCTCTTGCTAGTCTTTTCAACTCTTTTGATGATCTTTTCATGATGAAATAACTCCTTTATGCGGATAAATTAATGTTAGGGCCAGTCAGACCCGTAGCATCTGCAGTATGTATGGAAACTTCAAATATTATATCATATTTCTGAGGGATACAACATTGTATTTTGACAAAATGAAACAGTTGTGACTATACTATTTCTTATGAAAATAGATTTGAAAATGGATCGTGGCTTCTACATTACCGGATGGATCCTAATCCTAGTAACAATTACATATCGAACCATAGCTGTGACTACAGGCATCCATCTGCTTGCTTACAACCCACCCTGTGCATTCCACTTATTAACCGGATTCTATTGCCCAGGCTGCGGTGGAACAAGAGCAGCTATTGCATTTTCCAGCGGACAAATTGTGCGTTCTTTCCTATTACATCCATTTGTCCCATATGTACTGATTCTGGGTGGCTGGTTTATGATAAGCCAGACTATCCAGCGAATAAGTCGTGGAAAATGCAAAATTGCTATGCATTTTCGCATGATTTATTTATGGGTGGGGCTAGTAATAATCCTGTTGAATTGGATATGGAAAAATGCATGGCTTGTGATTACTGGAGTAACAATTTTGTCATAGTTACTAAGGCGTCATGCTGTTATATAATTCTTCATAATCCATGCCCATTAGATCGCTGTAAGCACGCATCATATTCTCGAAGCTTCCGTAAGTCTGAAGCGTGGAGACAAGAGCAATGGTAAATACTGCAATTGTGACTACAATCCCGATGACACCAAGGACGAGAGCATAATTGGCTCGCTTGCTCATGGAGGTAGCGCCTCCTTTAGACAAAAGTGCGAACATGATGGCCAAGGATCCACATACGATAGAAGCATAGATACAGGTACAGGTAACGATAGAAATGATACCAAGCACAAATGCGGCAGTCTCCATGCCGGCAGAACGTGGATTGTGAATCGGCTGACGATACAAATCGTTCTGGTTATAATTGCCGTTAGGCTGATAGTTATTGTAATCCATAGAATGAACCTCCAATTGCCCTGCTTTCAAGCGGGCACTCTTGAAAAGATTCTACCACTTAATATATAATAGGAAAAGTAGATTTTACAACGAAAGGAAAAATAAATGGATATTATTGCAAAAATCGCAGAAGAACTTGAAATTCGGAAAGACCAGGTGTCTGCAACGGTGAACCTGATTGATGAGGGAAATACAATTCCTTTTATCGCTCGTTACCGTAAAGAGGTTACTGGAGCACTGAATGACGAGATCCTTCGTAATTTGTTTGATAGATTGACTTACCTTCGTAATTTGGAAGAGAAGAAACAGACAGTTCTTTCAAGTATTGAAGAACAGGGCAAGCTCACAGAGGAGCTAAAAGCACAGATACTTGCAGCTGAGACACAGGTGGCAGTGGAGGATCTGTACCGGCCATATCGACCAAAGCGTCGTACTCGTGCTACCATTGCCAAGGAAAAAGGCTTAGAGCCACTGGCAAACCTGATTAGCCTTCAGCTTCCAGGAACCAGAATTATGGAAGAAGCTGCAAAGTATATAAGCGAAGAGAAGGAAGTACTGACAGCAGAAGAGGCATTGGCAGGTGCCAAGGATATTATTGCAGAATTTATATCAGATGATGCGGATTATAGAACCAGAATTCGGGAACTAACCATGAGAAAAGGGCGCATTGTTTCTAATGCCAAAGATCCAGAGGCGGAATCGGTATACGAGATGTATTATGATTTTGACGAAGCGTTGAACAAGCTGGCGGGACATCGTGTGCTTGCGGTAAACCGTGGGGAGAAAGAGAAAATCTTAACTGTCAAAATTGAAGCACCAGTAGAAGATATCATTCGTTACATGGAGAAGAAGATTATTCATAAAGAAGACAGTGAAGCAGCGGGAGTTCTTCGCGATGTGATACAGGATGCTTATGACCGCTTGATTGCACCTGCAATTGAACGTGAGATTCGGAGCGATTTAACGGAAAAGGCAGAGGATGGTGCGATCAAAGTATTTGGTAAGAACTTAGAACAGCTACTGATGCAGCCTCCAATTGCAGGACAGGTTGTATTAGGCTGGGATCCAGCATTCCGTACGGGCTGTAAGATTGCAGTAGTAGATCCAACTGGAAAAGTGCTTGAGACAACAGTTATTTACCCAACCGCTCCTCAGAACAAAGTAGAGGAAGCAAAAGCAGTGATCAAGAAGCTCATTGCAAAGCACCATGTAACTTTGATTTCATTGGGCAATGGAACAGCTTCTAGAGAATCAGAGCAGATCATCGTTCAGATGCTCAAGGAGATCCCAGTTCAGGTACAGTATATTATAGTAAATGAAGCAGGTGCATCCGTATATTCTGCAAGCAAGCTTGCAACAGAAGAGTTCCCGAACTTTGATGTAGGACAGAGAAGTGCAGCATCTATGGCAAGACGACTTCAGGATCCGCTGGCAGAACTTGTAAAGATTGATCCGAAATCCATCGGAGTTGGACAGTATCAACATGATATGAATCAGAAAAAGCTTAGCGAAGCACTGGGCGGTGTGGTTGAAGACTGCGTAAATAAAGTAGGGGTAGACTTAAATACAGCATCGGCATCACTGTTAGAATACATTTCTGGCGTAAGCAAGGTGATCGCCAAGAATATTGTAGCTTACAGGGAAGAAAATGGCCGTTTTGCTTCAAGAAGTGAATTGCTAAAGGTGGCAAAGCTTGGACCAAAGGCATTTGAGCAGTGTGCAGGATTTATGCGTATCTCAGATGGCAAGAATCCATTGGATGCAACAGGTGTACATCCGGAAAGCTATGCTGCAACCAAAGAACTTCTTACAAAGCTTGGGTATACCGTGAAGGATGTAGCATCCCGCAGCGTGGTTGGAATCACAAAGAAGATTAGCAGTTATAAGAAGCTGGCTGAGGAACTGGGCATTGGAGAGCTGACCTTGCAGGATATTGTAAAGGAATTAGAAAAACCAGCCAGAGACCCTCGTGAAGATATGCCAAAGCCAATTCTTAGAAGCGATGTTCTTGAGATGAAGGATCTGACACCGGGAATGATCTTAAAAGGAACTGTCCGAAATGTTATCGACTTTGGAGCCTTCGTAGATATCGGAGTTCATCAGGATGGACTTGTTCATATATCTCAGCTTTGCGACCGGTTCATCAAGCATCCGCTTGAGGTGGTAAGTGTTGGAGATATCGTAGAAGTGAAGGTTATGAGTGTAGACCTGAAAAAGCAGAGAATTCAGCTGACAATGAAATTGAACAGCTAGATGATGCGGCACATGTTATGAAAAATATGAGAAAGTTATGAAAAGGCGTTGACATCGTATTGGAAAATGCATAGAATAGGATTGTAAAATAAATAGGAATTCTTCGGGGCAGGGTGCTATGTTGTGAAACATATATTCCCGACCGACGGTAACCTGGCAACAGGAAGTCCGTGAACTGTGTAAGCAGCCGATCCGGTGTGAATCCGGAACCGACAGTATAGTCTGGATGAGAGAAGATGAGTTATAGATGGTATGCAGGTGTGCGTAAGCTAGATTCTTTTGAGATACTAGGTTATAGATATCTGTATATATGAAGTGACTTTGAAGCCCCGAATCATATGATTCGGGGTTTTTTATGCAATCAGTGGACGTGAGAATCACGTTTATGACTGCATCTCCTGGAATTCCCAATAATGTAACTAGAAAAGGAGAACAATTATGAGTAATGAAACAACAGCAACAATGAACAGAACAATGGAAAAGGAATCAACTAAAACAGGGGCGGTGAAAAGAGTGAATGTCCGTTATATTACGGTGACAGGAATGTTATCTGCAATCGCATTTATCTTAATGTATTTTGACGTGAAGGTTCCATTTATGCCGAACTTTATTTCGTTGGATATTTCAGAGCTTCCAGCATTGATTGGGGCATTTGCAATGGGACCAGTGAGCGGCGTAATCATCTGCTTAATTAAGAACCTGCTTCACCTGACAATTTCAAGCACGGCACTTGTTGGAGAACTTTCGAACTTTATCTTAGGCGCATCATTTGTGTTTACAGCAGGAATGATTTACAAATTGAAAAAAACAAAAAAAGGCGCAGTGATTGGTTCCTTTGCAGGAGCAATTGTGATGGCAGTAATCTCTGTATTTTCAAATTACTTTGTGGTATATCCTTTTTACTACAACTTTATGTCCAAAGATTCCATCATCGCTGCATATCAGGCAATTACACCAAATATCAACATTACGAATATTCTTCAGTGTCTGATCGGATTCAACATGCCATTCACTTTCGTGAAGGGAATGATAAGTGTAGTAATCACCTTGTTGATTTATAAACACATTTCTCCATTATTAAAAGGAAGAAATAACCAGTAATATGATGATGAGGCTATGTGGTAGATGCGAGCTGCCACAGGCGTTCATGATAAAATCCATCTAGAAAAGGCGCGAGTAATCGCGTCTTTTCTTTTATTCTAAAAACTGTTATAATGTCGTCAGGCATTAGACATTATAACGCGCGAATGCGCATAGTGATTGTGTGATTGGAGAAAGATATGACAGTAGAATTTGACGTGAAGTTAGAGCCAAAGGATTTATACCGATTTAATCTATACCAGACATATACTGGAAGTCAGGGCGTTATTTCAATTTTGATTACAATACTTGCAGCTGTTATGACAATTGTTTCCTGCAAAGATGGCAATTATAATTATGCTGTAATGTACGGCATTTTTTTCGTGATTTTTCTTGTATATATTCCGGTGACATTGTGGACAAGAGCCAAGGTTACATTGAAGAATAATGAGGTGCTCTCTGGGACGTTGCACTATTCCATTTCAGAGGAGTGTATTCGGGTAACTCAGGGCGAAGAGACTGGAGAACTTCAGTGGAAACAGATATATAAATTGGTGGCTACTAAGAATAATGTATTAATCTATAGCGGACGCAGAAATGCGTATATTGTTCCAAGAGCGCAGCTGGGATCACAATATGATGGAATGAAAGAGCTTGCAGCAAAGCAGCTAGAGAAATTCCGAATGAAAATGAAATAGGAATGAAAAGATGGATAATATAACAATGATTGAAAGCTATTCGGCAGAAGAGACTGCCGAACTTGGAAAACGCCTTGGACGAGAAGCACAGCCAGGAGATGTATATACATTGGTTGGTGATTTGGGCGTTGGTAAAACTGTATTGACCCAGGGCATTGCACTTGGACTTGATATTACAGAAGCAATCTGCAGTCCCACATTTACCATTGTACAGGTATATGAAGAAGGACGTATGCCATTCTATCACTTTGATGTTTACCGGATTGGAGATATCGAAGAGATGGACGAGATTGGATATGAAGATTATTTCTACGGGGAAGGCCTTACTATGATAGAATGGGCCAATCTGATTGAAGAGATCCTGCCAGCAAAGCGCAAGGAGATTACAATCGAGAAGGATTTGGAAAAGGGTTTTGATTACCGTAGAATTACAATAAAAGAGGTTGAATAATTCATGAAAATATTAGCTTTAGACAGCTCAGGACTTGTTGCCAGTGTCGCTGTCATTCAGGAGGATAATCTTCTTGGAGAATATACAATCAATTATAAGAAAACACATTCACAGACACTCTTGCCAATGTTAGACGAAATAGCACAGATGATAGAATTGGATCTAAATACAGTGGATGCAATTGCAGTATCTGGTGGCCCTGGTTCTTTTACGGGACTTCGCATTGGCTCCGCAACAGCAAAGGGACTTGCCCTTGCATTGGGAAAGAAGATTGTAAATGTACCTACGATAGATGCCCTTGCGTATAATATGTGGGGAACTGCAGATCAGGTTTGCCCACTTATGGATGCCAGAAGACAACAGGCATACACAGGATTATATGAATTTGCAGAAGGAAAAATGCATACAATCCTGCCCCAATGTGTGGAAACCATTGATATAATTATCAACAGAGTAAATGAAACGGGACGTAAGACGGTATTCCTTGGAGACGGAGCAGACGTTTACAAGGAATATATCGCAGAACATTGTACTGTTCCATATTTGTTCGCACCGGCACATAATAATAAGCAGAGAGCTGCTTCAGTTGCGTGCCTTGGCGCAGTTATGTATACAAAAGGCGAAGTGGAAGAAGCAAGGGATCATAAACCTGAGTATCTTAGACTTTCTCAAGCCGAAAGAGAGCGCCAGGAAAAAGAAAGAGATTTCCGTATATGCTAATTCGGGAAATGAAAGAAGAAGACTTATCACAGGTCGCTGAAATTGAACGAAGCTGTTTTACACAGCCGTGGAGCGAACAGGGATTTCGTGATTCAATTGCACTGGATTACACGTCTTTTCTAGTGGCAGAGGAAAAGGAACAGATTGCTGGATATATTGGTATGTATGTATCCTTTGAAGAGGGAGAGATTACCAATGTGGCGGTGGCTCCAGATGAGCAAGGGAGAGGCATAGGACAAAGTCTTGTGCAGAAAATAATTGAAATTGGACGAGAAAAGAATCTAGAAAGAATTATCCTAGAAGTAAGAATGTCCAATGCTTCTGCAATCCATGTATATGAGAAACAAGGATTTGAGGATGCCGGGATAAGAAAGAATTTCTATGAAAAACCAAAGGAAGATGCCCGAATTATGATTTGCACTATAATATAGAAGAAAGTTGGATGAAACATGTTAGACGTATGCCTATTAGGAACTGCAGGAATGATGCCTTTGCCATATCGATGGCTTACATCACTTATGCTGCGATATAATGGGAGTAATCTTCTAATTGATTGTGGAGAAGGTACTCAGATTGCGATTAAGGAAAAGGGATTGAATTTTAAACCTATTGATATATTGTGCGTTACGCATTTTCATGCAGACCACATTAGCGGGCTTCCAGGATTATTACTTACCATGGGGAACGCAGAGCGTAAAGAACCTTTGACGATTATTGGACCAAAGGGATTAGAACGGGTGGTATCTGCAATGCGTGTGATTGCACCAGAGCTTCCTTTTGAAATAAAATGTGTTGAAATTACAGAGCCCGATGCTCATTTCTCTATTAATGGATATGAGATTCGTGCCTTTCGAGTAAAACATAATGTTGTGTGTTATGGATATTCAATAGAGATTAAGCGTGCAGGAAGATTCTCGGTGGAGCAGGCAAAGGAATATGAAGTGCCAATGAAGCTGTGGAGCCATTTACAGAAGGGTGAGACAGTAGAACAGGATGGTGTTACCTATACTCCGAATATGGTTCTAGGTCCAGCCAGAAAGGGACTAAAGGTGACCTATTGCACGGACAGTCGACCAGTGGATGCAATTGTAGAGGCTGCACAAGAATCAGACTTATTTATCTGTGAAGGAATGTATGCAGAGAAAGAAAAGCTGATAAAGGCGAAACAGTATAAACATATGACGTTTTATGAAGCAGCTGAAATGGCGAAAAAAGCAAATGTACAGGAAATGTGGCTGACGCATTTTTCCCCATCTCTTGTTCGAGGGGAAGACTATATGCCCGCAGTTCGTGAGATATTTGAGAACTCTTATCTGGGAAAAGACGGAAAGAGCATCGAATTAGTGTTTGAGGAAGATGAATAAATTGTGAGATACGATGCAGGAGGAAAGGCTATGAAGAAGATAGGAATAATCGTAACAGCATTGGCATGTATTGGCCTGGTGTGTGGGATATTTTATTTCGTATATCAGAAGAATCAGCCTTCTGCAGATGGAGATGCAGAATTGACAGAGGTTCAGAAAATAATTGCGAAGGATCTTGATGCGAAGTACCCTGTGACACCTCGAGAAGTAGTAAAGTTTTACAATCGAATTGTGAAATGCTTCTATGCAAAAGATTATACGGATGAAGAGTTGGATAAACTGGCAGATCAGGCACTGTATCTTTTTGATGATGAATTGGCAGCTAATAATCCGAAGGACACTTATGTAGCTTCGGTGAAAGCAGATGCAGATGCTTATGAAAAGGAGCTGAAGTCGATTTCACAATTTAATGTGTGCGATAGTAACGATGTTCTTTACAAAACAGTTGATGGGGACGAGGTGGCTTATGTAAGTACATCCTACTTTATAAAAGAGGACAAAAATTATGTGAAGACTTACCAGACATTTGTTTTGAGAAAAGATAAGGATGAGCGTTGGAAGATACTGGTATTCTACCAGACGGAAGACCCAAACGCAGAGGAAGATTAGAGCAATGAGAAACGAAGACAAAGAAATTAAAATACTTGCAATCGAAAGCTCCTGCGACGAAACAGCGGCAGCAGTTGTTGTGAACGGAAGAGATGTACGTTCTAATGTTATTTCATCACAGATTGCAACACATACATTGTACGGTGGAGTGGTTCCAGAGATTGCATCTCGCAAGCATATTGAAAAGATCAATCAGGTAATCGAGCAGGCATTAAAAGAGGCGCATATGACCTTGGATGACATGGATGCAATAGGTGTTACTTATGGACCAGGTCTCGTTGGAGCGCTACTTGTGGGCGTAGCAGAAGCGAAAGCAATCAGCTATGCAAAGAATATTCCACTGGTTGGAGTTCATCACATTGAAGGCCATATTAGTGCAAATTATATTGAGAATAAAGAGTTAGAACCACCATTCTTGTGCCTGGTAGTGTCGGGTGGACACACTCATTTGGTAAAAGTTACCGATTATGGACAGTATGAGATTATTGGAAGAACAAGAGACGATGCGGCAGGTGAAGCCTTTGACAAAGTGGCCCGTGCCATTGGACTTGGCTATCCGGGTGGACCAAAGATAGAAAAGGTATCGCATGAGGGGAATCCAGAGGCTATTCAATTTCCACGGGCAAAGGTTGGAGGTGGAGAGTACGACTTTAGTTTTAGCGGTTTGAAATCTGCAGTGTTAAACTATTTGAATGGATGTAAGATGAAAGACATTGAAATTAATCAGGCAGATGTGGCGGCTTCTTTCCAAAAGTCTGTTACAGATGTTCTGGTGGAACATGCAATGCATGCAATCGAACAGTATGGAATGGATAAGTTTGCAATTGCAGGAGGGGTGGCATCCAATGGTACACTTCGAGCAGCGATGGAAGAAGCGTGCGCAAAAAGGGGGGTGAAATTCTATCATCCAACACCTATTTTGTGTACGGATAATGCGGCAATGATTGGTGCGGCAGCATATTATGATTTCATTGCAGGCAAACGAGATGGATTAGATTTGAATGCAGTGCCTAATCTGAAACTGGGTGAGCGGTAGAATAATTATATGGAACAGAAGCATGACATGCGATTCATAGATGAAGCATGACTGAATTGATTGAGGGGGAAACGGTATGGCAGAATATGCAGCTATCGTTTTATCGGCAGGATCCGGAAAAAGAATGAATAGTGAGATCCCAAAGCAATATATGGATTTGAATGGGAAGCCAGTTATATATTATAGCTTAAAAGCATTTCAGGATAGCACAGTCTCCCAGATTATACTTGTATGCGGCAGGGAAGACATTGCATTTTGTCAGAATGAGATCGTGAAGAAATATGGGCTTACAAAGGTGACGGCGGTAGTTCCTGGAGGAGAAGAACGCTATGATTCTGTATATGAAGGAATTAAGGCCGTTTGTGAGGCTGATTACGTGCTGATTCATGATGGAGCAAGACCAATGGTAGATCAAAGTATGATA
This sequence comes from uncultured Roseburia sp., assembly GCA_964613325.1. Taxonomy (GTDB): domain Bacteria; phylum Bacillota; class Clostridia; order Lachnospirales; family Lachnospiraceae; genus Roseburia. The sequence continues at coordinate 918 of CAZTGP010000002.1, read as the reverse complement.
CGCCGCTCAATGGATGCAGTGGTGACAGAGCATGCATGTGTAACGGCAATGCCTGTGAAAGACACCATCAAAGTGGCAGATGAAACAGGACATGTGGATCATACACCAGATCGTAAATTGCTGTGGCAGATTCAGACTCCGCAGACTTTTTCCTATTTGATGATTCGCAAAGCATATGAGATAATATACAAAGAGCTGGCAAGGCAGAATGATGTTCCTTCAATCACGGATGATGCAATGGTGGTAGAGTATGCACTGGGGCAAAAAGTACGTCTGATTGAAGGAAGTTATGAGAACATTAAAATCACTACACCAGAGGATATTGAGGTGGTGAAAATGTTTTTGGAAAGAGCGCAAAAGTGATTTAAAATTTTTTTGAAAAAAGTTTCAAATATTGGTTGACATATTATTACATTGATGATAATATACTTCTTGCGCGGCAGTAACGCGAAACAACATAACATGGAGAGGTATCGAAGTGGTCATAACGAGGCGGTCTTGAAAACCGTTTGTCCGCAAGGGCGCGTGGGTTCGAATCCCACCCTCTCCGTTTATTCCTTTTTGCAGAAGCTTGATTTTGAAGAGCGGATGTGAAAAGGTATTTTATTCTAAAGAAGGTTCGATTTTTATCGAGCAACTTGGAGAAGTACCCAAGCTGGCCGAAGGGACACCCCTGGAAAGGGTGCAGGTCGTTAATAGCGGCGCGAGGGTTCAAATCCCTCCTTCTCCGCTCACTTGAAAAGTTACCAAAAAAGATGAAAAAAGCTGTTGACAAACAACAATCATCATGGTAATATAATCAAGCTGACTGTGACACACATCCTTGATAAACACAGGGGTTACGCAGTTGAAAAGCAAGATGAACATTGATAATTGAACAGTGAAAAACCTTGAAAGATTCAATGAGAATAATTCAAG
>CAZTGP010000001.1:0-193062 GCA_964613325.1 uncultured Roseburia sp. | reverse complement strand
ATCGTACAGAAGATTGCTGCTCATGATGCAAAACTATTTCAAATTCATTTTTGTTAATAATATTATTTTGAAACAATGGTAAAAAGTGTCTTGAATTATCCATTGAAAAATGAGACATGATAAAGTATAATATAAATACAAAAAAGTAATATGTTATATGCCTGGGATGTTCGATAATTCTTGTTATTTAGAACCTACATTTACTTTAAACGGGATTCCTATATGAGTTACTGGATGTCAGGCCACCTCGTATCAGTGGAAGGCAGAAGGTAAACTGCGGTTACCCACCTAGCAGCTAGCTAGGAGTCTAAATTACAGGAACCGGCATTTCGGGTTATACATGTTACAAAAGAGATATATTTGAAATACAGAAGAACTGATATCAGTATAAATTACAAAAGCTTGTAGAATACAAAAGAGCTTACAGAAGAGAAAATATAATACACAAAAGAAGAAAGAAGCTGCTTTTTTATGAAGCAGCTTCTTTTTGGATATTTTGGACATATAATTGCACTGAATTATGTCTAAGCACTATGACATACGATGACTTTGTAGTTATGTCCAATTCGTTATAAATCTGGTTTTAAGGAGATGGAATGAAAAAAGGAAAGAAACCCAATTACCTCATATGGATCATTTTATTTGCAATTGTAATTTCTCTTATTATAACAATTTTAATCACCTGGAAATTAGTTACAAAGAAAGCGGATAAACAGGAAAATTTCCCCACTGAGATGGAAAATGCGTTATTAGAAAATGCATACATTTTATCCAGTGATGATGGAAGTGTCCGTTATCTTTATCAAAATGAAGCGTATACCATGAATGGGAAAATGGATTCGGATTATGTAGGGGTTGCAGACATAGAAATTCAAAATGGGGATATTCAGAAAGTGTATGCAAAGTCAGATGCAGTGAAAGGTGTCATTGAAAGCTATACTAAGGAGCAGATTGAGATACAAGACTATGGATTTCTTCCAAAGGAAGAGGAGATTCCAGTATATTTCTGTATGGATGATCAGGTTACCCAGGGATCGCTTCAGGATTTGATTGTTGGCACAAGCAAAGTGAAATATGTGATGGCAAATAATGTGATAGAAGCAATTCTTGTAGATGAGAATACAATTGCAGAGAATATCCGGGTGGTAATTAAGAATGAAAGCGAGATAAGTTATTCCTCTCTTTTTGTTACAGCAACAGAGTCTTTTCAAATATCGGGTGAAAATTTGTTAGAAGAGATTCCAGCGGGGCGTATTGTGGATGTCGTACAATATATGAGAGATCACCAATTACAGAGAATGAAGCTCCTGTCGAAAGAAGGCGGAATTTCTTTGTGTGATAGTGAAGGCAACGCATTGGGGCTGCCTTATCCGGATACGTTATTTTGCTTGTATGAAAATGAACAGATTGTTCTTGTGAATGAGATTCCAATCGAAGAATATGTGAAACGGGTACTGCCATCTGAGATGCCTGCTAAGTTTGAAATAGAAGCCCTAAAAGCGCAGGCAGTATGTGCAAGAACCTATGCATATTCTCAGATGAAGAATGGAACCTATGCCATGTATGGCGCAAATATTGACAATACCACTGCCTTTCAGGTGTACAATACTGTGGCTGCTACCGATAAAACCAATCAGGCAGTAGAAGAGACAAATGGGCAGATTGTAAGCTTCAATGGGCAATTAATTACCTGTTATTATTATTCCACCAATCCGGGCACAACAGAGGATATGGAAGTGTGGAAATCGGATGAGGATGTGGTTGAGCCCGCAACAGAGGTGCCTTATCTGCATAAAACCTACGAGACAGATGAGAACCCTGGCAGTTTAGAGACCGACCCGGCAATCACAGCGTTTATTGAAAAGGCTCCAAATGCTTATGATAACATTTCACCGTTCTATAGATGGACTGCAAATATGAATCTTGGGAAGCTTTCAGATGCGGAATTCGGCAAAGTGAAGTCGATTCAAGTGAATAAGAGAAGCTCCTCAGGCTATGTATTGGAATTAGAAATACAATGTGAAAAGGGGAAAAGAGTGTTAAGCGACGAGAATGATATCCGCACTTACCTGGGAAAGGGATTGGAAAATGTAACATTATCTAATGGAACAACAAGAACAGATTTGACATTAATTCCCAGCGCCTGCTTCTATATAAAGACCATAACTGCAAATAATTGTGAATTAAGTGGAGGCGGATTTGGACATGGGATTGGAATGAGCCAGTATGGAGCTGCGTCCATGGCAGAGCAAGGAAAAACTTATGACCAGATTATCACTTTTTACTATAAAGATGTTATAATTACAGACATGAAGAATATTTCCTATTAGAAAAGGTAAGAGGACTTAAACATGATTAAGAAAGCATATCGTTTTTATAAAGAATGTCTAGATGATCAAATTGGAACCTATGCTGCGCAGTCTGCATTTTTTATTATTTTGTCCGCAATTCCATTTTTGATGGTACTGCTTTCTTTGCTGAAATACACGTTCCTTGGAAAGGCTGATTTGTTAAATGCCATGCAGACCTTTTGCCCAGACTATTTACTGCCTTTATTGATCTCCATTGTAGATGAGGTATATGAGCATTCAGCGGGGCTGCTTTCTGTGACAGCAGTGGTAGCGGTGTGGTCTGCAGCCAAAGGAGTACAGTATATAACCAATGGATTGAATTCCGTATATGATGTAGACGAGAACCGTAACTGGTTTGTTCTTCGTTTCTGGGCGATTGTTTATACACTGATATTGGTGGTTGTTTTGCTTTTTCTAATGGGATTTATGGTATTTGGAAAATACATTAAGAATATTATTTTTAAGAATTTCCCTCAAACAGGTATCTGGCTGTTCCTGGGCTCCTGGATGAAGTGGCTGATCGGACTGGTTGTTCTTGTGGGATTGTTCCTTATCGTGTTTAAAGCACTGCCTAATAAGAAGCTTCGATTAAGAAATCAATTTGTGGGAGCCTGCTTTACGTCCATCGGATGGTTCGTATTTTCTTATGGACTGTCAATATATGTGAACTATTTTAATGGCTTTTCCATGTATGGAAGCTTAACAACGTTGGTGCTTCTGATGCTTTGGGTATATTTCTGTGTCTATATTCTTTTGATTGGCGGCGAAATAAATGCATTTTTATCGGAAAGAACTTGAAGTTTGTAAAACGCTGTGATAGAATAAGCGTTATGAAAAAGGCAATGAATGTGTTAGTAGGATATGTAACAGCTGACAGAGAGAGAGAGTAATTGGCTGAGAACTTTCTCAAGTGATGGATATGTCTGAATTTCTCACAGGAGCTGCACAGATGAATACACTTGAATTAGTAAGTAGTCTGTGACGTTTTATGCACGTTACGCAGGAATGAGAGCCTATACGTATGTATGGGAATCAGGGTGGTATCGCGGAATAGTTTCGTCCCTATGTAAGATTAGGGTCGGAACTTTTTTTATTGCACAAATTGTTAGAAGGAGAATAATTATGAGAGACAAACTGCAACAGATCAAAGAAAATGCGATTCGCGAGATTCAGGAATCCGCAGATCTTACCAAATTAAATGATGTACGTGTTGCAATCTTAGGAAAGAAAGGTGAACTGACAGCCGTGTTAAAAGGCATGAAGGACGTTGCACCAGAAGATAGACCTAAGGTTGGACAATGGGTAAATGAGACAAGAGCTGCAATTGAAGAGAAATTAGAAGAGACAAAGAGCAAATTAGAAAGTGCTGCATTAGATGCAAAGCTTCGCAATGAAATCATCGATGTAACCCTTCCTGCAAAACGAAATAAAATTGGACACAGCCATCCAAACGCTGCAGTTCTTGACGAAGTAGAACAGTTCTTTACTGGAATGGGCTATGAGGTTGTAGAAGGTCCAGAGGTTGAGTATGATTATTACAATTTCGAAGCATTGAATATCCCAGCCAATCATCCAGCGAAGGATGAGCAGGATACATTTTATATCAATGATAAAATTCTGTTACGTACACAGACTTCACCAGTTCAGGTACGTGTAATGGAATCACAGAAGCCACCTATCCGTATCCTGGCTCCTGGTCGTGTATTCCGTGCAGATGAAGTGGATGCAACACATTCTCCATCCTTCCATCAGATCGAAGGAATGGTAATTGACAAAGGAATTACATTCTCTGATTTGAAGGGTACTTTAGCAGAATTTGCAAAAGAGATCTTTGGCGAAGATACCAAAGTAAAATTCCGTCCTCATCACTTCCCATTTACAGAGCCATCAGCAGAGATGGATGTAAGCTGTTTTAAATGTGGTGGAAAAGGATGCCGTTTCTGTAAAGGCGAAGGCTGGATTGAAATCTTAGGCTGTGGTATGGTTCACCCAAAAGTTCTTCGAATGAGTGGAATTGATCCTGAAGAGTATTCTGGATTTGCATTCGGTATTGGTTTAGAGCGTATTACATTATTAAAATATGAAATCGACGATATGAGACTTCTCTATGAGAATGATGATCGTTTCTTAAAACAGTTTTAATCAATTGAGAAGGCAGTAGATAGAAAGGAATTAGAAGAATGAATACTTCATTAAAATGGATCAAAGATTTAGTACCTGGTCTTTCTTGTACAGATCAGGAATATGTAGATGCAATGACACTTTCTGGAACAAAGGTAGAAGGAGCAGAGAAGCTGGATGCTGATCTGGATAAGATTGTCATTGGTCAGGTAAAAACAATTGAGAAACACCCAGACGCAGAGAAGCTTGTTATCTGTCAGGTAGATGTGGGCCAGCCAGAACTCGTACAGATCGTAACCGGAGCACCAAATGTATTTGAAGGTGCAAAGGTTCCTGTGGTATTAGACGGCGGAAGAGTTGCAGGAGGACATGACGGCACACGTACTCCAGGCGGCATTAAGATTAAAAAAGGAAAGCTTCGCGGAGTGGAATCTTTTGGTATGATGTGTTCGATTGAAGAGCTTGGTTCAACAAGAGAATTGTTCCCAGATGCTCCAGAAGATGGACTATACATTTTAAAAGATGATGCAGTTGTAGGAGAATCAGCTGTTTCTTATCTTGGCTTAGATGATACGGTTGTTGAGTATGAAGTAACATCAAACCGTGTGGATTGTTTCTCAGTACTAGGAGTCGCAAGAGAAGCAGCTGCTACATTTGAGAAAGAGTTTGTACCACCAGTGGTAACTGAGACCGGTAATAAAGAAGATGTGAACTCCTATATTAAAGTAACTGTAAAGGATCAGGATCTATGCTCACGTTATACTGCAAGAGTAGTGAAAAATGTAAAGTTTGCTCCATCACCAGAATGGATGCAGAAACGTCTTCGCTCACACGGAATTCGTCCAATAAATAATCTTGTAGATATTACCAATTATGTAATGGAAGAGTTCGGTCAGCCAATGCATGCTTATGATTTAGATACCATTGCTGGAAAAGAAATTGTTGTCAGAAGAGCTGCAAAGGATGAGAAGTTTGTTACATTAGATGGACAGGAACGTGTGATGGATGATTCTGTACTTATGATATGTGATGCCGAAAAGGCAGTTGGTATGGCTGGAATCATGGGTGGAGAAAACTCTATGATTACTGAAAACGTACACAATATGTTATTTGAAGCAGCATGCTTTGACGGAACTAATATTCGTCTTTCCAGCAAGAAGGTTGGGTTACGTACAGATGCTTCAGCTAAATTTGAAAAAGGTCTTGATCCAAATCTTGCAATGGAAGCCATGAATCGTGCCTGCCAATTAGTAGAAGAACTTGGCGCAGGTGAAATTGTTGGAGGAGCAATTGACTTCTATCCAGTGAAAAAAGAAGGAAGAAGAATTCCTTTTGAGCCAGAGAAATATAACCGTCTTTTAGGAACAAAGATTCCAACAGAATATATGCTTACTTATTTTGAAAGATTAGAGCTTGGATATGACAAAGCTTCCAACGAGATTCTTGTACCATCATGGAGACAGGATCTTGAATGTGATGCAGATATCGCAGAAGAGGTAGCTAGATTCTTTGGCTATGCCAATATTCCTGTTACTTTACCAAATGGTGAGTCCACACAAGGGAAGATTTCTTTCAAGCATCATATGGAACAATTAGCAAGAGAATGTGCAGAATTCTGTGGATTTTCTCAGGCAATGACCTATTCCTTTGAAAGTCCAAAGGTGTTTGATAAGCTTTTGATTCCAGCAGATTCTCCACTTCGTAATGTGGTTCAGATTTCTAACCCATTAGGAGAAGATTATTCGATTATGAGAACCATGTCCTTAAATGGAATGATGACCTCTCTTGCAACCAACTTTGGCCGTAGAAATAAAGATGTTCGTCTTTATGAGCTTGGAAATATTTATTTACCAAAGCAGACTCCAGTAACGGAGCTTCCAGAGGAAAGAATGCAGTTTACATTGGGTATGTATGGAGATGGAGATTTCTTCACAATGAAAGGTGTTGTAGAAGAATTCCTTTATAAAGTTGGAATGAGATGCAAACCGGAGTATGATCCAAAGGCAGAGCTTCCTTTCTTCCATCCAGGTCGTAAGGCAAGCGTTGTATACAATGATACGGTTATTGGCTATCTTGGAGAAATGCATCCTACTGTTGCCGCTAATTATGGAATCAAAGATCGTGTATATATCGCGGTTATTGATATGCCAGAAATTGTTGCGAATGCAGCATTTGATTATAAATATGAAGGAATTACCAATTTCCCAGTATCTTCTAGAGACCTTTCAATGGTTGTTCCAAAAGAGATTCTTGTTGGCGATATTGAACGCGTATTTGATCAAAAGGGCGGTAAATATTTAGAGAGCTATGAGTTGTTTGATGTTTATGAAGGGGCACAGATTCAGAGCGGCTTCAAATCAGTGGCTTATTCCTTGAAATTCCGTGGAAAAGATAAGAACTTAGAGGAAGCCGATATCTCAGGTGCTATGAACAAAATATTAAAGGGATTAGACGCACTGGGAATCCAGCTTCGTGCATAAAAAGAGGTTTGATGAAATGATTGGAATGAGCGTAAAAGATTACGACTATGATCTACCAAAGGAGCTGATTGCTCAGGATCCTTTGGAGGATCGCTCCAGCTCCAGATTAATGGTGCTTGATAAAACCACTGGAGAGATAGAGCATCGGATATTTAAAGATATTACAAGTTATTTACGACCTGGTGACTGCCTGGTATTAAATAATACAAAAGTTATTCCTGCACGTTTGTATGGAGTAAAAGAAGGAACGGAAGCTAAAATTGAGATCCTTCTCTTAAAGCGAAATGCAGATGATGTATGGGAGACACTTGTTAAGCCTGGGAAAAAGGCGAAGATTGGCACAAAGATTATCTTTGGCGATGGACTGCTAGTTGGCGAAGTCATAGATGTGGTTGAGGAAGGAAATCGCTTAATCAAATTCCATTATGAAGGAATATTTGAAGAGATTCTTGATAAGCTTGGACAAATGCCATTACCACCTTATATCACACATCAGCTGAAAGATAAGAACCGTTATCAGACAGTATATGCAAAATATGATGGATCTGCTGCAGCACCTACGGCTGGACTTCACTTTACACCTGAGTTATTAGAACAGGTAAAGGCTATGGGTGTTGATATTGCCGAAGTAACTCTTCATGTTGGACTTGGGACATTCCGTCCGGTAAAAGAGGAGAATGTATTGGAACATCATATGCATTCGGAATTTTATATGGTGTCAAAAGAAGCAGCTGAAAAGATCAATCACGCAAAAGATGCTGGTAACCGTGTTATTGCAGTGGGAACAACAAGTACTCGTACATTAGAGTCAGCTTCTGATGAGAACGGCAGAATGAAAGAGACCAGTGGATGGACAGAAATCTTCATTTATCCAGGATATCAATTTAAAGTGATCGATGGATTAATTACCAACTTCCATTTACCAGAGTCAACATTAGTTATGCTGGTATCCGCACTTGCAGGTAGAGAACATGTGTTAAATGCATATAAAGAGGCTGTTAAGGAGAAATATCGTTTCTTTTCATTTGGTGATGCAATGTTCATTGCAGATAAGTAGTGCTTGTAAATCCAGATAAGCAGTGATTGCAAATGCAGATAAGTAGTGCTTGTAAAAGAGTAATACTTGTACTAAAATTAGGCTATAAGTTGCATTGTGTATACCGAAGGAGATAGCGCTATGGAAGAGAAAAGAAGAGCCAAAAGATTAGATCTTACCGTTTCGATTCAACTGGAACGCCTTGACAAGAATGACATCACCACAGTGAAATACGTGAATGTGGATGTAAAAGATCTTTCAAGAAGTGGAATAGGGTTTCAGTGTACTCAGAAGCTTGAGATTGGTACCTATTATGATACTGAGATTCAGATATGGACGAAGGAAGTTGTCAATGCAGTAATTGAGATTGTTCGAAGAGAAGAGATAGAAGGCGGATATCGTTATGGATGTATTTTCATTGGCATGACAGATCCAGATGCTTTGAAAATTGATATTTATCAGATTTTTAACGAGAACTAAAGTGAAAATGCTTACCGATGGCAAACGAAATGAGTGCCACTGGCACTCATTTTGTACGCTATGGTGAATCAAAGGGGCTGCTTTTTAGCAACCCCTTTCGTTATACCATGACATGGGATTGTGTTGCATTCTCATGGGTATAGGCTTCTTTGGATACTTGGTGATGAAGCAGCATGCCATGATCAGCTTTTTGCGACACTTGATGACGAAGCAATATGTTGCGGTCAGTTTCTTGAGATACTTTGGTGACAAAAGCATGTCACGGTCAAGCATTTTTATACACTATGGAAAATAAGAAAAGACAGGAAAAATAGACATGAAATTGGGAAATACATATTTGGTAAAAAAAGTAGAACACGTGCATGATATTAGAACAAGTGTGCCAGGATCAAAAAGCATTACGAATCGTGCATTATTGCTGGCGGCTTTGGCAGAAGGAACTTCTGTGTTGAAAGGTGTACTTTTTAGTGATGATTCCAGAAAATTCATACAAGCACTGATTGATTTGAATTTCCCAGTGGTTGTAGATGAAGAGCATCATATGGTTACTATTACAGGATTCGGAGGCAGAATCCCTAAATCAAATGATGGCTCTATTGGCAAGGTAAATGTTGGAAGTGCAGGTACTGCAGCAAGATTTTTGACAGCCTTCCTTGGATTATCGGAGGGAAGATACTATATGACTTCCTCAGAACAGATGAAGAAACGCCCAATGAAGGAACTGTTAGAAGCATTAGAAAGTTTAGGGGCAGCTCTTTCTTTTCAAGAAGAACCATACCATTTTCCATTTGAAATAGGAAACAAAGGAATGAAATGCTTTGAAACAGTGATTGATATTGATAAAAGCAGTCAATTTTTAAGTGCACTTTTAATCACTTCGGTACTATTTCAACATGATTTTAGAATTCGTGTAACCGGACACCATGGAATGGCATATGTAAAAATGACCATTGCAATGATGAAACAGTTTGGTGTTGAAGTAAAGGAATTAGAAGAACAGTGCTATTTAATATCTGGAACAGCTTCTTATTCTGCAAGAGATTATGTGATAGAACCAGATTTATCAGCAGCATGTTATTTTTATGGGATGTGTCCACTGCTTCAGGTGCCAGTTCTAGTAAATGATGTCCATCAAAAATGTTTGCAGGGAGATATTCAATTCCTTCATGTCTTAAGAGATATGGGATGCTCAATTGTAGAAAAAAAGGAGGGGATTCTGTTATTACCTCCGTCACAAGGCTTAAACGGTGGGGAATGGAATTTCTCTGCATTTTCTGATCAAGCTTTGACCATGGCGGCTATTGCACCATTTGCTAAGAATCCTGTTACAATTAAAAATATTAGTCATATTCGATTGCAGGAATGTGATCGTATGAATGCAATCTCTAGCAATTTAGAAGCAGTTGGCATTACCTGCGAATGTACAAACGATTCGATTCGAATCACACCTGGGAATCCACATGGAGCATTCATTCATACATTTGATGATCATCGTGTAGCAATGGCCTTCTCTTTAGTTGGTCTTATGGTAGATGATGTTGTGATTGAGAATCCCGCTTGCTGCCGCAAGACTTTTGAGAATTATTTCGAAGTACTAGAAGCCAGCGTGTATTCGTAGATTATTTCAACTTGGTATAAAGCCAATTCCTTTGTGTCCATTGTATGGGGTACATTATATACATAATAAATTTAAGATTTTTGCAAATATTCCTATAGACTCGATAATTGCAAAAAAGTAGTGATTTTCATGTTGATTTTCAAGTAATATTTTGCAACATAGCTCAAATAGCTAATATATGCAAAAAAACTTAGGTTTTTTTTGCAATATATCATCAACCAGAAATATATGCAAAAAAACATTTCATATGTATCCGAAAATATGGTGATTTTTTGCATATATCATTATTCTAGGGATATTTGCAAAATAACATGTGAGAAGGGACAATGACTTTCTATCTTGGGGACAGTGACTTCATACTTTATGGACAGTGGCTTCCTTTCTTTTGAACCAGAGACACTTCACACTATGTAAATTAGTGAAAGTTATTGATGTGATTTTTATTGTAAGCTAAACATCAACATTCTAATAAAAAAAATGCCATACATGTATTTGTGCAGTCCTGCCCAAAGGGGATACAAGGCAAGCAAATCCATGTATGGCATTTTTTTAGAATCAACCTAAGATGCTGAGCGTATTAGTTTCATTCAAATATGTTTAGATAAGTAACAGCCTATCGTTTGTATAATGTATAATTTTGTTCAGTAAGAAGTTCCACAGCAAGATCAAGTGCATGCTGCTCGTAGAATTCGATTCGTAGAACTCCTTCTTCGAATTCACGGTTATGAATAATACCAATATTCTTAATACTGATTCCATTCTGAGCAAGAATAGTCGCAATTGCGGCGATACCACCGGCTTCATCGATGAGGTCAAGATAGATTTCAAAAATTACAGATTGAACTTTACCTGGAAGCGTGATGGAATCACGATAATCCTTTGCAGATTGGAAATAGTTCATCATGGAATTGGAATCGGAATTGTCTACGTATGTGCGAACTTTTTGTACTTCGACCAGATATTTGTCAATGAGATCGAGAACCGGTTCTTTATTTGAAAGAAAGATGTTCTGCCACATGACAGGAGAGGAGGAAGCAATTCTTGTGATGTCTTTAAAACCTCCTGCTGCAATAGTCTTCATAGTCTCTTTATCATCGTCTAGTTCTTTTACCAGATTCACAAGTGAAAAGGCAATGATATGTGGCAAATGACTGATCGTTGCAGTTGCATAATCATGAATTTGATAATCCATAATAATTGGTATAGCACCAAGAGACTTTACAAAATCACGGAATTCATGCAATTCCTCTTGTGAAGTCATAGAGGTAGGCGTAATGATGTAGTATGCATTTTCCAGTAAATATTCATTGGCATTGGTGATTCCGGTCTTCTCGGAGCCAGTCATAGGATGCCCACCGATAAAATTCTTCTCTAGCCCAAGCTTAATTACTTCCTTGTGAACCTCAGTTTTCGTGCTTCCAACATCGGTAATATAACAGCTTTCTTTTATTATGTTTTTGAGCTGTGATAGGTATTCAATATTTTTCTGAACAGGTGCACATAAGAAAATGTAATCACATTCTGAAAATGCAGTTAATGGAAGCAAGGTTTGATTCTCAATTAATCCCAGCTGGAATGCTTCTTTTACTGTTTCTTCATGACCTGCGGTTGCTATTATATGTATATCTGGATTATCTGCTTTTAGTTTCTTGGCAATGGAACCACCAATTAATCCTAAACCGATAAATCCAATCTGATAAAACCCCATTTGATTTTCCTCCAAAAATGTTTGCTCTGTTTATTCTACTATATTTTTGCGCAACGTCAAACACTTTCAGAGAAAAAAGTTTCGTTATTTGAAGCGTTGAAGGAATAAAGTGCGAAAATGTCAGACAGTAAACGTTTGAACGAATATAATGTCGAAAATAAGATGGTTAAATATTGAATAAATACATAAAAAGGTTGTAAATGATGGAATTAATTAGTAATATATAACTATAAGATTACTTACATAAAAGAAGTAAGTGGCAAAAATGACAAAAATGCGGGAGGTAGTTCATATGAATGTTTACACAACGGAAAAGATTCGTAATGTAGTTCTCTTGGGGCATGGAGGTTCGGGCAAGACTTCATTGGTAGAAGCAATGGCGAATCTGGCAGGAATGACAAGCAGAATGGGAAAAGTCTCAGATGGCAATACAATCAGTGATTTTGATAAAGAAGAAGTGAAGCGTTTATTCTCTATTCATACGTCACTGATACCTATCGAATGGCAAGGTGCCAAAATAAATATTCTTGACACTCCAGGATATTTTGATTTTGTTGGCGAGGTAGAAGAAGCTGTTTCGGCTGCAGATGCTGCAATTATCGTTGTATCTGGCAAAGCAGGTATTGAGACCGGAACCAAACGAGCTTGGGAAATGTGTGAGAAGTATAAACTCCCTCGAATGTTTTTTGTCACCGAGATGGATATAGATAATGCAAGTTATCGAGAAGTGGTAGAAGAGCTACAGGAACTTTATGGAAAAAAGATCGCACCATTTCATCTTCCGATTCGTGAAAATGAGCAATTTGTCGGATATGTAAATGTTGTTCAACAGAAGGCAAAACGCTGGAATGAGAAAGGCGAAGTAGTTCATTTTGATATGCCAGAGTATTCAAAGCCAAACTTGGAATTGTGCAGAGAGGCCTTAATGGAAGCAGTGGCTGAAACAAGTGAAGAGTTTATGGACCGCTATTTCAATGGGGATGATTTTTCCGAGGATGAGATCAGACAGGCGCTTCGAGTAAATGTAATTGATGGCTCCATTGTTCCGGTGATGATGGGTTCTAATCTACTGGCTCGTGGAATGTACACTTTAATGGTTGATATTGTGAAATATTTTCCAAGTCCTGATAAAAGAGAATGTGCAGGTATCAGCACCAAGAGTAATGAAGTATTTCAGGCAGACTATGATTTTGCTAAGGGTAAATCAGCGTATGTATTCAAAACAATTGTAGATCCTTTTATTGGAAAGTATTCACTGATCAAGGTGAATTCAGGTGTTCTTAAGACCGATGATGTTCTATATAATTACCACCGGGATTTTGAAGAGAAAATTGGGCATTTATATGTAATGACAGGCAATAAGGTAGAAGAGGTTCCAGAATTACATGCTGGAGATATTGGAGCACTGGCGAAATTACAAAAAACTATGACGACAGATTCTCTTTCTGCGAAGAACAACCCGGTCGTATATATTCGTACAGCTATTTCGAAGCCTTATGTTAATATGCGATATAAAGCAAAAAATAAAGGAGATGAAGATAAAATCTCCCAGGCTTTACAGAAAATGCTATTAGAAGATTTGACACTGCAGCATGTCAATGATAGTGAAAATGGTCAGACACTTCTCTTTGGAATGGGAGAACAGCATCTTGAAGTGGTTGCAAGTACATTGCTTGAGAAATATAAAGTAGAGATTGAATTGATGCGTCCAAAGGTAGCGTTCCGTGAAACACTTCGCAAGAAGGTTGATGTGGAATACAAATATAAGAAACAGTCAGGTGGTCATGGGCAATACGGTCATGTAAAGATGACATTCGAACCTTCCGGAGATTTGGATACTTCATATGTATTTGAGCAAAGTGTTGTTGGAGGTGCTGTTCCGAAGAATTTCTTCCCAGCAGTTGAGAAAGGAGTTGCGGAATCTGTAAAGAAAGGACCTCTTGCGGCATACCCAGTTACTGGAGTAAAAGCTGTTCTATACGATGGTTCTTATCATCCAGTTGACTCTTCTGAGATGGCTTTTAAAGTCGCAACCATGCAGGCTTTTAAAAAGGGATTCTTAGATGCCAATCCAATTTTGCTTGAGCCAATTGCAACCTTGAAGGTGGTAGTTCCAGAACAATATACCGGCGATATTATGGGAGATTTGAATAAGAGACGTGGCAGAGTAATGGGAATGAATCCAGTGGAGAATGGCTGCCAGGAGATTGTTGCGGATATCCCTTATCTGGAATTATACGGATACAATACACAGATTCGTTCTATGACAAGTGGAAGCGGTACATTTTCCTATGAATTTGCAAGATATGAGCAGGCTCCAGATGAAGTTGCAAAGAAACAGATAGAAGAAAGAGCAAGTAAGCTTGTGGATATTGAAGAATAGTTATACAATAGAGGCAAATAAGAAGAATGGAGTACTGTTATGAAGATTCGAATGCGAATAATAGCAGTATTATGCGTAATTGTTTGTATACTTTGTGAACCACAGCTAGTAAAAGCAGACATGTCAGAGACAGAGGGCTCTGATATGTCTGCATTTGTGCTGTCTCATGAACAGAAATATCGAAATGATGATTCAAAGAATAACAGTATTATCTATATTATGTATGGAGGAATTAATAACTGGAAGAATCCCATGCATTTTTCGGAGGGGGAGACTGTAACGCTACGAATCCCGTTTCGTTATGGATACACCTTCGCAGGCTGGTATCTGGATAAGAAGTTTACGAAAAAAATAGAGGAAATCCCAGCCAACTGGAATCAAAATATCGTGCTATATGCCAAATGGAACGATAATATAGATAACACTTACAATGTTGAACATTATAAATACCGCTCATCCCAGCGTTTGGAGAAAAGTACAATTCGACTAAAAGACTGTGAGTACAGCTTCTGTGAAAATGTAAATATTCCTGGAATGCCTGCCACAAGAGAAGATGATTTCCTGAATAATTACATTTTTAGTGAGTCGCAATGTCCACAGGGGATTTGCTTGACAGATGCGTATATCATGATTACCTCCTATTCAACAGAAGATGATTGCCTTGGAGAGCTTCTGATATTTGACCGTGAAACAGGAGAATATTTAGTTACAATTGGATTGGATGCCAATAGTCATTTGGGTGGAATTGCATTTGACGGAGATAATGTATGGGTATGTAATTCCTACACCAAATCCGTGGAGAGAATCTCGTATGATTTTATACAGCTGATGGCCAATGAGAATCGCGGTGGAGTAATTGATGCTACCGATGTAGTTGACATATATAAGGTGAGCAATACGCCTTCCTGCATTACGTACTATGGGGGAAGATTATGGATTGCAACACATACAATTTACCTTAGATCAAAGGTTGTAGCATATTATTATGATAGAAATAATAATGAGCTGAACACCCTTGGGAAGTACACCATCCCAAGGCAGGTGCAGGGAATTACCTTCGGAGATGATGGCTCTGTATATTTGAGTACATCCTATGGGAGAAATGAGTCATCCTATGTGAAAAAGTATAATTCTGTGATTGCCATGTCCACGAAGCCTGGAAGACCACAAATCCAGGTGGAGATGCCACCTGGATCTGAAGAAATTGATTTTCAAGATGATTCATTGTATTTACTGTTTGAATCTGCTGGAGAGAAATATTATGAGGGAACAGATGGAAAAGGCACAAGCAGTTCCCCAATTGATAAAATCTTGAAATTAAATGTGGAATCCCTGGAATATTAATTCGGAGAATGCTGATTCATTATAGACATCATTTTCCGAATTTTTTCTTTCTCGTTTTCGGGAAGATCTTTGCTTAATAACTCGGCGATAATCTGCACTTCCGAGGAAGAAAAGTTCAGATGATTCTTTTTTGCAATGTTCATGTTGGCCAGTAGAAAAGGCATAGCCTCCTTCATGGATTTTGGCTTATCCTTCTTGGCAAAGGAAAGGATGAACTGCAGCTTATCTGGGTCCATGCCAAGAAAAGCAGGATTGTTAAAAATGTAATCTTCTGGATTCATGTTGCCTCCTAATTATAAAAGAGATCATAGTTATCAATGACGCTAAAAAGATTTAACATCAGATCAATGGTTTCCTGCTCTTTTGGGGAACAGTATTGACGAACAGCATTCAACATGGCAAAGCGTTTGTCGGCTCCCTGGGGAACCTCACAGATAGCAAGACCATTGGATGCACCTTGGAACATAGACATGGTGTTTTTGACTTCCATACATTGTATAAACATTGCCATTTGCTTTTGCATATTACCTGCCAGATAAGGCACCATTGTTTTTAGCATTTGTAATTGCCTGGTCTGCATTTTTTCGTCATAAGGTGTAAAAAGAGATTGTTCTTCCATTTTGACCTTTTTTTAAATCTTATGTAGTCGTTTCAACTTTATGCGTTTTCACATATAGTAAAAGAAAAGGATATTATGGGAAAAATCATTATTGATGGTAAAAATGTATACGAAATCGATGAAGAATGTGTAAAAAGAAAACATGTTCCAACAGAATGTGATGTGTTAGACAAATTAAAAAAAGAATGGAAAAATGATAACATTCCTCGGAAACAGGAAAAGGAATCGTGAACGAAAAAGAGGTCCCCTGGTGGGAACCTCTTTTCGCCGTATGACAATCACATGTAAACGTGTGATGTCAGTGTTACTGTGACATACGATTACGTTGTAATCATGTCTGGGATTATGCAATTATTAGCATAAACCTCCACCATTGCCACCACAGCAGAGAAGCAGAAGAATGATAATCCAGCAGCTGTCATTTCCACATCCGCCACCATTACCAAAGAAAGAACCGTTTCCACCGTTATTGCAGCAGCATAACAATAGGATGATCCAAATAATGGAACTACATCCGTTGTCATTGCATCCACAGTTTGTTGCAGCTAAATCACTCATAAGTGACCTCCAAATAAATGTTTTACAGTATAGTGTATGTGATGAGGTAAGAGGGGTTACAAATAATTAAAAATTTTTTGAATATGGCTTGACTTTATTGAGGTAAATGACTAAACTAATATGAAAAGTATAATTGTATACAATTATCCATGTAAGGATATACAATTTGTATGAATATATATAAAGGAGTTTGGCCATGAGAGAAGTTATCATGAACAATAAAACAAATCTTCTTCAATTAGAAGAGCATTTCTACCAGCTGGCAGATGTGAAAGAACCGAACACATTTCGTAATCTTTTTCCTTATGAAGAGATTCCTAAGATTGCATTTAATGATCGTATTGTGCCTCATAATATGCCGGAAGATATCTGGATAACAGATACAACATTCCGCGATGGACAGCAATCAAGGGCTCCTTATACAACAGAGCAGATTGTAACAATCTATGATTATCTACATAAACTGGGAGGACCTCAAGGCAAAATAAAGCAAAGTGAATTCTTTTTATATAGTAAAAAGGATCGTGATGCAGTATATAAATGTATGGAACGGGGATATCAATTTCCGGAGGTGACTTCTTGGATTCGTGCAAGTAAGCAGGATTTTCAGCTTGTAAAAGATCTGGGACTTCGGGAAACTGGAATTCTTGTAAGCTGTTCCGATTACCATATTTTCTATAAAATGAAGATGACAAGAAAAGAGGTTATGAATCTATATTTAAGTGTCATTCGTGAATGTCTTGAAACAGGGATCAGTCCTCGCTGTCATTTAGAGGATATTACAAGATCTGATATTTACGGCTTTGTGATTCCATTCTGTTTGGAATTGATGAAGCTAATGGATGAATATAAGATTCCGATTAAGGTAAGAGCATGCGATACCATGGGATATGGTGTAAACTTCCCTGGTGCTGTGATTCCTCGAAGTGTTCCAGGAATTATATATGGCTTGACAACTCATGCAGGTGTTCCTTCAGATTTAATTGAATGGCATGGACATAACGATTTCTATAAGGCCGTAAATAACTCTACAACGGCATGGTTATATGGCGCCAGCGGTGTTAACTGCTCACTGTTTGGAATCGGAGAGAGAACTGGTAACACACCGTTGGAAGCAATGGTATTTGAGTATGCACAGTTAAAAGGCACATTAGATGGAATGGACACCACCGTTATTACGGAGCTCTCTGAATATTTCGAAAAAGAATTAGGATATAAACAGCCTAGCAGAACTCCTTTTGTTGGAAGAAATTTCAATGTGACAAGAGCAGGAATCCATGCAGATGGATTATTGAAAAATGAAGAAATCTATAACATTTTTGATACAGGAAAATTCTTAAACCGTCCACCACTTGTAGCGGTATCTAATACATCTGGTTTGGCAGGAATTGCTCATTGGATTAACAATTATTATCACCTTCCAGAAGAGAGAAAGATTGACAAGAGCAGTGAGCTTGTTAAAATGGTTAAGTCATGGGTTGACAAGCAGTATGACGATGGACGTGTAACAGTTCTTACAGATAATGAATTAGTAATTGAAATAACGAATTGCTGTAAAAAACTTAATATTGTATTATAATCGAGGTAGCATATGGCAGATGATAATTATTCTTTAGGTTCCCGTGTGTTCCATAAAATTCGTGAGGGAATTTTATCTGGAAAATACGCAGCAAATGAGGAACTAAAAGAAAAAAATATAGGTGACGAGCTGGGAGTAAGCAGGACTCCTGTCAGAGAAGCATTGCGCCAGCTTGAGCTTGAAGGCTTGGTATCCATTATTCCCAATAAAGGTGCATATGTTGTGGGATTATCACAAAAGGATATCCGTGATATCTATGAAATGCGCTCTTTATTAGAAGGTCTGTGTGCAAAATGGGCAGCCAAGAATATTAGTAATGAGCAATTGGAAGAATTAGAAGAAAATATTTTTCTGTCTGAATTCCATGCGAAAAAAGAAAACTGGGAACAAATGGTAGAATTAGATAATCGATTTCATGAGATTCTATATCTTGCATCTGGAAGCAGGGAATTGAAGCATGTATTGACGGATTATCACCAATATGTGCAGCGTGTTCGCAAAATCACACTGGGTGGTTCAGATAGAGTGAAGAAATCTACAGAAGAGCATAAGGTGATTGTTCAGGCTTTAAAGGATCATGACCCTAAAAAAGCACAGGATGCAGCGAAAACACACATTAGAAACACCGTAGACAATATGGATAAAATTGGTTGGGATAACCTGATGAAACAGTAACGTAGAAGGAGAACAAATATGAACAAGATTAGTATGACAACCCCTTTAGTTGAGATGGACGGAGATGAAATGACCAGAATCCTCTGGAAAATGATTAAGGATGAATTATTGATTCCGTTTATTGATTTAAAAACAGAGTATTATGATCTGGGATTAGAAGAAAGAAATCGCAAAAATGATCAGGTTACTATCGATTCTGCCAATGCAACCAAGAAATATGGTGTGGCTGTAAAATGTGCAACAATCACTCCGAATGCAGCTCGTATGACAGAATATGACTTAAAGGAGATGTGGAAAAGTCCAAACGGAACTATCCGCGCAATGCTAGATGGAACTGTATTCCGCGCACCAATCGTGGTAAAAGGTATTGAGCCAAATGTAAAAACATGGAAGAAACCAATTACAATTGCAAGACATGCCTATGGAGATGTATATAAGGCAAGTGAAATGAAAATACCAGGTGCTGGAAAAGCAGAGCTTGTATTCACAGCAGAGGACGGAACAGAAGTACGTGAACTGATTCATAACTTCACAGGAGCTGGAGTGATTCAGGGACAGCATAATTTAGTAGATTCGATTGAAAGCTTTGCACACAGCTGCTTCAAATATGCATTGGATATCAAACAGGATCTATGGTTTGCAACAAAAGATACCATCTCCAAAAAATATGACCATACATTCAAGGATATCTTTCAGGAGATTTTTGATAAAGATTACAAAGAAGCCTTTGAGAAAGCCGGCATCACCTATTTCTATACATTAATTGATGATGCAGTTGCGCGTGTTATGAAATCAGAAGGTGGATTTATCTGGGCGTGCAAGAATTATGATGGGGATGTTATGAGTGATATGATCTCCTCAGCATTCGGGTCTCTGGCAATGATGACTTCTGTTTTAGTATCTCCTCATGGATATTATGAATACGAAGCAGCTCATGGAACCGTTCAGAGACATTATTATAAGCACTTAAAAGGGGAAGAGACTTCTACCAATTCGGTAGCAACGATTTTTGCCTGGACAGGAGCACTTCGCAAGCGTGGAGAAATAGATGAAAATGCAGAATTAGTACGTTTTGCAGATGCGCTTGAAAAGGCATGTATTGAAACAATCGAAGCTGGTAAGATGACTAAGGATCTTGCACTTATTACATCAAATTCAAATCCAGTAGTATTAAATAGTGAAGAATTTATTCAAGCAATTCGAAAAGAATTAGAAAAAACATTTGCATAACAGGTATATCATGTTAAAAATTTCACACATTGACAGTTTGCCATGAAAATTCTATAATTACAATTAAGGTTTTGTCTAAAAGGACAAATAGGTTCAGGAGGGAACTATCGTGGGAAAAGAAATATCACAGGCTGTCATTCGAAGAATGCCAAGATATTATCGTTATTTAGGGGAATTGCTCGATGATGGTGTTGAGCGTATTTCCTCTAATGACTTAAGTAACCGTATGCAGGTTACGGCATCACAGATTCGTCAGGATTTAAATAACTTTGGTGGCTTTGGCCAGCAGGGCTACGGCTATAATGTGAAGTACTTATATGAAGAGATTGGTAAGATTTTAGGCTTGGATCAAATGCATAATATTATCGTGATCGGCGCTGGTAATCTTGGTCAGGCACTTGCAAATTATGTGAAATTTGAGAAGCTTGGCTTTCATATTATTGCATTGTTTGATGTGAACCCTGCTTTAGAGGGTGTAAGTGTTCGTGGAATTAAGGTACATATGTTAAACGAGCTGGATGATTTCTGCAAAAATAATGAGGTAGATATTGCTGCACTTACAATGCCCAAGGCAAAAGCGGACATTACAGCGAAACATTTAGTAGAACTTGGAATTCATGCAATATGGAACTTCGCACATGTAGATTTGGATTTATCAGATGAAGATGTTGTGGTTGAAAATGTTCATCTATCTGACAGTTTAATGCAGTTATCTTATAACATTGTTAAAAACAAGAAATAATTTCCATCTGATTAAGAGGAAAATATATGAAAAGTGAACAGGAATTTGAAGAAGCTTTGGCAGGTAAGAAGGTTCCAATTCTCGTTCTCGATCAAAAATGGCATCGGTTATTCGCAATTCATGGGAAAACGGATGCCATTAAAAGTCTCGAGGCAGAATTGAAAGACAATCTTGCAAAGCAGGGACAATTAAATAGCAGCTTAAAAGAATTAAAGAAGCTGAAAGCTCAACTAATGAATAATATTGTTGAGAATATGGATGATACAACAGAAGGCATGGATGAGAAGGTTCGGCAAAAGAAACTGGATGAAGATAAGCGCCTGATCGATGAAATCAATGAGAAGATTGCAAACTGTGAGGATGAACTCATGGAGCTTCCCAAGGAGATACAGACTTCAAATCAAAAGCTCATGATTGAAAGTATGGATTATTGTTATTCCAAGCTTCGTGTGAACCAGGAAGAGGCCAAAGACATCGAAGAATGGATCAATCAAATCCGTGTGGAGCTGAAGAAAAACATAATTCGGAAACAAAACAGAACGATTAATAATCGGGAAATCTATTCCTATATGCATGATATTTTTGGACCAGATGTATTGAATTTGTTTGATTTAAAATACGAGGAAGTATTCCAGGATAATAAGAATAAAGAGAAAGATGGCGAATAGCATGAAATATTTGGTTACAGGGAAGGAAATGAAGTACCTAGATCGTAATACATCCATGCATTTTCATGTGCCGGAAATCCTTTTGATGGAACAGGCGGCTGTGGCATTTGTAGATGCGGTTATGGATGTATGCCATAAAATGAAGCCGATAATCGTCATATGCGGAACCGGCAATAATGGCGCAGATGGAATTGCGATTGCCCGATTATTGAATCAAAAGGGCTATCCTGCGTCCATCTATATTCCATTTCCTGACAGCTCTAAAACAACAGAAGCATTTCAAGTACAATATGATATTTATACAAGCTACCAATATCCAATATGCAATTCCATTGATTGGGATAAGGATACATCTGTCATGATTGATGCGGTGTTTGGAATCGGTTTATCCAGGGAAATAACCAACAAGATGGCGATATTGATTGGTCATATGGAGCAAAAGCCGGGATATAAAATAGCAGTAGATATGCCTTCTGGAATATCCGCAGATAACGGGGCAGTACTTGGCACGGCAGTTCATGTGAATCGAACAGTCACCTTCTCTTTTGGAAAAATAGGACAGTTTCTATGGCCAGGGACAGCATATTGTGGAGATGTGAAGGTTGTACCAATTGGAATAACAATGGATAGCTGGCTGGAGCAGAAACCCTCTGTGGCAGTCTGTGAATGGAAAGATGTTTTAATGCTGCATCCAAGAGACATTAGAAGCAATAAAGGAACCTTTGGAAAGCTTTTAGTGATTGCAGGATCTATAAATATGGCAGGAGCAGCATATTTGTGTGCCAAAGCCGCATACCGTACTGGCTGTGGACTTGTGAAAATAATTACAAACGAATCAAATCGGGCGGCTCTTTTTACATTGTTACCTGAAGCAATACTAGATACTTATGGGGATACCTTCGATGAAGTACATTTGGAAGAGTGTATGGACTGGGCAGATGGAATCGTAATCGGTCCTGGCATTGGATGTGGTGAGACTGCACAAAAAATGACCCAGAAAGTTCTGTCTTATAGCACCAAACCAATTGTGATGGATGCGGATGCACTAAATATTATGTCACAGAAGCCTTCCCTGTGGAAGAATCGAAAAGCAGAAATAATTATCACTCCACATTTGGGAGAAATGTCCAGACTGTCCTCAAAATCCATTGCGGACATACAGAATCACATGATAGAAGCTTCGCAGGAATTCGCAGAAGCTTACCAAGTGACTTGTGTGTTAAAGGATGCACATACAGTGACATCAACACCAGATGGAACAAGCTATTTGAACCTATCTGGAAATAATGGAATGGCAACAGCGGGGAGCGGAGATGTTCTATCAGGAATCATTGGTAGTTTAATTGTCCAACATAATTCCATTTCCAAAGCAGCATCTCTTGGAGTATTTCTACATGGTCTGAGCGGGGATGAAGCATTATTATCAAATGGAACACATGGAATCATCGCAGATGACATAATAGACGGACTAAAAAGTATATGGAAAAGAGTAAATGAAGATGAACAAAAATAATCGTGTATATGCAGATATCGATTTGGATGCAGTTGTATATAACATGGAATCTATGCATAAAAATCTAAAACCAGGCACTAAGATGACAGCTGTTATCAAAACAGATGGTTACGGACATGGAGCAAGTGAAATTGCGGCTGCTACCCAGGATTTGCCTTATTTATGGGGATATGCTGTTGCCACAGAAGATGAGGCAATGGTTCTCAGAAAACATAACATCAAGAAGCCTATTTTAATTTTAGGTATCACTTTTTTGGATCAATTTGATGAAATGATTCGCAATGACATCCGACCAGCGGTTTGTGAGCTGGATATGGCAAAGAAGCTGTCAGAAGCGGCAGTAAAAGCCGGAAAGGAATGCCGGGTTCATATTAAAATTGATACGGGAATGAGCAGAATCGGTTTTCAGGTAAATGAAAAAACAGCTTGTATTGTAGAACAAATTTCGAAGCTTCCGAATATTATGGTAGAAGGAATATTTACGCATTTTGCAAGGGCAGATGAGAAGTCGAAACAGCCAGCATTTGAACAAATGGAACGATTTACGACTATGAATCGCCTCATTGAAGAAAAAGGTGTTCACATTCCGATACATCATTGCTCCAATAGCGCAGGTATTGTAGAAATCCCTGATGCCAATATGGATATGGTTCGTGCAGGAATTACCCTTTATGGATTATGGCCATCTGAAGAAGTGAATAGAGATATCATTTCATTGAAACCTGTAATGTCAATCAAAACTCATGTGGCTTTTTTGAAGAAACTGGAAGCCAATCGCAGCATAAGCTATGGTGGAACCTATACAACCTCCAAGACACAATTGATTGCTACAATTCCAGTGGGATATGGAGATGGCTATGCAAGAGGATTGTCTAACAAAGGCTTTGTGCTGATTCATGGGCAGAGAGCACCTATTTGTGGCAGAGTATGCATGGATCAATTTATGATTGATGTAACGGATATTCCAAATGTAAAAGAAGGAGATCTCGTCACTTTGTTAGGAACAGATGGCGACGAGACAATTACAATGGAAGAACTAGGAGAATTATCAGGGCGTTTCAATTATGAGTTTGCCTGCTTAATCACCAAACGAGTTCCAAGAATCTATTACAGAAACGGTGAGATCGTTTCAAAACGTCCAGCCTGCATGGAATAATTTTTCTCCCATAAGAATACACTCGATAAAATTGGAGATACTGACTGTATACCAAATTTATGGAGTGATAATCATGTTGATTCAAAGAGGAGATATATATTACGCTGATTTAAGACCTGTTGTGGGATCAGAACAAGGTGGTGTTCGGCCAGTTCTGATTATACAAAATGATGTTGGAAACAGACATAGTCCAACTGTGATCTGTGCCGCTATCACATCCCAGATGAATAAAGCCAAGCTGCCAACTCATGTGGAATTGAATAGTGAAAAGTATGATCTTGTAAAAGATTCCGTTGTTCTTCTAGAGCAGCTTCGCACAATAGATAAAAAAAGATTAAAGGATAAAGTATGCCATTTAGATAATCAGATTCTGATGAAGATTGATAAAGCGTTGGAAATCAGCTTGGAGCTGTATACATAAACTTGACGTGAATCAATCAACATGGTATGATTTTCCTGTTTTATAATTTAGAAAAATTGAAGGAGATTACTATGGAAGATGGTGGGAGTCCCTACTTGACGATTGGGTTAGGGATTATCATTGTGGTTCTTGCAGTCGCACTTGTTGTTTTGATTGTGGAGTATCGCGAGAGTTTATCAAAGAAAATTAAGAATGTCATGAAAGGTGCTTCGTTTCATGATAATGAGGATGTTACAGAGGAAGAAATAATTTCAATGGTAAATGAGGGACACGAACAAGGTGTTCTTTTAGCATCAGAGGCAGAGATGATTCATAATATTTTTGAGTTTGGAGACAAAGAAGCGAAGGATATTATGACTCATAGAAAGAATATTATTGCAATAGATGGAGAGCTTTCCTACAATGATGCAGTAGATTTGATGATTGAGAGCAGCCGATCAAGATTTCCAGTATATCTGGAAGATATCGATACCATTATTGGTGTTCTTCATATTAAGGATGCATTTACATTCTTCAAGAAGAATGAGATATTTCGAACTCCAATCAAAGATATTCCGGGATTACTTCGGGACGTGGAGTTTATACCGGAAACAAGAAATATTAACAGTCTTTTTGCAGAGATGCAGCTGGCCAAAACACATATGGTGATTGTGGTGGATGAATATGGACAAACATCGGGAATTGTAGCGATGGAAGATATTTTAGAAGAGATTGTTGGTAATATTGAAGATGAACACGATGATGAAGAAAGTATGATTGAGCATTTGCCGGATGATTCCTATTTGATGGATGGAATGACGCCACTTGAAGATGTGGTGGATGTACTACATATCCCAGTGGAGGAAGACGCATTTGATACATTGAACGGATTACTGATTTCGCTTCTTGATAAGATACCAAATGATGGAGAGAAGACAAGTATTCGCGCATACGGTTATGAATTTTTCATCTTAGTGGTTGAAAATAAGATGATTCAAAAAGTAAAGGTGGTAGAACTGCCAGAACAAACTACCAATTCCGAAGGGGATGACTCTTGCACGGACAAACAATTAATGGTAGAATAAAGAGAAAATTTTTGTTAGAAAAGAGGAACTATTATGTCAGGACATTCCAAGTTTGCGAATATCAAACATAAAAAAGAGAAGAATGATGCTGCAAAAGGCAAAATCTTTACAATGATCGGTCGTGAGATCGCCGTAGCTGTTAAAGAAGGTGGTCCAGACCCTGCAAATAACTTTAAATTGGCTCAGGTTGTTGCCAAAGCAAAAGCAAACAACATGCCAAATGATACAATTGATCGTGGAATCAAAAAGGCTGCCGGTGATGGTAATGCTGTGAACTACGTTCAGACTACATACGAAGGCTATGGCCCAAGTGGAACAGCTATTATTGTCCAGTGCTTAACGGATAATAAGAATCGTACCGCTGCTAATGTAAGAAATGCATTTACAAAGGGACAGGGAAGTATCGGAGCACAGGGATGTGTTTCTTATATGTTCGATCAAAAAGGACAGATTATCATCGATAAAGAAGAGTGCGACATGGATGCAGATGATCTTATGATGACAGCACTTGACGCCGGAGCAGAGGATTTCTCGGAAGAGGATGACAGCTTTGAGATTACAACAACACCGGAAGACTTCGAAGCTGTTCGTAAAGCTTTAGAAGAAGCAGGCATTCCTATGGCATCTGCGGAAGTTACAATGATTCCACAGAATTATGTCTCATTAACAGAAGAAGCAGATGTGATTAATATTGGACGTATTTTAGATCTTTTGGATGAGGATGACGACGTTCAGGAAGTATATCATAACTGGGAAGAATAATTATAATAAGTATATGGAATCTCCATTGCAGAATGAATTTGCAGTGGAGATTTTTTATATAGAAAACGAATAAAAATATGGAAAAGATATGGGAAAAGGGTTATCATTAATGTAGTATATGAATAAAAGGAGAATTATTGACATGGAAAACAATTACAGAAAAGAAACAATCTGTATTCAATCAGGATGGAAGCCTAAAAAAGGAGAACCACGTGTACTTCCTATCTATCAGAGTACAACATTTAAATATGATACAAGCGATCAAATGGGTAAGCTTTTCGATTTGGAAGAAGACGGATATTTCTATACAAGACTTCAGAATCCTACCAATGATGCCGTAGCGAAGAAGATTACGGAGCTAGAAGGCGGAATTGCCGGGATGCTGACTTCCTCAGGACAGGCTGCTAACTACTATGCAGTATTTAATATCTGCGAAGCAGGGGATCATGTGGTATGTTCCAACTCCGTCTACGGAGGTACCTTTAACCTTCTTGGAACAACCTTAAAGAAGATGGGAATTGAATGTACATTTGTGAATCCAGATGATTCTATTGATGAGTTAAGTAAGGCTTTTAAAGCCAACACCAAATGTGTATTTGCTGAAACAATTTCTAATCCCTCTCTCGTAGTGCTTGATATTGAGAAGTTCGCAACAGTAGCACACAATCACGGAGTACCACTTATTGTAGATAATACATTTGCCACACCAATTAACTGTCGTCCTTTTGAATGGGGAGCTGACATTGTGACTCATTCCACAACAAAGTATATGGATGGACATGCTATGTCTGTAGGTGGAGCGATTATAGATTCCGGCAATTTTGACTGGGAAGCACAGAAAGATAAATTCCCAGGTCTTACCCAGCCAGATGAATCATATCATGGAATTGTATACACTAAGAAATTTGGCAAGATGGCATACATACAGAAAGCAACTGCACAGCTTATGCGTGATCTTGGATCTATTCAGAGTCCAATGAATGCATTTTTACTCAATATCGGGTTAGAGACACTTCATTTAAGAGTTCCTAGACATTGCGAAAATGCATTGAAGGTTGCAGAATTCTTAAATGCACACGAGAAAGTTGCATGGGTGAACTATGCTGGTCTTCCTGATAACAAATATCATGCATTAGCTGAAAAATACATGCCAACTGGAACATGCGGGGTAATCTCTTTTGGACTTAAGGGTGGAAGAGAGGTATCTGTTTCCTTTATGGATAAATTGAAGTTAGCAGCAATTGTTACTCACGTAGCAGATGCGAGAACCTGCGTACTTCATCCGGCAAGTCACACTCATAGACAGATGACAGATGAACAGCTCCTTGAAGCTGGTGTTCAACCAGACTTGATTCGTTTTTCTGTTGGTATTGAGAATGCGGATGATATCATTGCAGATCTCAAGCAGGCATTAGATGAAGTGTAGTATATAGTGTAAAGGGTATATTTTCAAAAAGGAGGAAGCGTAAAGATGAAAAAGATTTTATTTGCGGCATCAGAGTGCGTTCCATTTATTAAAACTGGTGGGCTTGCCGATGTATGTGGAGCATTGCCAAAGGAATTTGATAAAGAGCAGTGGGATGTACGAGTAGTAATTCCGAATTATAGTTGTATTCCAGAGAAATATCGAAATGAATTCAAATATGTTTCTCATTTTTATATGAGTGCAGGTTCTTTTATTCAGGGAAAATATGTAGGAATACTGAAATATGAATTGGATGGCATAACCTATTATTTTATTGATAATCAGGAATACTTTAATTGCGTTGTACCATATGGCGATATTCGTTTTGATATCGAGAAGTTTGTATTTTTTGACAAAGCAGTTTTATCTATGCTTCCTCATATTGATTTTTGTCCAGATATCATTCATTGTCACGATTGGGAAACAGGACTTATTCCGGTATACTTAAAGAATGAGTTTGCTGCAGATTCGTTTTTCTGGAATATCAAATCTATTGTCACAATTCATAACCTGAGATTCCAGGGAGTATGGGATGCGAAAACAATGCAGGGATTGACTGGATTCTCAGCAGATTTATTTGCTCCAGATAAGCTGGAATTCCATAAGGATGCAAATATGCTAAAGGGTGGACTTGTATATGCGGATTATATCACCACTGTAAGTGATACCTACGCAAACGAGATTCAGACTGATTGTTACGGAGAAGGCTTGAATGGCCTTTTATCAGCAAGACATTTTGATATGCAGGGAATTGTCAACGGAATTGATTATAAGGTTTACGATCCCGAAACAGATAAGAAAATCTATGTAAATTATTCCAAGGATGATTTTAGAAAGAAAAAAGCAAATAATAAGATGAAGCTGCAGGAGGAGTTGGGTCTTGCAGTGGACAAAAAGAAATATATGATTGGCTTGATATCAAGACTTACCGATCAAAAGGGACTGGATTTAATCAACTATGCAATGGAAGGATTAATGGATGAGTTCACTCAGTTTGTTGTGATTGGAACAGGAGATCCTCAGTATGAGAATATGTTCCGCCACTATGCATGGAAATATCCAGACCGGGTTTCTGCTAATATCTGTTATTCAGATGACTTGGCACATAAGCTGTATGCGGCTGCAGATGCCTTCTTAATGCCATCTGCATTCGAGCCATGTGGATTGACGCAGCTTATTTCCTTCCGATATGGAACGGTACCTATTGTTCGTGAGACTGGTGGATTGCGGGATACGGTTGAACCATTTAATGAATATGAGAATACAGGAGATGGTTTCTCTTTTGCAAACTACAATGCAGATGAAATGCTTTCCGTTGTGAATTATTCAAAGCATATCTTTTATGATCGCAAACGTCAGTGGAATCAGATGGTTGATCGTGGCATGAATAAAGATTTCTCATGGAATGCTTCGAGATTCAAATATGAAGGCCTGTATAATTACCTTATGGGAGAATAAAAAACAAAATATTGTTCAAAATAAGTACGAATATCATTGATATTCGTACTTTTTTTGAACAATATTTTTTGTCTATGGAGGGTTATAAATGGAAGCAGAAAATAAGGTAAAAAGTGAAGTGACATCAAAAGAAGAAAATGAAAATATTCATGAGTACGGCCAGGCTCTTTTGAAACATAATGAGTACAATCATAGAATCTATCTTTTATCAATTATTGGCGAAATCGAAGGGCATGAATGTCTGCCGAATAATTCAAAGACCACAAAATACGAGCATGTATTGCCAAGACTTGCAGCGATAGAGGATGATACAAGTGTTGATGGTGTTCTGCTTTTACTTAATACAGTAGGAGGAGATGTGGAGAGTGGACTTGCAATCGCCGAGATGGTGTCGTCCTTAAGTAAACCAACGGTATCCCTTGTTCTTGGAGGGAGTCATTCCATTGGTGTGCCTCTTGCAGTTTCAACAGATTACTCGATGATTGTTCCCACAGGAACGATGGTGATTCATCCAGTGCGATTAAGCGGGACTGTGATTGGTGCCCAGCCAACCTATGATTATTTTAAGCAGATGCAGGATCGAATTATTGGGTTTATTGCCAGCCACAGCAATGCATCCCGTGAACGTCTAGAGGAAATGATGATGAATACACAGATGCTCACAAAGGATCTGGGAACGATTTTGATTGGAAAACAAGCAGTGGAAGAACAATTAATCAATGAGATTGGAGGGATTAATGAAGCATTTGCAAAACTTCATCAATTGATTGAATATCAAAAACACTAAATCTTGTATTTACAAAAACCGTGTAATGACAACGCACTCAAAATATGGTATATTTATTAAGTATGTATAGATGAAGGGGGAGCGCTTATGTCATTATTACAGTCGATTATTATGGGAATTATTCAAGGACTGACGGAATTCCTTCCAGTCAGCAGCTCAGGACACCTGGCATTGTTTCAGATTCTGTTTCAGGTTGAGACTGATACTGGCCTGCTATTTGGAGTATTGCTTCATCTTGGGACATTAATTGCAATATGCATTGCATTTTATAAAGATATCCTTAGATTGATTGTTGAATTCTTTATGATATTAAAAGATATCATTCTAAATATTGGCATTTTATTTCAGAATGTTTTCATGAGACGTGGGTTGGGATATCAGAGAGTGATTTCTACTGCTTATCGCAAGTTTGTGGTTTTGATTATTGTATCTACAATACCTACAGGAGTGATTGGAATCGTGGATTCCGATTTGGTAGCAGTGGCTGAAACAGTTTTGATAATTCCAGGCATTTGTTTGATTATTACAGGTCTGCTGCTTCTGGTGGCAGATCGTTTGCCAAATGGAACAAAGACCCCGAAAAATGTATCCTATACCAATGCATTTTTAATAGGTATTTGTCAAGGACTTGCAACACTTCCTGGATTATCCAGATCTGGAACAACAATAACAGCATGTCTTGCCAGTGGCTTTGACCGTAAATTCGCGGTAAAGTATTCTTTTATTATGTCGATACCAGCAGTTCTTGGAGCAGCTCTTCTTGAATGCATGAATTTTGTTGAGATGAAAAATGCAGGAGCAGTTGTAGTAACTGGAGGGGATATCGGAATTTATCTTGCTGGAATGCTTGTTGCGGCAGTGGTAGGTTATATTAGCATCAAGACGATGCTTGTCATTGTTCGCAAGAAAAAATTTACATGGTTTGCAATCTACTGTTTCTTGATTGGTGGTATTTCAGTAGCAGGACATTTTATGGTATAAATGAACGAAAGTAATTTAGATTTTGGAGGTTCGTTTTTATGACAACGAGGAAGAATCATTCTTCGAGAAGAAAAACTACAAATACAAAAAGAAGAGTAACAAAAAAAGAACAGGAAATGCAATTGCAAAAGGCACATGCATTTCGAGAAGAAATACTATTGTGGTCCATTGTTGCCATATCTTTAGTGCTTTTTATCAGCAATTTTGGCGTTGGAGGAAGTGTTGGCAATTCCGTTAGCAGCTTCTTCTTTGGTGTTTTTGGGATTATCGCATACATATTTCCAATTCTGTTATTTGTAGGTACTTTTTTTGGAGTCTCCAATAAAGATAATCCATTTGCAATACTGAAGCTAATCGCAGCAATTTTATTTGTGCTGTTTATCTGCTTTTTCATGGAGCTTGTCATTACAGGAAGCAATGTAGTTACGCCGAAAGAGGCTTATACATATAGTGCAGAAAATAAAATTGGCGGGGGCTTTATTGGCGGAACATTTTCATACTTGATGGTTCCGGCTTTTGGACTTCCAGGGTGTTATATCATTGATGTGGTTGTGCTTATTATTACCATTGTGCTTATTACGGAAAAATCAGCACTAAAAGGGTTTAAAAAGGGCGGACAGAAGGTATATGAATCGGCCAAAGAGAATACAGAAAGATATCAGGAAATCCGAGAACAGCGTCAAGAAGAACGCGCAAAACGAAGAATGGACAAAAAGGTATCTGGCGTATCCTCAGACATCACAATTTGTGATAAGAAGAAAGAAGATAAAACAGACGAAGTAAATGAAATTCTAATAGAAGATTATCCGGATTTACCTGAGATCAAAGAGGAAAAACGAGTAAAAATTCCTTCAGATACAGCAAAACCAATATTCCCACCAGAACCGGAGCTTGCTTCCAATATGGGATCTAATATGGAATCAGCGTTGGATCAGGTCGTAATATCTGGAGAATTTCAATCCGATGACCAGAAGGAAAAGACTGTTTTAGAGCCTGCACCGGCAGCACCAAAGGCGCAGACAGTCACAAAAGCACCTGTGCATGAGCCTGCTCATGAGAAAGAGAAAGTATCCGCGCAGGAGCTGGAAAAGGAAGTGGAAGAAGTTGCCAATAGTATCCAGGAGGAAGAGCCGGTTCAAGAATACGTATATCCACCAATTGATCTCCTAAAACCAGGTTCGGGAAAGAAGAGTGGAAATACAGAAGCGCAGCTTCGTGAAACTGCAATGAAATTGCAGCAAACACTGAAAAACTTCGGAGTAAATGTTACAGTAACCAATATTAGCTGTGGTCCAGCAGTTACAAGATATGAGATTCAGCCTGAGATGGGTGTGAAGGTCAGTAAAATTGTAAACCTTGCGGATGATATCAAATTGAATCTGGCAGCTGCGGATATTCGTATTGAAGCTCCAATACCAGGAAAAGCAGCGGTTGGTATTGAAGTGCCAAACAAGGAAAATGTTATGGTTCCGTTCCGTGAGCTGGTGGAATCGGAGGAATTTCAAAAATCAAAATCAAAGATTTCTTTTGCAGTAGGTAAGGACATTGCTGGAAAAGTAAAAGTAACCGATATTGCTAAAATGCCTCATCTTCTGATTGCAGGTGCAACCGGATCCGGTAAATCTGTTTGTATCAATACGATTATTATGAGTATTTTATACAAGGCCGATCCCAATGAAGTGAAACTCATTATGATTGATCCAAAGGTGGTAGAGCTTAGTGTATACAATGGAATCCCTCACTTGATGATACCGGTGGTTACAGAGCCTAAGAAAGCTGCAGGAGCATTACACTGGGCAGTTGCTGAAATGACGGAACGATATA
The DNA here is from genome assembly GCA_964613325.1 of uncultured Roseburia sp. Taxonomy (GTDB): domain Bacteria; phylum Bacillota; class Clostridia; order Lachnospirales; family Lachnospiraceae; genus Roseburia. The sequence goes on along the minus strand of CAZTGP010000001.1, from coordinate 160,039 downwards.
ATAAATTTGCGGAAGCAAATGTCCGTGAAATCAATGGCTATAATACGAAAGTCGAATCAATTCAAGTACCAGAAGGTCAGGAACGGCCAAAGAAAATGCCACAGATTGTCATCATTGTAGATGAGCTTGCAGATTTAATGATGGTGGCATCCAATGATGTGGAAGAGGCGATTTGCCGTCTGGCACAGTTGGCCAGAGCAGCTGGAATTCATCTTGTAATTGCGACACAGAGACCTTCTGTAAATGTAATTACTGGTTTGATAAAAGCGAATATGCCAAGTCGAATTGCTTTTGCCGTAACATCTGGAACAGATTCCCGTACCATTTTGGATATGAATGGCGCAGAAAAACTTCTTGGAAAAGGAGATATGCTGTTTAATCCACAGGGGGTACCGAAGCCGATTCGTGTGCAGGGAGCTTTTGTTTCCGATAAGGAAGTATCTGATGTGGTTGGATTCCTTACTGAGAATAACGGACATGCCCGATATAGCGATGATATACAAGCAAAGCTTGAAAACATGCAGTCATCCTCCAATAATTCAGTCTCAATCTCAGACAATGATGCGGGAGATGATGGAAGAGATGCATACTTTATGGAAGCCGCCAAAATTCTAATGGATAAAGAAAAGGCTTCGATTGGAATGCTGCAGCGCTATTTAAAGGTTGGTTTTAACAGAGCTGCAAGAATTATGGATCAGCTGGAAGAAGCTGGTATTGTAGGTCCGGAAGAGGGAACCAAACCGCGTAAAATAATGATGTCACCAGAAGAGTTTGAGCAATTTGTTGACGAAAACTAAAAAAAGTGATAAACAAATAAGCATATATATAATTATCTAAAGGAGCGAACTTATGAAAAGCGATATTGAAATTGCACAGGAAGCAAAAATGGATTTAATCAAGGATGTGGCACAACAGCTTGAAATACCGGAAGACGACCTTGAGCTATACGGTAAGTATAAAGCAAAATTATCTGATGAATTGATGACTCGCATCAAAGATAACAAAGATGGCAAATTAATTCTTGTGACCGCAATTAATCCAACACCGGCAGGAGAAGGCAAGACCACCACAAGTGTCGGACTTGGACAAGCCTTTGGTAAACTTGGCAAAAAGGCTGTTATCGCATTAAGAGAACCTTCTTTAGGACCATGCTTTGGAATTAAAGGTGGGGCTGCCGGAGGCGGATATGCACAGGTCGTTCCAATGGAAGACCTAAATCTTCATTTTACTGGGGATTTTCATGCTATCACTTCTGCAAATAATCTGTTAGCAGCTTTGCTGGATAATCATATTCAACAAGGAAATGAGCTTGGTATTGATCCTAGACAAATTGTATGGAAACGCTGCATGGATATGAATGACAGAGTTCTTAGAAATGTAGTGGTTGGACTTGGCAATAAGATGGACGGAATGGTTCGTGAAGATCATTTTGTAATAACTGTAGCATCAGAGATTATGGCAATTCTGTGCCTGGCTGATGATATGGAAGATTTGAAAAAACGTCTTGGAAGAATCATTGTCGCATATTCTTTCGCTGGTTTGCCTGTAACAGCAGATGATTTGCATGCAACTGGTTCCATGGCAGCTTTGTTAAAAGATGCCTTGAAGCCAAACTTAATTCAGACTTTAGAGCATACTCCTGCAATTGTGCATGGAGGACCATTTGCCAATATCGCTCATGGATGTAATAGTGTAAGAGCAACAAAAACAGCATTGAAATTAGCCGATTATGTCATTACGGAGGCTGGTTTCGGTGCAGATTTAGGTGCAGAGAAATTCTTTGACATTAAATGTAGAAAAGCAGGTCTTAAGCCAGATGCAGTGGTTCTTGTAGCTACAATCCGTGCATTGAAATACAATGGCGGCGTACCAAAAGAGAATCTTTCCGAAGAGAATTTAGAAGCATTAAAGAAAGGAATTGTAAATCTTGAGAAGCATATCGAGAATTTACATAAATACGGAGTTCCAGTAATTGTCACCTTGAACTCCTTTATTACAGATACCAAAGCTGAGACTGATTACGTAGAGAATTTCTGTACGTCTTTGGGCTGCGAATTTGCACTTTCAGAAGTATGGGAAAAAGGTGGAGAAGGCGGAATCGCTTTAGCAAATAAAGTGCTGAACACTTTGGAGACAAATGAAAGCCACTTTAAGCTTCTCTACTCGGATGAGATGTCTTTAAAAGAAAAAATAGAGACTGTTGCAAAGGAAATCTACGGGGCAGATGGAGTGACTTATTCTGCTGTTGCGGAAAAAGAATTGAAACGTATCACGGATCTTGGAATGTCGAATCTGCCAGTATGTATGGCAAAAACACAGTATTCTCTGTCGGATGATGCCAAGAAGCTTGGAAGACCAAGTGGATTTACAATCAATGTCCGTGAGGTGTATGTATCAGCTGGTGCTGGGTTTGTTGTAGCAATTAACGGTTCAATTATGACAATGCCAGGATTACCTAAGAAACCAGCAGCATATAATATTGATGTTAATGAAGAAGGCGTAATAACTGGACTTTTCTAAGGAGAGATAAATGGCACAATTAATAGATGGAAAACGCATTTCCAAAGAGATAAAAGAGGAATTAAAACAGGAAGTCGCTCAATTAAAAGAGAATGGTAGAGAATGCTGCCTTGCAGTGATTCAGGTAGGAAACGATCCGGCATCTTCCGTTTATGTTGGAAATAAGAAAAAAGCATGTGAATATATCGGAGTGAAATCATTGTCTTTCGAGCTTGCTGATACAGTTACAGAGAAAGAATTGCTTGATTTGATTGAAAAATTAAATCAGGATGCTTCTGTACATGGCATTTTATGTCAATTACCTCTTCCAAAGCATATTGATGAGAACAAGGTAATACGTGCGATATCACCAAAGAAAGATGTTGATGGATTTCATCCTGAGAACGTTGGAGCACTTGTAATCGGTCAGCAGGGATTTGTATCCTGTACTCCAGCAGGAATTGTTCAGTTGCTGAAACGGAGTAATGTGGAGATTTGTGGGAAGCATTGTGTAATCGTTGGCAGAAGTAACATTGTAGGAAAACCTATGGCCTTGTTAATGCTCCGGGAAAACGCAACGGTTACTGTCTGCCACTCGAAAACTGAGAATTTACAAGAAATCTGTAAAGAAGCTGATATTCTTATTGTGGCAATTGGCAAACCATTATTTATTACTGCTGATTATGTAAAGAAGGATGCAGTAGTAATTGATGTGGGAATTCACAGAAATGAAGAAAATAAGCTTTGTGGTGATGTTGATTTTCAGAGTGTTGAACCAATCGCATCTGCAATAACCCCTGTTCCAGGCGGTGTTGGTCCTATGACAATTGCAATGTTAATGAACAATTGTGTTGAAGCAATGAAAATGTACGCTTAAGTAAAGGGGAAAAGATATGAAATGCATATATTGTGGTGCTGAACTGAAAGAAGGCTGTATTTATTGTTCCAAATGCGGGAAAGAAGTGCAGCTGGTACCAGATTATAATATTATTGAAGATGATTATTTAAAGGCTTTACTGGAAGAAGAAAATCGCAGATCCCAGGAAAAAGCAAAAACAAATCTTCAATCAACAGCTCCAGAAAACCAAAACAAAGAGCAAACACTTGAAACTGTTGAAGACAATGGATCAAAAAAGCCATCCAATAAAGCATCAAACAAAAAAACAATTATCATAATCTCTATCATTGCAGCGGTATGTGTAATTGGTATAGTTGCAGCTTTGCTCATACATGCGAACGTAAAGAAAAATCAAGAAAGTTCTGTGGATTATCAAATTGAGATGGCAAAGGATGCATTGAAAGAAAAGGATACGGATGCAGCAATTGAGTATTATGAGAAAGCCTTAAAGCTTGATAAAAATAACATTGAAGTACGACTTGCTTTAGGCTCTATCTATATGGATGAAAAAGAATATGATGAAGCAGAAATTCAATTCAAAGAGGCTCTAAAAATTGATCCAGACAACAAAAATGCCTATGAAAGCTTGATTGCAATCTATGAAGCCAAAGACGATACTGATGCAATCATCAAGCTGAGTGAGACAACTAAGGATAGTAAGATTCTTGATTTATTCGCAGATTATATTGTTACACCACCAGTATTTGACGAAAAAGAAGGCAAATTTGACGATTATTTCGAATTGAAACTATCTACAAATGGCAATTATGATATTTACTATACGACAGATGGAACTGACCCAGTGAAGTATGGCCTCCTTTATAAAGAGGCGATTCCACTTGATGAAATGCGTATATATGAAGTAAAAGCAGTATGTAAGAATGAGAAAGACATCTATTCTGATGTTGCAAGCGGCAAATATGAAATAGAGATTCCTGCACCAGATATGCCAGTAGTATCTCCAGATGGAGGAGATTTTGGTGCAAAAACCTCTGTTACTGTTTCCGTTCCAGATGGATGCAACGCATATTATACATGGGATGGCTCAGATCCATCGAAAGACTCCGCTCAATATACATCACCAATTGAAGTGCCAGAAGGCAACAACATTCTTTCTGTTATTCTGATTGATGAGAAGACGGAACAAGCAAGTATTATTTATCGCGGTAATTTTATCTACATTACCAAATAATGAGTAGAAATAGACATAAAAAAGAAGCTGCATTGCAGCTTCTTTTTTATGTCTCATAGCTTACTGATTCTCCTCAGGAAGAAATTCAATAAAATCTTTATCCATTTTACCAATACGAGCCAGGGCGTATACATCTAATCCCTGTTCGTTCAATTTACCTCTACCAGGCTGGAAGGATTTCTCAATTAGAATTCCGATTCCTCCCACTGTAGCATGAGCTTTGCGCAATAAACGAATTGCACCAGTTGCAGCTTCGCCGTTTGCAAGGAAATCATCAATGATAAGAACGTGATCATTCTCATTGACAAACTTTGCAGATAATGTTAATTCGTAACTTGTCCCTTTGGTGAAGGAGGTGACTTCTGTCTGATAGAGGTCATCGTTTAATACCTTGGATGGCTGCTTTTTGAAAATCACAAGGGGAACTTGCATCTGCTGTGCTGTCATTAAAGCAGGAGCGATTCCAGAACTTTCAATTGTAACAACCTTTGTAATGCCTTTTCCATTAAAATGTGCAGCAAATTCCTGACCGATACGCACCATCAACTCCGGGTCAACCTGATGATTAATAAAACTATCCACTTTCAAAATATCTTCGTTAAGTTCTCTTCCTTCTTTGAGTATTCGTTCTTCAAGTTCTTTCACGGCAATTACCTCACTACTTATATTTTTTGATACATAAATTATACCATTTATGAAGTGAAAAAAGTAGTATTATAGGAGATTTCATAGAAATATCTTACAACTATCTTATAAAATGTCTTACATTTGACTATTTGTTGGTGAAAGGATATGTGATAAAATATCTTTAGACAATTTATACGCATTCGCGCGTAAATTTACCATATACCCTGTGCGAAATACATGGTATAATGCGCATATGAAAATTACAATATTATGTGTAGGCAAAGTGAAAGAAAAGTTCTATCGAGACGCATTAAGTGAATTTGAAAAACGCTTAAGCCGTTATTGCAAATTGCAGATTGTTGAAGTGGCAGATGAAAAGACACCGGATCAGGCTTCGGAGGTTGAAGTAGCACAGATTAAAGAGAAAGAAGGAGAAAGGCTCTTAAAATCCATAAAAGAAGACGGCTATGTCATCTGTCTTGCAATTGATGGGAAACAATTGGATTCTATTGAACTATCGGATAAGATAAACCGGCTGGGGGTTAATGGTACCAGCCATATTTATTTTGTAATAGGAGGCTCTCTGGGGCTTGCAGATCAGGTTTTGAAGAGAGCCGATTACAAATTAAGCTTTTCTAAGATGACATTTCCACATCAGCTGATGCGGGTAATCTTATTTGAACAGATTTATAGAAGCTACCGTATTTTAAATCACGAGCCCTATCACAAATAAGGAGGAAACAATCATGAGAATGTATGATTTGATCATGAAGAAGAAAGAAGGACAGAGTCTAAGTGGAGATGAAATCCGCTATTTTATAGAGGGTTATACCAAAGGGGAGATTCCAGATTATCAGATATCTGCTCTTTTGATGGCAATCTGTTTTCAGGGGATGAATAAACAGGAAACAGTAGATCTCACACTTGCCATGAGAGACAGTGGAGAAGTTCTTGACCTTGGCAAAATTCATGGTGTGAAAGTAGATAAGCATAGCACCGGTGGAGTGGGAGATAAAACATCTCTTGCACTTACTCCAATCGTTGCAGCTTTAGGAGTCCCAGTTGCGAAACTATCAGGAAGAGGTTTGGGACATACGGGAGGAACCATTGATAAATTGGAATGCTTCCCTGGATTTACAACAGCTTTATCAGATGAACAGTTTGTAGAGAATGTAAATACAATTGGAATTGCCATTGCAGGTCAGACAGCAGATCTTGCACCAGCAGATAAAAAGTTATACGCACTCCGGGATGTGACTGCAACTGTAAACCAGATTTCTCTGATTGCGAGCTCAATTATGAGTAAAAAGCTTGCCTCTGGAAGTGATGCAATTGTATTGGATGTAAAAACTGGAAACGGTGCATTTATGAAAGAATTGAAAGACTCTGTTGCACTGGCAAAAGAGATGGTATCCATTGGACAGCTTGCAGGTAAGAAAACCGCAGCTGTGATTACAGATATGGATCAGCCTTTGGGACTCGCAGTTGGCAATTCATTGGAAGTAAAGGAAGCCATTGATACATTAAATGGAAAAGGCCCAGAAGACTTCAAGGCAGTGGTCTATGCTTTAGGTGCACAGATGCTTCAGTTTGGCGGCAGAGCTTCAAGCAAAGAAGAAGCAGTTCAGTTGATGGATCAAGTGATCGCAGATAAATCAGCGCTTCATAAGTTCGCAGAATTTGTAAAAGCGCAGGGGGGGGATGTCTCCTATGTGTATGAGCCAGAGAAGCTTCCAAAAGCGGACATGATTGTAGAAGTATGTTCCGACACAGCTGGATATGTAAAACGTATTTTAGCTGAGAATATTGGAATTGCCTGTATGACTCTTGGCGGTGGACGTGAGACCAAAGAAAGCGACATTGATCTTGCAGTTGGCATTATTTTAAAGAAAAAAATCGGAAGTTCTGTAGCACAGGGCGATTGCATCGCAGAAATTCATGCCAATGATGCCGCAAAAGCGCAGAAGGTAAAAAAGATGATATTGGATGCCTATGAAATTTCAAAGGAACAGGTTGAAGCCCCAGAAGTAATTAAGGAATATGTGTTTGAATAAGACTTGCAATCATTTCATATAGTTTATTATGAAAAAACATAAATCCATAAATCCTGAAAACTTAGTTGAAGCATTAGAATTACCAAAAGATTTAATACTTGGGATGCCAATTATAACAATGACTGGCAATCGCGAGATGCTAATCGAGAATCATCGAGGTCTCATTGATTATTCGGATAAGCAAATGGTAATTCTATCAAAAGAAATCCGCATTCAGATTACAGGAAATAATCTGAATGTGGAATACTATACGGGTGATATGCTAAAAATAAAAGGGAAGATTGGACAAATTAATTTCCTGACATGATAGGTTTTTTGCGCCGTTTGATTTGTGGATATATCAAGGTGTGTTTTTTCGGTAAGGATGTAAGAAGATGTCTAAACCTATGTGTCAGACAGAATGTCGAAATCTGGGATGTACAATCGTTACAGGATGATAAATTTGAGTTCTATATCTATTGGAAAGACCTATATCGCTGCAAGATGTTTCTGAGAAAGACACATACGAGAGTGAAAATTCTAGAGAGATATGGCATTCCATTCTTTTCTTTTCGCTATCGAAAAAGGAAATTATTTCCGATTGCCTTTCTTGTTATTTCGATTCTGGTCATCTATTATTCTCAGTTCATATGGAAGATCGAAGTGATTGGTAATTCCTATCTGTCAGAGGATACGATCATTGCGTATTTGCAGGAGAAAGGCGCAGGCTTTGGAGATAAAAAAAATGCATTAGACTGCGCAGACCTGGAACTTGATCTTAGAACTGATTTTGAACAAATTATCTGGGCCTCTGCTTATATCGAAGGTACGAAGCTTGTTGTAGAATTGCAGGAGAATATAAAACGTACAGAACAAGCAGGAGCATTTCAGCAGCGGAGCGAATCCGACCTCTGCTATGACCTAACTGCCTCGAAGAATGCAGTTATCTCATCCATCATAACAAGATCTGGAGTGCCATGTGTGAAGGAAGGCCAGGAAGTAAAAGCTGGTGACGTTCTGGTCTCTGGAAGGCAGGAGATAAGAAATGATTCCGATGAAGTGATAGACTATTTTTATCAGTCTGCAGATGCGGATATTAAGGGAATCGTTGTGTATCATTATGAAGAGTCCATACCAATGGAATATGAAAATGAAGTAGAGAATGGAAACATTCGAAACAAATATTGCCTGCAATGGAAAGATTGGATGATCGAGACACCTTTTCTTTTTCCAGAGTATGAAAATGCACATGTTTTAGAAGAGTGCACCCAGGTTCGATTGACAAAGAATTTCTATCTCCCATTATATTTTGGTAAAAAGGTGTATAAAGAGTATGATGTAGTTGTGGAAGAGAATAACAAAGAGGATGCCAAATCTCTGGCACAGACACATTTTAATCAATATATTGATAAATTGATTGAGAATGGGGTTCAAATTATAAGCAAAAATGTTATTATGAATAAAAGAACCAGTGATTATCAGATCTCTGGTGAGATAAAAGCCTGTGAATCCATTGGAAAACAAGTGGAGACAGAAAGAATAGAGATACAACAGGAAGGAACAACAATTGATGAGCATGAATGAAATTGCTATGAGTATTCAGACAGAACACATGTCAAATGTATTTGGACAATTTGATGCATATGTGAAGAAGATTGAGCGAACGCTTGGGGTAACGGTTGTCGTTCGAGATGATCAGCTTAAAATTATTGGAAATGAGAACAATATAAAAGGGGCAAAAGAAGTGTTCTCTCAGCTCTATGAGCTTTCAAAAAAAGGAAATGTAATTACTGAGCAGAATGTGAATTATGCCTTATCACTTCTTGCAGATAATAAAGATACTACATTGATTGAAATTGATAAAGATATTATCTGCCATACAATTACTGGTAAACCAGTAAAACCAAAGACATTGGGGCAAAAGGATTACGTGAATGCAATTCGTAATAAAATGCTTGTATTTGGAATGGGACCTGCAGGTACTGGTAAAACCTATCTGGCCATGGCTATGGCGATAACAGCGTTTAAAAATGAAGAGGTTAGCAGAATTATTCTCACAAGGCCAGCAATCGAAGCTGGTGAGAAGCTTGGATTTTTACCAGGAGATCTTCAAAGTAAAGTAGATCCATATTTAAGACCACTTTATGATGCACTATATCAGATCATGGGAGCTGAGAGCTTTCAGCGCAATATGGAAAAGGGGCTGATTGAGGTTGCCCCTTTGGCATATATGAGAGGCCGCACCTTAGATAATGCTTTTATTATTTTGGATGAAGCTCAAAATACTACTCCGGCACAGATGAAAATGTTCCTTACACGTATCGGCTTTGGCTCAAAGGTAGTGATTACAGGAGATGCTACCCAGAAGGATTTAGCTCCGGGAAGTAAATCCGGTCTGGATGTAGCACTAAAGGTACTTCGCAATATTGATGAAATTGGTATTTGTAAATTGACAAGCAATGATGTGGTAAGACATCCTCTTGTTCAGAGAATTGTACAGGCATACGAAGTATTTGAGAAAAAAAACAAACCTGAACATACCAAAGTGAAGGCAAGGCAGGAAAAGAAATGAAGATAAACGATCGTATCTCAGCCTATCGAGTAGGGGCATTCGCTGGTATATTTCTGGCAACAATTTGTTTGAATATATTGCTGGGGGTATATTATGGATACTATTTAGATGAAATATTAGTAATATGTATTGTGAATTTGATCTTTTTTTTCTGTTTTCTGTTCCAATTGGAATTCGAAAGGAAACAGGGAAATATCGGAAATAATACAGAGACAAACTTTTCAAGAATCACAATCGGATATTTGATTTCCTGCGGAATCATTGCAGCTTCGATTTTTCTTCCGGAATTTTATAAACCAATGATTTTATTGCCTGTCATTATGTGTGCATTTGGCAATTTTGCGATTGCAATTAACAGCAGTATCTATCTGATGTTGATTTTCGGATTGCTGTCAGGCTGCTCTATGAACGAATTCGTTGTCTATGGAATCATGATTATTCTCGGCTGCATTTTCACAAAGGCACTGGAAAAAGAAAAATATCGTATCTATATCACAGGCATATACTTTTTCCTCTGTGTTATGGTCCCAGCCTTATTCTATTATTGGACGTACAAGCAGATTCAGATAAGACCTTATCTCTATGGAATTGTGGAAGGGCTTATGGTAGCCTTGTTTGTGCTTGTAATCTATTCTCGCATAAAGGAAGAGACGGAAGAAGAAGTGACCTATATGCTGATGGATTTGGTGCAGGACAGCTATCCGCTTGTTGTGGAAGTAAAGGGATATTCCCAAATGGAATATCACCATTGCAAGGAAGTCTCTGACATCTGCTATCGCTGTGCCAATCATTTGGGATACAACAAAGAGCTCTGCTGTGCAGCTGGATTCTACTATCGAATAGGAAGATGGGAAGGAGAACCTTTCATCGAAAACGGTATAAAAAAGGCTCAGCAGTATTGCTTTCCAATTCAGTTAATCGAAATACTAAGTGAATACTATGGAGAGCAAAAGAAGCCCTCAACTCCTGAATCGGCACTGGTACATATTGTAGATGCACTTATGAAAAAGCTGGAATTGTTAAATAAGGATGTGGGGCAAAGCTCCTGGAATAAAGAGATTATTATTTATCAAACCTTAAATGAATTCTCTTCAACCGGATTATATGACGAATCTGGGATGAGTATGAATCAATTTTTAAAACTGCGGGAATACCTTGTTAAGGAGGAAAAGCTGGTATGAGTTTTTATTTAGAAGAAGAATGTGAGGTACCATTTCAATTTGCATATCAAGAGCTGGCAGAAAGAGTCGTATCCTTTCTGTTAGAAAATGAACAATTTCCATATGAGGCAGAAGTGAATCTGACGCTGACAGACAATGATGGAATTTGCGAAATCAATCGAATGCATCGGAATATAGACAGACCAACAGATGTATTATCTTTCCCAATGCTGTCTTATCAGTCTCCAGGAGATTTTTCTTTTTTGGAGAACGAGAATGATGATGACTTTAACCCAGATACAGGAGAAGCTCTTCTCGGGGATATCATCATTTCTGTTGATAAAGTAAAAGAGCAGGCACAAAGCTATGGACATAGCGAAGAAAGGGAATATGCCTTTCTGATTTGCCATAGTATGTTACATTTGTTTGGCTATGATCATATGGAGCCAGAAGAAGCAGCTGTCATGGAAGAAAAACAGCGGGAAATCATGGAGAAGATGAATATATTACGCTAAAGCATCGTAGAATAAAACAATAGTAACAAACGAGAGAGGGAGAGCTTATGAAAAAGAATCTGAGATATTTCATTGGATTATTTTCTGTCATTGTAGTAATTACAGTTGTATTAGCAGCATGTGCTTTTTTTAAGAAAAAAGAGATTACAAAGCCGGAGCCGGATACGGAGGCATCAGTTCCTCAAGTGACACAGCAACCAGAAATAGAAACCCACGAGGGACAGGCTAAAAGCTACTTGACAGGACAATGGATTGATCAGAATCTTGCTGCCCAAAGACCTGTTGCAATCATGATCGAGAATACATCAGCCACTTTACCTCAATATAATATCAGTAAAGCAGATATCATATATGAATCGGCAGTTGAGGGTGGAATCACTCGATTGATGGGGATTTATCAGGATTACAGCAATATGGACCGAATTGGTAATGTCAGAAGCTGTAGAATCTATTATGTTTACTTTGCCAAAGAGTTTGATGCAATGTATGTGCATGCTGGAGAAAGCTCCTATGCAACACCAGTGTTAGAAAGCGGTTTTATTGATCATATCGATGGAATAAAGGCACTTGGTAATACGTGCTTTTATCGTACCAACGATCGTAAATCACCACATAATCTCTATACCTCCTCAGAAGGTATTGCGAATGCAATTCAAGTTTCTGGATTTGACACAGAGCTGCCTTCCGATTATAAAGGACATTATCTGTTTGCAGAGGATCAGAAAACGGTGAATTTGGAAGCAGGGCAGAATGCTGCGGTAGTCGCACTCTACTATGTGAATCCAAAGCCATGGTTTGAATACAATGAGACAGATGGCTTATATTATCGATATGAGTTTGGGGAAGCACAGATGGATGCAGTGAATAATGAGCAGCTTGCTGTAAAAAATATTATTCTGCAGAATTGCAACAGTAGATTATTTGATTCGGATAGTGGCTCTTTAAATATTGATTATATGTCAGGTGGAAGTGGAACCTATATTACAAATGGAAAAGCAATTGATATTACATGGACAAGAGAATCTGAGAGTTCTCCTACGAAGTATTACGATTCCACAGGCAAAGAAATTACATTGAATCAAGGAAAAACCTGGGTATGTATTATCCAAAACGAAAGTGCCAATCGCAATACAATATATGGAACAAAAGAAGAATTTCAGGCTAGTAAGTAATTGAGGAAGTATAAATGGTTAAGTCAAAGAAACAAGGAACAAATTTTTTAGTACAGGGATCAATACTCGCTGTTGCATCTATCATTAGCAGAATCATTGGATTGGTATATCGAATTCCAATGACTGCAATTATTGGAGATGTGGGTAACAGCTATTATGGTTGTGCTTTTGATATCTATAATGTGATGCTCATTATTTCCTCCTATAGTCTGCCAATTGCTGTTGCCAAACTGGTCTCTGCGCAGATGGCCAAGGGAAAACGTAAAATGGCGTATCAGATATTCAAATGTGCGATGCTTCTTGCAATTGCAATCAGTGCAATTGCCGCAGTAGTGGTATACTTTGGGGCCGAGTTCTTTACCAGCAATTTATTAAAGACTCCAAATAGTATATTTGCACTTGAAATCCTTGCACCAGCATTGATAATTGTTGCTATTCTTGGTGTGATACGTGGATTCTTTCAAGGGATTGGTACCATGATTCCAAGCGCAATCTCACAGATTGTAGAACAGGTTGTGAATGCAGTAGTAAGTGTGTGGGCAGCTTATGTGTTATATCAATATGGAACAAAGGTAGGGGCTGTACTTGGAGATACGGAGCGCTATGCAGCTGCTTACGGTGCCGCAGGTGGAACACTTGGCACGAATCTTGGTTCCGTGGCGGGGCTTTTATTTGTGCTTATCGTATTCATCATTTATATGAAAGTCTTTAAACGTCAGATGAAACGTGAAAGAAATGCAAAAGTGAGCTCTGTGGCATATACCATGAGGATTCTTATAGCAACCATAGCACCAATCCTTTTGAGCACTATCGTTTATAGTGTTGCAGGCATTTTAGATCAGGGAATCTTTAAGAATGTAGCGTTATTACAGGGATATTCGGAGAATGAAATTGATGTATGGTGGGGGGTATTTTCAGGCAAGTATAAGCTTATGATCAATGTTCCAATTGCCATTGCCTCTGCCCTTGCAGCTTCCGCAGTCCCTTCATTAACCGCTTCCTTCACAGAGGGAGATATGGATAAGGTACGTTTTCAGATAAATGTTGCAATGCGGTATATTACTGTTGTGGCATTTCCTTGTGCCGTGGGACTAGCAGTGCTTGCAACACCAATTTTTTCATTGCTGTTTCGAAACACTATAGATACCGTTGATCTTGCAACTTATATGATGCTTGTAGGAGCTTGTGCAGTGGTATTTTATTCCATATCTACCCTGTCTAATGGATTGCTGCAGGGTATCAACCGATTGAAAGAACCAGTAACCAATGGTGCAATTGCTCTTGTAGCCCATGTAATTTTGTTAGTTGTACTTATGATGTTTTTCCGTATGCATATTTATGCTGTGGTAATTGCCAATGCGTTTCTTGGACTGCTTATGTGTATTTTAAATGCTATTGCAATAAAGAAATACAGCCACTATAAACAGGAGGTTGTTCGGACCTTTCTCATCCCAGGTGTATGCTCTATCATCATGGGAATAATCACTTATCTGGTGTATTATGGTCTCTATAAGCTCTCAAATCAGATGATTGTTTCCTTTACAATTGCTTTTCTGGTTGCAATCGTTGTGTATATTGTAACATTGCTGCTGTTTAAGGGACTTACGGAAGAGGAAATCGCAGGTTTCCCAAAAGGCGATAAATTTGTTCGTCTTGCCAAGAAATTACATCTTCTATAAACGAGATTGTGAATAAAAATTCAAAGAATGCAGATACTTTATTTTGGGTGATCATATGAAAAGAAAAATAAGTATCAGCATTCTTCTTTTTTGTTTTGTTGGCGTGATAGGATTCTTTGCCTGGAACTTTGTGTCCGGAGAAAAAGAAGAGCAGCCAAGTACAGAAAACAGGATGGAAACGGAAACAGAAGAAAATATTGTGGTAAGCAGTACAACAGAAGAACCATATAAATATATCATTTTGGAAGATGCGGGCCGTTTATCTGTATATTTGTCAGATAATGTGACTTTATTTATGAATACCGGCATTTCCGTTCGAGCATTAACAGAGCCTCTACAGAAAGAGCTAAAAGAAGGACTTCGATTTCAGACAGAAACAGAGCTTTACGATTTTTTGGAAAGCTACTCTAGTTGATTGTTTATTTTCCTTATGATAAAATGACTGGTAAATGAACAATTAAGTTGGTGAATTATGGTCAAAAATAAAAAACAGAATTATGATATAGCGATTATCGGTGCAGGGGCATCTGGTCTGATGGCTGCAATTACAGCCGCCAGAGATGGAAGAAATGTAGTTGTGCTAGAGCATAAAGACCGAATTGGCAAGAAAATTCCAGCAACCGGAAATGGGAAATGTAATTACACAAATGAGTTCATGGATATTACCTGTTTTCGGGGAAATCAGGATATGGCAGCTAGGATTTTATCCCTATTTGATAAAAATTCTACAATAGACTTTTTCCGTGAACTTGGGATTTATCCAAAATGTAAAAACGGATATTATTATCCGAATTCTGAGCAGGCTGCTTCTATTTTGCAAGCCCTTGAGATGGAACTGATCAGATTAAAAATCTCTGTATATACAGATATGGAGATTACATCTTTAGAACAACAAAGGGATGATTTCGTGATTCGTGCCAAACAATGCTGTATTCGTGCTAAAAAAGTGATTTTTGCAACTGGATTAAAGGCCTCTCCTAAATTGGGGAGTGATGGCACTGCTTTTTCTCTGATCAAGGACCTGGGACATCACTTTACACCAATTGTGCCCGCCCTATGTGGTTTCGAAGCGAAGGGCTGTAATTTCAAACGAATATCTGGAGTCCGTGCAGAAGGAAGAATTACAGTCTACATAGAACAAGAAGAAGTGGCAGCGGATCAGGGAGAAATACAACTGGCGGATTATGGCATTTCAGGAATCCCAGTATTTCAGGTGAGCAGATATGCATCACTGGGACTGTATTATAAGAAAAAAGTGCAGGCAGTAATTGATTTTCTTCCTAATATGACAGAACAGGAGTTAAAGAAAGAGCTACAGAATCGTATTCACCACTTCCGTGATACGAGAACAATCTCACAGATGCTAAACGGTCTTTTCAACCAAAAGTTAGCGGATGAAATGCTTCGTATGTGTAAACTTTCTCCGGAAGCACATATGAAAGGAGCTGATTCTGATTGCATTGAGATGTTAACTGAAACCATAAAATGGTTTACAATTGAGCTGATTCGACCAAGAGCTTTCGAATTTGCCCAGATCTGTTCAGGTGGAATACGTTCGGAAGAGCTTCATATAGATACCTTAGAATCTAAGCTTGTACCAGGAATATATTTCTGTGGGGAGCTATTAGATGTGGACGGAATATGCGGCGGCTATAATCTGCAGTGGGCCTGGTCATCCGGGTATGCTGCTGCCAAATCCGCAGGAAAGAATATAGGATAAAATACATGATTCGTATAAATCAATTAAAATTGCCAATTCATCATTCTACAGAAGAGTTGGAGAAAAAAATTCGAAAAAATCTTAAGCTGTCATCGGACGATGCCTTTACATATAGGATTATAAAAAGATCCATTGATGCCAGAAAGAAACCAGACATTTTCTATGTGTATGCAATTCATGTGAAAGTACCAAAGGAAGAACAGATTGTAAAAAGAGTTCATAATCCATCCGTTATGTTAATCCAGGAAAAGACTTATCATTATCCAGAGTCTGGGACTGAAATTATGAAGCATTCTCCGGTTATAATCGGGGCAGGTCCAGCAGGATTGTTCTGCGCATATCTTTTGACAGAGATGGGCTATCATCCAATTGTTCTGGAACGGGGCAAGAAAATTGCAGATAGAAAAGCCGATGTAGAAGAGTTCTGGAGAACTGGGCGACTGAATCCCCAGAGCAATGTGCAGTTTGGAGAAGGAGGAGCTGGCACCTTCTCAGATGGAAAACTGAATTCTGTGGTAAAGGATCCGTTCAATCGTAACCAATTCGTATTGGAGACCTTTGTGAAATTCGGTGCCCCAGAACAAATTCTTTATGATAACAAGCCACATATCGGAACAGATATTCTGGCAGATGTGATTGTCTCTATGCGAAAATACTTGGAAGAACATGGCTGTACGTTCCATTTTGAATGTCTGGCTAAGGATTTTATAATTGAGGACAAGCAGATTCGTAAAGTGATTTGTGAAGATGAGCAGTTTGATGTGGATTCTGTGGTTCTTGCTTTAGGACATAGTTCCAGAGATACCTTTGAAAGATTAAATGATTTAAAAATTCCCATGGAAGTGAAGAATTTTGCTGTGGGATTTCGTGTAGAGCATCCGCAGGAAATGATTAATCATCAGATGTATGGTGATGCATCCTATGAAGAACTGCCTGCTGCTCCTTATAAAGTAACTTCTAATTTTCCAAACGGCAGAGGCGTGTATTCCTTCTGTATGTGCCCGGGAGGGTATGTGGTGAATTCTTCTTCAGAAGAGGAACGAACAGTCGTAAACGGCATGAGCTATTACGGAAGAGATGGAAAGAATGCAAACAGTGCCATCATAGTATCGGTAGATACTAAGGATTTCGGTGCATCCGATGCTCTTGCCGGAATGAGATATCAGCAAAAATTAGAACATGAAGTGTATTTGCTTGGAAAAGGGAAAATTCCACAGCAATTATTTGGTGATTTCTGTAGCAATGTACCATCAACAGCTTATGGCGAATATGAATCTCAAACGAAAGGAGATACCGTATTTTCCAATTTGAGAGGTATTCTTTCGGAAGATGTGGAAGAAAGCTTTATTGCCGGAATGAATCACTTTGGTCATATTATTCCGAATTTTGACAGAAAAGATGCAATTATGTCAGGAATAGAGAGTAGAACCTCATCACCTATAAGAATCATTCGCAATGATGCATTTGAGAGTAGTGTTCAAGGAATATACCCTTGTGGTGAAGGGGCAGGATACGCGGGAGGCATTATGTCGGCTGCAATGGATGGGTTAAAGGTTGCGGAAGCAATTATTCGTAAATATAGACATGAGTAAGGAACAGAAAGGACAAAAAGACGTGCTTGAAGAAGTAACACCAATGATGCAGCATTATCTAAAAACAAAGGAAGAATATAAAGATTGTGTCTTGTTTTATCGACTTGGCGATTTCTATGAAATGTTTTTTGACGATGCGAAGGTTGTATCAAAAGAATTAGAACTGACATTAACCGGGAAAAGCTGTGGTTTAGAAGAGAGAGCTCCAATGTGTGGAATTCCGTTCCATGCTGCTGAAAGCTATATCAACCGTTTGGTTTCAAAAGGATATAAAGTAGCAATCTGTGAACAGGTAGAGGATCCAAAGCTTGCAAAAGGGATTGTAAAACGAGAAGTGATTCGGGTGGTAACACCTGGAACAAACATTGATATGCAATCCTTAGATGAAACGAAAAATAATTTTATCATGTGCATTGTATATCTGGCAGATAAATATGGGGTATCTACCTGTGACGTTACAACCGGGGATTATTATGTAACAGAGGTGGACAGTGAACGGAAATTACTTGATGAGCTGAATCGTTTCTCTCCATCTGAGTTGATCTGCAATGAATCATTTTATATGAGCGGTATTGACATTGAGGATATGAAGAATCGTCTTGGTATCACTGTGTCATCTTTAGATCCATGGTACTTTGGAGATGAGCTTGCAAAGGAGACTCTGCTGCAGCATTTTCAAGTAAAACAATTACAGGGGCTAGGCCTGGATGATTATGATTGTGGTGTGATTGCTGCTGGATCATTGCTGAAATACCTATATGAGACACAGAAGAATTCTCTGGCACATATTCTGGAGATTCATCCGTATTCCATTGGAAAATACATGATTATCGACAGCTCCTCCAGAAGAAACCTTGAATTGGTGGAAACACTTCGTGAAAAGCAAAAAAGAGGCTCACTATTATGGGTTTTAGATAAGACAAAAACAGCAATGGGAGCAAGATTATTGCGTTCCTATGTGGAGCAGCCATTGATTGAGAAGGATGAGATTATCAAACGTCAGAATTTCATTACAAATATCAATAAGCAGATGATCACACGAGAAGAAATGCGCGAGTACTTGAATCCCATCTACGATCTGGAGCGATTAATCACACGTATTACTTATCAGACTGCGAATCCAAGAGATTTAATTGCTTTTCGTAATTCCCTTGGAATGCTTCCACCAATTCGAACCTTATTAAATGACTTAAATGGCGAAATGGCAGAAGAAATCAAAGCTGATTTTGATTGTTTAGAGGATATTCATACACTTGTTGACTCTGCAATTATGGAAGAGCCACCTCTGTCAGTTCGAGATGGTGACATCATTAAAGATGGATATAACGAGCAGGTGGATACCCTTCGAAAGGCAAAGACAGAAGGAAAGACCTGGCTCGCTGATCTAGAGGCAAAAGAAAAAGAAAAAACAGGGATAAAAAACCTTCGAATCAAATACAATAAGGTCTTTGGCTATTATCTGGAAGTGACCAATTCCTTTAAGGACCTTGTGCCTGATTACTATACAAGAAAACAGACCTTGACCAACGCTGAACGGTATATTACTCCAGAGCTAAAGGAAATGGAAGATATGATTCTTGGCTCCGAAGATAAGCTGGTATCGCTGGAATACGATCTGTTTCGAGAAGTGCGCGATCATATTTCTGCAAATGTTGCACGAATTCAGAAAACAGCGAAGGCAATTGCAAAGCTCGATGCATTTGTTTCACTTGCAGTTGTTGCAGAGCAGAATAATTACTGCAAGCCAAAGATAAATGAAACAGGCGTGATTGATATTAAAAATGGACGTCACCCAGTTGTAGAGAAAATGATTACCAACGATTTATTTATTGATAACGATACATATTTAGATAACAATAATGATCGTATTTCCATTATCACCGGTCCAAACATGGCAGGTAAATCAACCTATATGCGTCAGACCGCCTTGATTGTGCTTATGGCTCAAATAGGAAGCTATGTTCCAGCCAGCACGGCAAATATTGGAATTGTAGACCGCATTTTCACACGTGTGGGAGCTTCCGACGATCTTGCATCGGGACAGAGTACCTTCATGGTAGAAATGAATGAGGTGGCTAATATTTTAAGAAATGCCACCAGCAATTCTCTTTTGATTTTAGATGAGATTGGAAGAGGAACAAGTACCTTCGATGGTCTTAGTATTGCCTGGGCTGTGGTGGAACATATCAGCAATCCCAAGCTGCTTGGCGCAAAAACCTTATTTGCAACTCATTATCATGAATTGACAGAGCTTGAGGGCAAATTAAACAACGTACATAATTATTGCATTGCGGTAAAGGAAAAAGGTGATGATATCGTTTTCCTGCGCAAAATTGTAAAAGGTGGCGCAGATAAGAGCTATGGTATTCAGGTTGCGAAGCTTGCAGGGGTTCCTGATACTGTAATTGAACGTGCGAAAGAAATTGTAAATGAGCTTATGGACAATGATATTACTTCGATTGTTCAAAATATTACAGTTGACACCAATGTGAAGAAACGAAAAGAAAAAGAACATCTTGATGAAGTGGATTTGTCACAGATGTCATTATTTGATACTATCTCAGATGATGACATCATCGATGAATTAAGAAACGTTGATATTGGTAATCTGACACCGCTTGATGCATTGAATAAATTGTATGAATTACAAAATAAAGTAAAAAATCGCTGGTAAAGGGGAGTTTGTATGCCACAAATTACATTACTGAATCAGGAAACAATCGATAAAATAGCAGCGGGAGAAGTGATTGAACGACCTTGCTCTGTTGTAAAGGAGCTTGTTGAAAATGCAATTGATGCAGGCTCCACTGCGGTTACGGTTGAAATCAAAGAGGGAGGCATCTCCTTTATAAGAATTACGGATAATGGATGTGGAATCGATCATGCACAGGTTCCGATTGCTTTTTTGCGCCATTCTACAAGTAAAATTAAAAATGTGGAAGATCTAATGTGTGTGAAATCCTTAGGCTTCCGGGGTGAAGCTCTATCAAGTATTGCCGCAATCTCCAGAGTGGAATTGATCACGAAAACAGATGATGCATTAACAGGAACAAGATATTTGATTGAAGGCTCAAAGGAAGTGGCAAACGAAGAGGTTGGTGCTCCGGATGGTACTACTTTTTTAATTAAGGATTTGTTCTATAATACCCCTGCCAGACGTAAATTTTTAAAATTGCCTCAGACAGAAGGCAATTATATCAGTGATATGATGGAAAAGCTGGCATTATCTCATCCAGATGTCTCTTTTAAATATATTAACAATAATCAGACCAAGCTGCATACTTCAGGAAATGGCAATGTGAAGGATTTGATTTACCATATTTTCGGTCGAGATATTACATCATCTGTTTTACCGATTGATTTTTCCTGTGAACTTTTTCAAGTTCATGGTTTTATCGGAAAGCCAATCATTTCTCGCGGAAATCGCAATTATGAGAATTACTTTATAAATGGAAGATATATCAAAAGCTCCTTGCTTGCAAAATCCATAGAGGAAGCATATAAGAGCTTCATGATGCAGCATCAGTATCCGTTTTGCGTACTATATTTTACAATCGAAGGGGAGCTTTTGGATGTAAATGTTCATCCAACCAAGATGGAGCTGCGTATTGGTAATAATCAGGATATCTATCGTGAATTATATGAAGCAATCTACAAGGTGTTATCCCATAAAGAAATGATTCCTCAGGTTCCAGTGGCTGAGGAGAAAAGTAAGGAAAAGCAGGATGTACTTGTATATCATGAGCCGATTCCCGAACCATTTGAAAAAAGAAGAATCAATGATATTCGAAAAGCGGTGGCAAAGGACAGCCCATATGAAGTAAAATATCCGGATTATTCCAGAAGACTTGGCGGTGAAAAAGCATCTTTCGCTGTAAAGGAAACTGTCTCCTTTTCCAATTCTGGCAAGCGTACCAATATTGAAGTCCCAATTATTCCTGCACATCGAAGCAATGCTATAGCGCAATCAGATAACGAACAGCCAAAGGCTGAACAATTGCAGGATAAACAAATAAGTGAAGCACAAATGAAAGGAACTTCTCCGAAAAAAGAGCAATACGAGGAGATCACACTCTCTGATATCAGCAGTGAATTCCTATCTGAGAATTCCAGAAAGAAGCACCGCATTATCGGGCAATTATTTAAAACCTATTGGCTCATTGAATTTGAAGATAAATTATTCATCGTAGATCAGCATGCGGCACATGAGAAAGTGCTATACGAAAGGACTATGGCATCCTTGGAGAAGAAAGAGTATACTTCACAAACGGTGAGCCCACCAATCGTATTGACCTTAGATGCAAGAGAAAGCGAAATGTTAGAAAAGTTCCGCCCACAAATAGAGCAGCTTGGATACGTAGTGGAGGCCTTTGGCGGAAAAGAGTATATGATTAGCGGAATTCCCGGAAATCTGTTCCATATGGATATGAAGGAGCTGTTTATCGAGATGCTCGATGACTTTTCCAATATGTCTGGAAAGGAAACCCCCGAATTAATTTTGGAAAAGGTTGCATCCATGTCATGTAAGGCAGCCGTGAAGGGAAATACCGAGCTTAGTCTGATGGAAATGGATAAGCTCATGGATGAATTACTTACGTTGGACAATCCTTATAATTGCCCACACGGAAGACCAACGATTATTTCCATGACTAAATATGATATAGAGAAGAAATTTAAGAGGATTGTGTAATGACAAGAAAACGTCCGCCATTTGTTATTCTAGCTGGTCCAACTGCCGTTGGCAAAACAGCTTTATCAATCGAACTCGCCAAAAGAATAAATGGAGCCGTCATCTCAGCAGATTCCATGCAGGTATACCGCTATATGGATATTGGCTCTGCCAAAGTTACCAAGGAGGAAATGCAGGGAATTGACCATTATTTAATTGACGAGCTGCTGCCATCTGACGAATTCAATATTGTAAGATTTCAACAGATGGCAAAAGAAGCACTGCAGGAAATCTATGCCCAAGGGAAAATTCCCATTATTGCCGGGGGAACTGGATTCTATATTCAGGCATTGCTATATGATATTGATTTTACAGTGGAAAATGGCGATACAAGCTACCGAGGCCAATTGGAAGCGTTCGCCAAAGAATATGGGAATCATGAGCTCCACGAGAAGCTAAAAGACATAGATCCCGTCTCATATGATACAATTCATGAAAATAATGTAAAACGTGTGATTCGTGCTTTAGAATTCTATCATTTATCAGGGAAGCCGATTTCTGAACATAATGAAGAAGAAAAGAAAAAAGAGTCTCCATACAATTTTGCCTACTTTGTATTAACAGATGAACGGGAACATTTATATTCACGTATTGATAAACGTGTGGATCTTATGATTGAACACGGACTTCTGCAGGAAGTTCAGCGCTTAAAGGAAATGGGATATCAAAAAGATATGGTATCCATGCAGGGACTTGGATATAAAGAAATCTTTGATTATTTGAATGGCGATTGCACCTTAGAGGAAGCAGTTTACATTATCAAAAGAGAAACAAGACATTTTGCCAAGCGTCAACTGACCTGGTTTCGTAGAGAAAATGATGTGATTTGGCTTGATAAATCGAAATATCAGTATCAGGATGCATTAATTTTAAATGAGATGCTTGCAAAACTAAAAGAGAAAAAGATGATAGAGGAGTAAAAAATGAAGGATATATTAGAAGCCCAGTATGCCAAGCTCGGAATCTCAAAAGAGGTTCTCGCATTTGGCAATGAAATAGAAAAGTCATTAAAAGAGCGCTTTGGGGAAATAGATGCAAGAGCTGAAATCAATCAGCTTAAGGTAATCGGTGCTATGCAGAAGAACCGCGTAAGTGCGGAGTGTTTTAATATTTCTAGTGGCTATGGATATAATGATATGGGTAGAGATACTTTAGAGAAAGTATATGCGGATTGCTTTAAGGGTGAGGATGCATTAGTACGTCCACAAATCACATGTGGCACACACGCCCTTGCACTTGCCCTTATGTCGAACCTCCGCCCTGGTGACGAATTGTTATCCCCAGTAGGAAAACCATATGATACATTGGAAGAAGTAATTGGAATTCGCCCTTCAAAGGGTTCTTTGTCCGAATATGGAATCACTTATGCACAGGTGGATCTTTTGGAAGATGGTGCGTTTGATTATGAAGGAATCAAAAAGGCGATCAACGACAAAACCAAATTAGTTACCATTCAGCGTTCAAAGGGCTATGCTACAAGACCTACCTTATCAGTGGCTCGCATCGGCGAATTAATTTCCTTTATCAAAGAGATAAAGCCAGACGTAATTTGCATGGTAGATAATTGTTATGGAGAATTTGTTGAGGAAAGAGAACCACTTGAAGTAGGTGCCGATATGATTGTTGGTTCTTTGATTAAGAATCCCGGCGGTGGACTCGCACCAATTGGAGGATATATAGTTGGAAAGAAAGCGTGTATTGAAAATGCAGCTTACCGTCTTACCTCTCCAGGACTTGGAAAAGAGGTTGGAGCATCTTTAGGAGTTATTCAATCCTTCTATCAGGGACTGTTTTTATCCCCAACGGTGGTAAGTGGAGCTCTAAAAGGAGCAATTTTTGCAGCGAATATCTATGAAAAACTAGGATTTGAAGTGGTGCCTAACTCTACAGAGAGCAGACATGATATTATTCAGGCAATCTCATTTCATAACCCAGAGGCAATGTGTGCTTTTTGCGAAGGAATTCAGGCAGCTGCTCCAGTGGACAGCTACGTGACACCAGAGCCATGGGCAATGCCAGGGTATGACAGCGATGTAATCATGGCTGCAGGAGCATTCGTGCAGGGATCTTCCATTGAGCTTAGCGCAGATGGTCCGTTAAAACCACCATACGCTGTATATTTTCAGGGGGGACTTACCTGGTATCATGCAAAACTTGGAATTTTGATGTCTTTACAAAAACTTTATGAACGTAATCTTGTGAAGCTAGTTGAAGTATGATAAAATTAAATGAATTTTTCAAATAATAGGACAGTGATTACTTGTAATCATGTCTGTGTGATTATGGTTGACATAATGCTTTTGGGAGAGTAGAAAGGATTTTATGACCAATCACATGATAATGAAGAATCTGCCTGAATCAGAGCGCCCTTATGAAAAGTTCCAGAAAATGGGAGTGGAAAGTCTGACAGATGCAGAACTTGTTGCGGTTATTATCAAAACTGGAACCTGCAGCAAAACAGCAATGGATATTGCAAGAGAATTATTGTTAGGGAAACAGAACAATCTATTAAATCTTTTTGATTATTCCTATGAGGAATTGATGCAGTTCGATGGAATTGGCAAGGTGAAGGCCATACAGCTAAAAGCCATTGCAGAGCTGTCTAAAAGGATTGCATGCACAAGAAGCGGTTATCAAGTTCAGATGAAAGATCCAGGCTCAATTGCGGACTATTATATGGAGCAGATGCGCCATAGAAAAGAGGAAGTACTGATAGGAGCATTCTTTGATTCAAAATGTAAGTTTCTTGGCGATACAGAAATCTCTGTAGGAAGTGTGAATTATACCTATGTTTCACCTCGAGATATTTTTCGAAAAGCACTTGAAAAAAATGCAGTATTTCTGATTCTTCTTCACAATCACCCAAGTGGGGATCCTGCGCCGAGCTGCGATGATAGAAAAGTAACCAAACGAATTTTATCCTGTGGTGATATGCTGGGGGTTGATCTTGCAGATCATATCATTATCGGAGATAACTGCTATTATAGTTTTAAAGAAGAACATATCATATAACTTATGAAAAGGGAGAACGTACGATGAATAACAATGTCTATGGTATTGACCTTGGTACCTGTAATTTTAAAGTTTTTTGCAAATCAACAGGCAAAATCTTAAAAGAGAAGAACACAATTGCTATTATTAATAAAAATCAGATTTATGCATATGGAGATTCTGCATATGCGATGTATGAAAAAGCACCAGAGCGCATTCAAATCACTTTCCCAGTTTCCATTGGTGTAATTGCTGATTTTAATTTCTTACAGACAATTGTCTTTGATTATCTTGAATCAAAGATGAAGGGCAAAATGAAAGGGGCAGAGTTCATCGTTGCAGTTCCAACTGATATCACAGATGTTGAGAAAAGAGCCTTCTTCGAATTGTTCTACAAGAGCAAGATGAGACCAAAGACAGTGCTTCTTTGTGAAAAACCAATTGCTGATGCAGTGGGATTAGGACTGGATGTGAATCAGCCAACAGGAGTTATGATCGTTGATATGGGTGCAGACACTACAGAGATATCTGTCATCTCACTTGGTGGATTGGTATTAAGTGATCTGATACATTTTGGCGGAAACAAATTGGATGAATCAATTATCAGCTATATTCGTAAAGAATTTAATCTTGTAATTGGTCAGAAAACTGCGAAGACGTTAAAAGAGAATCTTGGTTGTGGACTTCCAGGAAGAACCGAGACCATGGTAATTGTAGGACGCGATGTGGTAAGTGGTCTGCCAATCGAGATGGAGATTTCAGCTGAAGTTGTTTATGAAGCAACCAAAAGCAACTTAGAATCGATTTGTACTTCGATTAAAATGATTCTTGAGAAAACTCCACCAGAGCTGGCAAAAGATATCATTCATTCTGGAATCTATATTACAGGTGGCGGTTCCATGATTGCACAGCTGGACCAGCTGTTTGAGCAGATTACAAATATCAGAGTAAACACCTGCGAGAATCCAGAAGAAAGCGCTGTTCGCGGATTAGTAAAGATCGTATCAGATTCAAAATATAAAAGTCTTCCATTTAGCATGAAGAGTAATAATTTGAAATAGAGGTTCTCATGAATAAATATCGTAATAAGAAAAAACGTTTATCAACTAAATATATGCTGCTGATCATGACACTGGTATGCGTTGTTGCGATTTTTGCAAGTCTTACATTGAATATATCTGGCGGCCCGCTGAATGCGGTTGCCGGATATGTTTTTGTTCCTATGCAGAAAGGTATTAATACTGCTGGACATTGGTTTGCAGACAAAGCAAACAATTTTCAAACATTAGGTGAGGTTCAAGATGAAAATACCAAGTTAAAAGAACAGGTGGAAGATCTTACTTCACAGCTCAATACCATTCGTTTGGAAAAATATGATTTGGATAATCTGAGAGAGCTGTATGCTTTAGACGAAAAATATCCAAGCTATCAAAAAGTGGCGGCCAGTGTAATCGCCAAAGATACCAGCAACTGGTTCTCAACATTTACCATTGATAAGGGAACAAATCATGGACTGAAAAAAGGCATGAATATCATGGCCGGAAGCGGCTTGGTTGGAATTGTCACAGACGTTGGTCTAAATTATGCAAAGGTAAGAACCATTATAAACGATTCGACCAATGTAAGCGGAATGGTCACTACCACAAACGATAATATGAAAGTAAGCGGCAGCTTAAAGACTATGTCAGAAAGCCAGGTGATTACCTTCTCAGAACTAAGAGATGATGATGATCAGGTCAAAGTGGGAGATCCTGTAGTAACCTCTTATGTCTCTGACCAATATCAGCAAGGGATACTGATTGGCTATATTGCCAGTGTGGAAAGTGATTCCAACAATCTGACAAAACATGGTACCATTACGCCAGTTGTTGATTTTGAACACATTGAAGAGGTTCTTGTCATTCTTGATCTAAAGAACACCGGTGAAGAGGCCGAAAGTACGGAAAATGCCGGCACCGAAAATACAACTCAGGCAACCGAGCAGCAATAGGAGTATCAAATGCGACGAAAAGTTATGTTATTTTTCATTATAACTGTTTGCTTTATCCTGCAAACGACAGTGTTTCAAGCATTGTCATTTGCAAATATAGCACCAAACCTTATGATTATCGTAGTTTCTTCCTTTGGCTTCATGCGTGGAAGAAAAGAAGGGATGTTTATTGGCTTTTTTTGCGGTTTACTTATAGACATTTTTTTCGGTTTTTATCTTGGGGTGTATGCTTTACTCTATATGTACATCGGGTATTGCAATGGCTTTTTTCAGAAAAGATTCTATCCAGAAGATATCAAGCTTCCAATGCTGTTAATTGGAGCCAGTGATATTATTTGTAATTTATTTGTCTATTTTGTTATGTTTCTCTTCCGTGGAAGATTTCAGTTCTTATATTATTGTAAATCAGTAATCATACCAGAATTTGTATATACCATGGTCGTTACAATCTTCTTGTATTATATTTTGCAAAAGATGAATCAGAAACTTGAAGCTTATGAAAAAAGGAGAGCGAAAAAATTTGATATATGATGTAAAAGAATTCTTGAAAAAGTTTTTTAGCTCCAGATTATTTGTATTAGCGGCAGTAATGATTGTCCTTTTTGTGATTGCGCTTATGAGAGTGTTTTCCTTACAAATTGTGAAGGGAGCTTATTATCAGGAGAATTTTGTTTTAAAAATTGAAAAACCATTAACCATAAATGCAACCAGGGGTAATATCTATGATAAAAATGGTGAGCTTCTGGCATATAACGAATTAGCATATACCGTAAGTATCGCAGATACCGGTACATATGTGAATAATAAAGAGAGAAATAAAGAGCTGAATGCCCAGCTGGTTCAGATGATAGCAGCGATTCGTAAGAATGGGGATACGCTCTACAATGATTTTGCAATTCAATTGAATGAAGACGGCACCTATAGCTACAATGTATCTGGCACAACCTTGAATCGATTTCTTGCAGATGTATTTGGAAAAGCTTCTTTTGATAAGCTGGTGTATAATAAAACCTTTGGCTTTAATGAATCTACCGCTACCGCAGACGAAATTATGACATATCTGATGGATTCGACAAATTATGGCGTTAGTGATAAATACGATGCACAGACTGCATATGACGTTGTGGTAATCCGATATGCAATGAATGCAAACCGATTCACCAAATATAAAGCTACCACCATAGCAAAAGATGTATCCGATGAGACAGTCGCTTATATGAATGAGCATTCCGATGAGCTTACTGGAGTGTCCATTGAAGAAGATACCATTCGAAAATACAATTATAGTGAATATTTAGGCTCAATAATTGGGTATACTGGTAAAATTTCAACGGAAGAGTATGAAGAATTACATGCAAATGATAAAAGCTACACCAAAAATGACGTGGTTGGTAAATCAGGTTTAGAGCAATACTATGAGAGCTATCTTCGTGGTAAAAATGGAGAGAAAAATGTATTAATTGACAGCGTTGGACGTATTGTTGAAGTTGTAGATATGACAGATTCTGTGGCAGGAAATGATATCTATTTAAGTATTGACGCAAAGCTCCAGGAAGCTACCTATAAACTGCTGGAGCAGGAGATTGCTGGTATTGTATACGATAGTGTTTCCAATGGCACTGTGAGTATGCAGAGCGTTTATACCTCTTTACTGACGAATAATGTTATCGATTTTCAATCATTCACTGATGAAGATGCTACAGATAACGAGCGTTCCTTACAGTCACAGTTCGAATCCAATCAGGTTCGTTCCATTGATCTTGTAAATGCTGAATTGAATTCGAACTCTCCAACTGCCAATAACAACATGTCAGAAGAGATGTTAGAGTATATCACTCATATTATTTCACATTTAAAAGACGATAAGATTCTATTATCCAGTGAAATTAATGAGAATGATGCCACCTATGAATCCTGGAAGAATGGAACCTTAAGTCCAAAAGAGTACCTGAATTATTGCATTTCTAACCAGTGGATTGATATCACAAAGCTTGACGTTGATCAAAAATATGCAGATTCCAGTGAAATATATGCAGCTCTATGCAGCTATATTACAACCGAGCTTCAAGAAGACAAGGAATTTTCCAAGCTTATCTATAAGTTCATGGTTGATCGAAACGAGATTAATGGTACAACCCTATGTCTGATTCTATTTGATCAGGGAGTGATTGATTATGATGATACAACAGTACAAGCACTGGCAAGCGGAGCAATGTCACCGTCTAGCTTCTTAATGGACAAAATTCAACATCTTGAGATCACCCCAGCCCAGTTGGCACTTGAGCCATGTACTGGATCAACGGTAATAACAGATGTAAATACTGGGGAATTAAAAGCACTTGTTAGTTATCCAGGGTATGACAATAACCGTTTGGCAAATACTGTAGATGCAAAATATTATGCCAATCTAACGGAAGATGGCTCTAAGCCATTATATAATTATGCAACACAGGAACAGACTGCACCAGGATCTACCTTTAAAATGGTGACTGCAACAGCTGGCATGGCAGAAAATATCATTTCAACAACCTCACAATTTAATTGTTCAGGTATCTTTAATGAGATTAGTAATAAGCCTAGATGCTGGAATCACGGCGGTCATGGCAATTTGAATGTATCGGAAGCAATCCGTGATTCATGTAACGTATTCTTCTACAATGTAGGATTTAATCTCTCAAAAGATTCTACCGGAGCATACGATGATCCAGTTGGTATAAGTGCAATTCAAAAATATGCATCCATCTATGGATTGGATCAAAAATCTGGTTTAGAAATTGCAGAAAACACGTCCCAGATTGCTACTCAGTATCCTGTTATGGCAGCAATTGGACAAAGTAATAATAATATCACGACAGTGGCATTGTCCCGTTATGTAACAGCAGTAACATCTGGTAATTTATTTAACTACCAGATTATGAATAAGATTGTAGATCCAGCCGGAAACGTGCTGGAAAGCTATACTCCAGAATCTGAAACCATCAAAAATGTTCTTTCTGATGAGCAGTGGACTGCTATTTATTCAGGAATGCGCGCAATGGTACAGGATATGACAGAATTCGACGGCATGCCAATTGAAATTGCAGGTAAAACAGGTACTGCACAGCAGGAGAACCATCCAAACCACGCTGTATTTGTAGGATACGCGCCTTACACGAATCCAGAAATATCCATTGCAACACGTATTGCACATGGTTATTCTTCTCACAATACAGCTGCTTTAGCCAGAAATGTGCTGGCATATTATTTCAAGACAGAAGATGAGAGTACTTTGATTGATGGAGTCGCAGAAGAGGCAAGTGGTGTTTCTGTGGCCAATGATTAACGCTTTGATAAAGTAGATTCTTACTTTTCAAATAAAAATTTAACAGGAGGTTCATTTTCATGGGTGAGGCTATTGTTTTCACTTCAGGAAAAGGCGGTGTTGGCAAAACAACAACAATTGCTAACATTGGTACAGGACTTTC
The DNA here is from genome assembly GCA_964613325.1 of uncultured Roseburia sp. Classification (GTDB taxonomy): domain Bacteria; phylum Bacillota; class Clostridia; order Lachnospirales; family Lachnospiraceae; genus Roseburia. The sequence continues at coordinate 129,206 of CAZTGP010000001.1, read as the reverse complement.
ACAGTTAGATAAAAAGGTCGTCATGTTGGACACTGATATGGGACTTCGAAATCTTGATGTTGTTATGGGCTTAGAGGACAGAATTACTTACAATCTGTTCGATTTGCTTGAAAATCACTGCAGGCTGAATCAGGCACTTATCCGGGATAAAAGATATCCGAATTTATATATGATTCCAGCTGCGCTAAAGTGTCGCAAGATAAAAGAATATGAAGAAAAGTTACTTATTTTGATTAAGCAGTTAAAAAAAGAATTTGATTACTGCCTAATCGATTGTCCAGCAGGAATTGATGATGGGTTTCATTTTGCAATTTCTGCAGCGGACAAGGCAATTGTTGTTACTACACCACATATTTCTGCGGTAAGAGATGCTGGAAGAGTATTATATCTTCTGGAAAGCAATCATGTTGACCATGTTGATTTGATTATTAATCAGATGGATCGAAGAATGGTAAAAAAGCATCATTTATTATCACAGGAGGATGTGGAGGATGTTCTAGGCTTACAGGCACTGGGTATTATTCCTTCTGATGAAAAAATTGTCATCGGTCAGAATAAAGGAATACCCGTTATGGCATTAAAATCCGCTTCGCAGAAAGCATTTTTGGATATATGCAGAAAAATGCTTGCAAAGGATGCAGTTGCCATCGACATCTCAGACACAGACACAATTCTTAGTGAAAAGAAATCTTATTCATTTTTTCACAGAAAGGAATGTGACTATGTTGATTAGCAAAGAATATTCAAATACAATTGCCAAAGAAAGATTAAAACGAATGATTGAATCAGAGCCAGTGGAATGCACACCGGATACAATGGTTCAAATGAAAAAAGAAATCTCCGACATCATAGGAAAATATTTTGAGATTTCTCCAGAAAAATATGAGATAAAAGTTATTTTGAAGCAAAATAAGAAAAGAGCTTAATATGTTTAAACAGTACAAACTAAAGAATTATCATTTTCAATTAATTGCATACTTAATCATTTTAACCATACTCGGAATCATGATAATCGGAAGTGCTGAGGAATCAGTACAAAATAAGCAGATATTCGGATTTGCTGGTGGTCTTATTATTATGGTTGTGATATCTCTGATTGACTATAGTTTTATTTTGCGTTTTGCCTGGATCTATTATATAGGGATGGCAGGGCTGCTTCTTTTAGTTGATCTAAAAGGAGATTCATCAGGAGGTTCACAGAGATGGTTCGAGATCGCTGGTGTTCGCTTTCAGCCGTCTGAGCTTGCTAAAATAGTGATGATTCTTTTCTTTGCTGCTTTTTTCGCAAAATTTGTAGAAAAAATTAATACCCTTCGAATGATCCTTATTTCATTTGCATTAGCGGCAATTCCGCTTTTTCTTATCTTAAAGCAGCCAGATCTTTCAACTACGATTGTAACTGGATCAATTTTCATTACACTCTTGTTTATTGCGGGATTAAGTTATAAAATAGTACTAGGTGCATTGGGAATTTGTGTACCTACCGTTTTGATCGGTCTCGTTTTTATCATTAAAAAAGGAGCTGATTTTTTAGAGCCATATCAGATTGGACGTATTATGTCCTGGTTAGATCCTACCAATCCATTGTATTCGGATCAGGCAAGACAACAGCAGAACTCTATTATGGCAATTGGCTCTGGACAGCTTTGGGGTAAGGGACTGAATAACTCGGCATCTACCTCAATGAAGAATGGTAATTTTATTATCGAACCACAGACTGACTTCATTTTTGCTGTAGCCGGAGAAGAACTTGGTTTTGTTGGAACAGCAGCAATTATCATTCTATTGTTGTTGATTGTTATTGAATGTATCTTGATTGCGCGCAAGGCGAAAGATCTTGCAGGCCGTATGATTTGCTGTGGAGTAGCTGCACTGATAGGATTCCAGGCATTTGTAAATATTTGTGTTGCAACCGGTATGTTCCCAAATACGGGAATTCCGTTACCATTTGTTAGTTATGGTCTGACATCACTCATGTCTCTTTATATTGGAATGGGTTTTGTATTGAATGTTGGTTTGCAGCCGAAAAAATATCATTAGGGGGTATTGAAATGAATATTGGACTTGTAGCACATGATTCCAAAAAGAAATTGATGCAGAACTTCTGCATTGCATACAGAGGTATTTTATGTAAGAATGAGTTGTTTGCAACTGGTACAACTGGCCGTTTGATCGAGGAAGTTGCAAATTTACAGGTACATAAGTATCTGGCAGGACATTTAGGTGGTTCTCAACAGCTGGGTGCACAGATTCAACATAATGAGATTGACTTGGTTATTTTCCTGCGTGATCCTCTGAAACCAAAGTCTCATGAACCAGACGTAAATATTATTGTGCGTTTATGTGATGAACACAATATTCCGCTAGCTACGAATTTGGCTACAGCAGAGCTGTTAATCAAATCTTTGGACCGTGGCGATTTAGAGTGGCGTGAAATGTACAAATAGCATTGGAGAACATATGAAACACATAAATAAATTTACAGGTAATAAAGTCAAAAAACTGCTATGCATATTATGTGTAGCAGCTATTTTTATCACAGGCTGCGGGAAAGACCAGGGCTTTGAGAATCCATATCACGTATATGCATCCTCCATAGCCCAGAGCTCTTCTGATCAAGGAGCGGGAAATGCCTTTTTCGGAGACCAGCTTTGTGTTACAGAAGATATTAATTATGGAACAGATAAAACAGATGCCTGGGTTGCAGAAGGCGCTGGGACATTTAATCTGGATACAAAAGAAGTATTATATAGCCAGAATATTTATGAGAAGCTTTATCCTGCAAGTACCACTAAAATTATGACAGCGTATATCATTATAAAGAATTGTAATTTAGAGGATATGGTCACTGTAAATGCAGAAGCAGTAGATCAGGATCCAGATTCTTCGGTTGCTCATTTAAATGAGGGAGATGTTATCAGCGTAAAAGATCTTTTATATGGATTGATGCTGCCCAGTGGTAATGATGCTGCAATCATGCTGGCTGACTATTACTCAGGAAGTGTAGCGGCCTTTGCAGAGGTGATGAATGCTGAAGCTAATAAACTTGGAGCTACACATACACATTATGTAAATGCAAATGGATTGCCAGATGACGATCACTATACCACAGTGTATGACATGTATCTCATCTTTTCTGCGGCATTACAGGAGCAAACATTTGTTGATCTTATCAGCACCACATTTTATGATGCAAACTATACTGACAAAGCAGGGAATCCAGTTACGAATTCCTGGCATAATACAAATGGATATTTGACAGGTACATTTAAGACTCCAGAAGGATTTCAAATTATAGGTGGTAAAACTGGTACAACAAATGAAGCAGGCTATTGTCTTGTTCTCTATTCGATCAATCCAGAAGGGCAGAAAATTGTAAGTATTGTTCTAAAAGCAGATTGTCGTTTGAACTTATATTTGTTAATGAATGAAATGCTAAATGGGTTTGCGAAATAGTCATTGTTTTTCATGTGCAGTTATACTATAATTGATTTATAAATGAATAGTTTCTTATGTATTTTCACAAAATCATCATATCCAGGAGGAAGTGCCATGATCGAGATTATATGCGGAGAAAAAGGAAAAGGAAAGACCAAAGAACTTTTAGCAAAGGTTAATTCAAGTGTAGGAGCAGCCAACGGAAACGTTGTGTATTTGGATAAGAGCCAGAAACACATGTATGAATTAAACAACAAAGTTCGACTTATCAATGTTACAGATTATCCAATTGATAATCGTGATGAATTTTTAGGTTTTATCTGCGGTATCGTATCGCAGGATAATGATTTAGAAGAAATGTATCTGGATAGTTTCCTTACAATTGCTTCACTTTCATCAGACGAAGATATATGCAAAGCAATTGAAAAGCTAGATGTGATTAGTGAAAAATACAAAGTTCGTTTTATACTTAGTATTTCCAAAAACAAAGCTGATTTGCCTGAATGTGCAAAAGCAAAAGTTGTTATTTCTTTATAACCAAAATGAGTGCCATTGGCACTCATTTTGTACGTTATGGTGAAATGGGTGCTGTTCATACAGCACCTTTTTCCATCTTTATTCTTCATCGACGGAGTGAATTCTTCCATAAAAACTAATGATGTATAATCCACTTAGTCCAACTAACGCATAGATGATTCTTGAAAGCCAGGACATATCACCAAACAAGAATGCAACTAGATCAAATCGAAAGAATCCAATTAATCCCCAGTTTACGCATCCTATAATTGCTAAAGTGAGCAATGTATAATCGAGCCATTTCATATATTTGTTCCTCCTGAAAAGAATATAATTTATCATCGGTAGTATGCGTGTTTCCACAAATAATATGCAAAATTTGTAAAGAAATTTTGTGATTTACAGATGGCTTTTTCTCGTTGTATTTATGTCCCTAAAATGATAAACTATACCATATATTGTAATAAGGAGGATGCCTTGAGTAGAAATGATAAAATCGTAAGATATAAAAAGCCATTTGCTCCAAATATAGGAGTTATTATTTTTGCGATTATAATTATATATGTGATTTTTAATATATTTGTTTATGTCACCTCTGATTCAATCGCTGAATATGAGGTACAGCAGGGAACCATCGCTGCAAATAATATATACAAAGGTTTGATTCTGCGTGATGAAGAGATTGTAAACACCGATCAGACCGGGGCTGTAAATTATTATCTCAAGAATGGAACAAAAGCATCTGTAAATGATGTAATCTATTCAATCGATACAGTTGGGACAATATCTGATTTGATTACCACAGCCAGTGAAGATGGGACAACCTTATCCTCCAATGATTTAAATGAGATATCAGATAAATTAGATACCTTTACTGCCACCTATAATACAAATGATTATTATGATGTTTATTCTTTTAAGAATGACGTGAATTCCCAATTGACACAGACCTTGAGTAATGCCGCATTAAATAATCTGTCAGAACAGGTGAATTCCGCAGTTGCGAATGGTACATTTTTCGAAAAGAAATCACCAGTTACAGGTATTGTTTTCTATTACACGGATGGATTCGAGGGAAAGACCCCAGATAATTTTGAACCGACAGATCTTGATCCTACAAGCTATACCAAACAAACATTAAATACAAACACGAAGGTTACAGCAGGAAATCCAGTGTATAAGATTATCAAAAGTGAAAATTGGAATATGATTGTTCCTATTTCCAACGTCCTTGCAGAAAGACTGAGTGATGATACCTATATCAAAATCCGTTTCTGTAAAGATGATAAGACTGCCAATGCATCCTATACACTCATTAAAAAAGATGAGAACTATTATTTGAATCTGGCATTTACCAATTCGATGATTCGTTATGCCTATGACCGCTATATGAATATAGAATTACTGTTGGATGAAGAAAATGGATTGAAGATTCCAAATTCATCCATTGCAGAAAAGGAATTCTATGAAATCCCAAAAGAATATTTTACACAGGGAAATGATTCAAAAGAGTATTCTTTGCTTGTAAAGAATAAGGATTCCAAATCAGATGTCACCCTAGTTACCCCTACCATATATTATGAGACAGAAAATACTTACTATATTGATGATGAGTCTGTTTTGAGTGGTGACACCATCATAAAAAGTGATTCATCTGACACCTATACAATTGGAAATGATATAAAGACGCTCCAGGGAGTATACAACATTAATAAAGGATATGCCGTATTTAAGCAGATCAATATGATCTACCAGAATGAAGAATATGCAATTGTGGAGACTGGTACTTCTTATGGAGTAGCATTATATGATCACATTGCCCTTGACGGTAAATCCATAAAAGAAAATCAATTAGTTACAAAATAGCAATAGAGAAATAGAAGGGAAGTATTCACATGTTAAAAGAAAATTTGCAGCAAGTAGAAGCTAATGTGGCCGCTGCATGTAAAAAAGCCAAAAGAGATAGAAGCGAAGTGACATTAATTGCTGTAAGCAAAACCAAACCAGTTGAAATGTTAGATGAAATCTATACACAGGGAGTTCGTGACTTTGGTGAAAACAAAGTACAGGAAATGTGTGATAAAATGGAGCAAATGCCAGATGATATCAAATGGCATATGATTGGACATCTTCAAACAAATAAGGTGAAATATATTGTAGGAAAGACAGCTCTGATTCATTCTGTTGACAGTGTTCATCTAGCTAAGGAGATCAGTAAACAGGCAGTTAAGAATCAAGTGTCTGTAGATATCCTAATCGAGGTTAATATTGCACAGGAGGACACCAAATTTGGTATTCATGCAGAAGATACAATTCAGCTTGTAAAAGACATCTCAATTCTTCCAAATATTAACGTGAAAGGTCTTATGACCATAGCACCTTTTGTACAGGACCCTGAGGAGAATCGTCAGTATTTCAGAGGTATCAAGCAATTATCTGTTGACATAAATAAAGAAAACATAGATAATGTATCTATGGATATTTTATCCATGGGCATGACCGGTGATTACATGGTAGCTATTGAAGAAGGTTCAACAATGGTACGTGTGGGAACTGGTATTTTTGGCGAGCGTAATTATAATAAATAAGTTAGGAGAGCACAAATGAGCTTTGTAGATAAATTTTTAAATGTCATGAGATTGAACGATGAGGACGATGAAGATTATGATTTCGATAATGATGACTATTTAGATGACGAAGAAGAGGAAGAGACTCCAAAACGAAAACCTTTTCATCGTGATAGAAATGAAGAAGAAGAGACACGTGTATTCAAAGAGAAACCTGTAAAGACTGCTCCAAAAATCACACCAATTAATAAGACTTCAAGAAAGCAGGGCAATGGTATGGAAGTATGTGTAATCAAGCCAACATCTGTTGAGGATGCAAGAGAAATTACGGAAACATTATTAAATAATCGGACAGTTGTATTAAATGTGGAAGGTCTTGATGTTGAGATTGCACAGAGAATTATCGATTTCACATCGGGTTCATGCTTTGCAATCAGTGGTAATCTTCAAAAGATTTCCAATTATATCTTTATTATTACTCCTGCAAGCGTAGATATTTCTGGCGATTTCCAGAACATCATGGATGCATTTGATATTCCTGGAACTTCTTTATAAAAGCAAATGAACGAACAAGAATTATGTAAAAAACGCCTAATTGATTTATCGAATCAGGCTAATATGAAAGAAATTGTAACATTTAGTGACTTTTTAAATCTAAATGAACTTCATATATATCATACAGCCAAATCATTGTTTTATACAGCAACCAAGTCTTTTGGTGGATATGAAAACGCTGAGCGTCAGATGATAGCATTCATTCCTGATGCTCTTTGTTATGAATGGCAATACCCAATTGCCTGTATTCAAATTGAGCCTTTATACCCTAAATTTGCAGAACAATTAACGCATCGCGATATGTTAGGGGCACTGATGAATCTTGGAATTGATCGTGGAAAGATTGGTGATATTGTCTGTATCGAACAGGTCTTTTATGTGTTTGCAGATGAAATGATTGCACCTTTTCTTATGGAAAATGTGACGCAGGTGAAGCATACTATGGTAAAGACAACCCTCATCGATGATGTGGCACATCTGCAGGTACAGCCAGAGTATGAAGAGCGATTTGAAATGATTGCATCCAATCGTATCGATTGCATTATTGCAAAGGCCTATCACATGTCACGTTCTCAGGCCGCAGAGGTGCTCATATCGGAAAAAGTATTCATCGATGGAAAATGTATCACCAATTGCAATCAAAGCTGTAATTCCGGCTCTATTGTATCTGTAAGAGGGAACGGACGATTTGTCTTTGAAACCGGGGACGAGCTTAGTAAAAAAGGAAAATTAAAAGTTCGTTTCTTATTCTATAAATAAGGAGACTCATTATGTGTAGAAAATCCACAAAATATATCATGCTTAGTATTGTTTCTACAATATTACTGATAGTTGGAGATCAGATAACAAAGCTGCTTGCTGAACTTTATTTAAAGGGGAATGAAGCGTTTGCTATTATTCCAGATGTATTTGAATTACATTATCTTCAGAATACAAGCGCTGCATTTGGAGTGGATCCAGTATCTATTTTGCAGAAGCTGTTCCATTTTCAATATTTTGTTGATCATCCAGAAGCATTTCTTATGTGGAAAATGGGATTTTTTACTGTATTTACGATTATCGTAATTATACTTATGTTTTTGCTGTTTCTTCGAATCCCAGAAAAGAAACGTTTCAGATGGATTGATTTTATGCTGGTATTATTAATGTCAGGAGCCATAGGCAATCTGATTGATCGCGTTGCACATCAATATGTAACTGATTTCTTTTATTTTAAATTAATTAATTTTCCAATTTTCAATGTCGCAGATATTTATGTGACAGTAGGTGTTTTCTTACTGATTGTGCTTGGAATCTTTTATTACAAGGAAGCGGATTTTGAAGAAATCTTTCCAAGCAAAAATAATAAGGAAAAATAATATTTGAGGAACATAATATGAAGGAAGAAACATTTCAAGTTTCAAATGAACAGGATGGGGAACGTCTGGATAAATATTTAAGTATGATTTATCCAGATCTTTCCCGTTCTTTTTTTCAGAAGTTAATAAAAGACAATCAGATTTTGGTCAATGATGAACCGAAAAAAGCCAATTATAAAATCACCATGGATGATGTCGTTACCATTCATATTCCAGATGCAATTGAAACTGCCATTGTACCAGAGAATATCCCTCTGGATATTCTATATGAAGATGAGGACGTTCTTGTGGTAAATAAGCCAAAGGGAATGGTTGTACATCCATCCGCAGGTCATTATACTGGTACCTTGGTCAATGCAATTATGTATCACTGCAAGGATTCCTTAAGCGGTATCAATGGAGAAATAAGACCTGGTATCGTTCACCGAATTGATATGGATACCACCGGGTCATTAATTGTCTGCAAAAATGATGAAAGTCATATCTCCATTGCAGAACAAATCAAAGAACACTCCTGTAACCGAATTTATGAAGGCATTGTAATGGGAAATGTCCGTGAGGATGAAGGAACAATTGATGCACCAATTGGACGGCATCCAGTTGAACGTAAGAAAATGGCAATCAATGAGAAAACCGGAAAGCCTGCAGTCACCCATTATAAAGTGTTAGAGCGCTTTGGAAACTATACCCATATGCAGTTTAAGCTTGAAACAGGACGTACACATCAAATACGTGTGCATATGGCAAGTATTGGCCATCCGCTTTTGGGTGATGCGCTTTATGGACATAATTGTCCGTATAAGCATCTATCTGGGCAAACACTTCATGCAAGGACAATTGGCTTCGTTCATCCAAGAACAAAGCAGTATATGGAATTTGTGGCACCTTTGCCAGAATATTTTGAAGATTTGCTAAAGAAAATGCGCAGTAATATAAATGGTTAAATATAATGAAATTAGTTGAAATAAAACGTACTAATGTTGTATAATTTATATAAGAACATAAGTTGATATTACTTCTTAGGAAAGGGCGTGAGATTTATGGAAAATAAAATCTATACAATCGGTCGTGAATATGGTAGTGGGGGAAAAGAAGTTGGCGAGAAATTAGCCGCAAAGCTTGGAATTAAGCTCTATGATAAAGAATTATTACAGCAGGCAGCAAAAGAGTCTGGATTTTGCGAAGAAATATTTGAAAATCATGATGAGAAACCAACCAACAGCTTTTTATATTCTTTGGTAATGGATACATATTCAGCTGGAAGCTATTCATCAGCTCCATTTTTAGATATGCCATTGAATCATAAGGTGTTCCTGGCTCAGTTTGATACCATCAAAAAGCTTGCAGAACAGGAATCCTGTGTAATCGTTGGTCGTTGTGCGGATTATGCACTTGCTTCAGATCCAGATTGCATTAATGTCTTTATCCATGCCGATTTAGATGATCGTGTGAAACGTGTAAGCAAACGTATGAATATCACGGAACAAAAGGCCAAAGACATGGTCCAAAAGCAGGATAAACAGCGAGCAAGCTATTATAACTATTATACCTGTAAGAAATGGGGAGAAGCAAAAAGCTATGATCTTACCCTAAATGCAAGCAAATTATCCATTGACGATTGCGTAGAGATGATTCTCAGTTACCGTCAGATGATGGATAAAAAATAAATTTTACTGCACAGCTGTTTATGATAAATGCATTTAGAAAATGCGTAGATAATGGCTGGATATTGTGAAACCAAATAATAGAATATAAATTATATGCGAAAAAGTAAATAATAGAATGAAATTATAAAAGGAATCTTAGCAGTACTTATAAAGGGTACATCTAAGGTTCTTTTTTATGGAGTAAAAGTATATATGGAGTAGAAATAGCTGGAATATGGTATTTTATATATGTAACTATTCGTTAAACTACGGTTTTGCGAATAAATGAATCTGTGTTATAATAGAGGACAAGACCTTCTATCTTTACTTATTTATGTATGATTTCATCCGAATCTAGAACAATGGTAAATGGTCCATCATTCGTAAGTGTAATCTTCATATCAGCTCCAAATATACCTCTTTGGACGTTTGCTATGGATTTTTTACACTCATCAATGATATATTCATACATTTCATTTGCATAATCAGGCTTTCCGGCGTTGGTAAAGGATGGACGATTTCCTTTGCGACAGTCTGCGTATAATGTGAACTGTGAAATTAATAATAACGCTCCATTCACATCCTGTAGGGATAAATTCGTTTTACCATCTGCATCAGCGAATAATCGCAGCTGAATCATTTTGCGGATCATTTTATCTGCAATATCCTTGGTATCTGTATTGGATATTCCAATCAGAACACAATAACCAGCTTCGATGCTGCCTGTGATCTGCTGTTCAACAACACAGCTTGCAGATGTAACACGTTGAATTACAAATTTCATATTAATGTACCTCGTTTATTTATATTTAAATATATTGAATAAAATCTATTGAATAAAAGATTTTAATGAAATTTTCTTATCAAAAGTATATTGTTAATAAGATATTGTTAAATTTATATCAATATGATTTGTTTTTTTATAGCATATTCACTTTTATTTTCCTATGCTATAATGATTATATTGTAACACATTTCTTCACAATTAGGAGTATATTCATGAAACTACAGCAATTATACAGCCCTGTCCGTCGGGCAATAGATGATTATCAGATGATACAGGAAGGTGACCGAATCGCAATTGGGATTTCTGGAGGAAAGGACTCTCTCACTCTTCTATATGCGCTGGCAGGTCTCCGTAGATTCTATCCGAAAAAGTTTGAGCTAATTGCAGTATCTGTAGATTTGGGATACGAAGGATTCGATTTATCGCCAGTTCAGGCACTTTGTGATGAGCTTCAGGTAGAATATCATATTATTCATACAGAAATTGCAAAAATTATCTTTGATGAACGCAAAGAGACTTCCCCATGTGCATTGTGCGCTAAAATGCGAAAAGGTGCACTGAATGATGCGGTAAAACAATTGGGCTGTAACAAAGTAGCCTATGCGCACCACCTGGACGATTTGGTAGAAACCATGTTTCTTTCCATGATATTTGAAGGAAGATTCTATTCCTTCTCCCCTGTAACGTTTCTGGACAAAACGGAAATTACAGTGATAAGACCTTTAATGTATGTACTAGAAGCAGATGTGATTGGCTTTAAGAATAAATATCAGCTGCCTGTGGTAAAAAATCCCTGCCCCGTTGATGGTATTACGAAAAGGGAATATGTAAAGCAACTGGTTCGTCAGATTAATATTGTAAATCCCGGTGCGAAAAAGCGTATGTTTCATGCCATTTTAAACGGAAATATCGAAGGCTGGCCCGAAAAGCAGAAGGAAGTAAAGGAAAATGAAAGATAAAGCATATTATGAAAAGGTTAATATTAAAAATGAACTTCACTTAAGAGAATTATTAGCATCTCTTCCACCCTATTGTAAGCAATTCTTTATTGGAATTGAAGCAACAACCGCATCCAGAACTAGAATTGCCTATGCATATGACCTGGGAACTTTCTTTGATTATATGAGGGAAAATAACCCAAAATATCGCACAATGGCAATAAGGGAGATCCCAATTACTATACTGGATCAGATTACCCCTCAGGACATTGAAGAATACCTCTATTATTTAAAATATTATGAAAAAGATGGCGTAGCACATACCAATGACGAACGTGGTCTGAAGCGGAAGCTCTCTTCACTTAGAACCTTTTATAACTATTTCTACCGTCATGAACTCATAGACACTAATCCTGCTTTCAAAGTAACTATGCCAAAGCTTCATGAGAAAAGTATTGTTCGCCTGGATGTAGATGAAGTGGCTCAATTACTCGACGAGGTCGAATCTGGGGAAAGTTTATCTGCAAGGCAACAGAAATACCATGAGCGCACGAAAACGCGTGATTTAGCCCTTCTATCGCTTATGCTGGGCACTGGCATTCGTGTATCAGAATGTGTTGGACTTGATTTAAATGATGTAGATTTCAAAAACAATGGAATAAAGATTCACAGAAAAGGTGGCGCGGAGGTAATTGTGTACTTTAGCGATGAGGTACGGGATGCATTGGCGGATTACATGAATCTTCGCAATGGTGTAACTCCTTTGGAAGGACACGGCAATGCTCTCTTTCTCTCTTTGCAGAATCGTAGAATAACGGTTCGAGCAGTTGAGAACATTGTTAAAAAATATTCTAAGCTTGTTACGAACCTCAAAAATATTACACCACATAAATTGAGAAGTACCTATGGAACCAATCTATACCGTGAAACCGGTGATATTTATCTTGTGGCAGATGTTTTAGGACACAAAGATGTGAATACCACCAGAAAACATTATGCGGCTATTGAGGAAGACAGACGCCGTTCGGCAGCAAAATATGTACAATTAAGAGAGAAATAGAACTTCATCTATTTTTTGTTGAATTCTCTCTTTTACAAGACTGGCAATATCCTGTGTCTTCATATCCTTATACTCTTCGTATGTAATAGGCTTTAAATAGTATACATATGTAGTTATTGGGCCTAATTGAAAGCTATTGAATACTTTATAAGAGTCAATCAATGCAATGGGTACGATTGGAGCTTTGGATTTCATCGCTATTTTAAAGCTTCCAGCCTTAAAATCACAGACCTTATTCTTATTATTAAATTCATATCCTCCTTCAGGAAAGAGAATGTATCTTTTTCCTGAAGCAATTTCTTTCGCAACGTCATTAATCACATGAATCCCCTGTCTTGGGTTATCTTTCTCCAAACGTTTCGCCTGAACCAAATCAACAAATTCACGAACTAATATTGTATGCGATTTACGCTTATCCATTACAAAAGAACAAGGCTTCTTATGTGTATACATGATTCCTAACACATCATATTTCCCCTGATGGTTTGGATACATGATATATCCACCCTCTTTTGGCAGATTCTCAGTTCCATAAGCGATGGTATGGATTTTTCCGGTTTTATTCATCAAATATATCACATGATGTACAAGTGCATAGCGCTGTTCTTCTGAATATTTTTCTGGGTGATCGGCACGATTTCTCATTTTTGGAATCATATAAGGTGCGCGATGCAGATTCATAAAGATTACATAAAATAATTTAAACATTTCACTCTCCTGTAAGAATAATTATACAGCATCCTCTCTGGTAATATCTTTTAGCCACTTATAGCTCCTGTAATGCTTGTAAACAATCGGTATTTTCCAAAATTCGTCTAAACATAGAATAAAATACACAACCATTGGTGGTAATTTCAATACAAATGCGCTGATAAATCCTAAAGGGACACTGATGAACCACATAACAACGGTGTCACAAATCAAACCGAAACGAGAATCTCCTCCAGCTCGAAAAATTCCAGCTATTGTAACCGTGTTCATGGCCTGACCGATCACATAATATGCACTGATCCACAACATGAAGCTCAAATAATCCTGGGCTTGTGGAGTGAGCTTGAAACAAAGAAATACAATTGGCTTCACCAAAAGAATTATGATTCCAGTTAGTATTCCGGCAATCAATGTTACATGACAAAGCCTGGATGCATCCTCCTTGGCATCCTTCATACGCTTCTCCCCGATTTCAATACCAAGTAATACAGAGCCGCCAGAGGATATTCCAAAGCAAATAATACTGCATAGATCACGTACCGTTGTAACGACGGAATTCGCTGCCACAACGTCTGCATTGAGATGTCCCATAATAATAGAGTATGTAGTAAATGCAAAGGTCCATAGGATATCATTCATTAATGCAGGAATGGAATACCTCAGATAATCCTTGAATAAGAGCTTGTGATGACCGATAAAGATTCTAAAATGAAACTTCATATATTTACCCCTGATCAAATCAATCAGGCACAGGAGTAGCTCCACCACTCTCGAAATTGTCGTGGCTACTGCAACACCGATCACTCCAAGCTTTGGTACTCCAAATAATCCAAAAATAAATAATGCATTTAAAACAATATTCAGTACTAAGGCAATGCTGCTGATTATCGTCGACAAATGAGCCCTTTCCATACTTCGAAGAGTGCTTAAATAAACCTGCGAGAAGCTCATAAACAAATAGGAGAAACCAATGATTCGCAGATAATCTCCACCTATCTGAATCAGATCAGCTTGATTGGTATACACCTGCATAAGCTTATAGGGAAAGAATATTGCACCGAATGCCAGGATTGCACACAATACGACAGCGATTTTAAATGCAATACCCATGATTGCCTGGATAGATGAAGTGTCCTTCTTTCCCCAATACTGGGAACACAACATGGTAATACCAGATGATAACCCAAAGAAGAAGCCTCCCAGGATGAACTGATATTGATTTGCCAGGGATACAGCAGATAAAGCAGATTGTCCAACATATCCCAGCATAAAAACATCTGCAGAATTAACTGCAGATGTAATAAAATTCTGAATTGCAATTGGTATTACAAGTGATGCCAATGCACTATAAAATTCTTTCTTAAACTTAAAAGAGGATAACAGCTTCATACTACTCTCCGTTCTTATTACATAAGTATATTATGGAAGATAAGCATGAGAATTGTCAAGAGTGGAAATGCTATTTTAATTCATTTGAGTAATATGCAATTGTTAAATATTCCCCACTATGAATGGAAGAGCCATCCAAGTCTAAATGATTCAATTCACAGATCTCATCCATATAGTCATCTCGATCAATATTATATCCATCTATATATGAATCAGCAATAGACCATAAAGTATCACCATCCTGTACTTCTATACTGGTATAATATTTATATACTGGTTTGGAATTATTCTTAGCACTTGCCATTGCTGAAATACTACTTGCCAGCAGTACAATCACGGATACGACAATCAATATTGTGATGGCGATCAGCTTCTTCTGAAGCGATACAATTGCAGCTCTTTTCGCAAGGCTTCTATTTGCTCTTTCTGAAATATTGTGATTATACTCTCTTCTCATTGTGAATCCTCCTATTGTGTAATGGAAACAACCCGTATCCTCTATAAATCAAGTCAATATATCTCGAACGTTTGTTTGTAATATTAATATAATACACGAACAAATGTTTGTCAATAGAAAATCGAACAAATATTCGGAATATATGTTTGCTTTTTGAAAATACATATGATAGACTTTATATAAAGATAGTTCGTGTATAGGAGGACAAACATATGTCATACGGAAAAATAACAGATAAACAGAAAGAGATCCTGGAATTTATGAAACAGGAGATTTTGAACAAGGGATACCCTCCTACAGTAAGAGATATTTGTGAAGCAGTACATTTGAAGTCGACTTCTTCTGTACACTCTCATTTAGAGACTCTGGAGAAGAATGGATATATTCGAAGAGACCCTACCAAGCCTCGTGCAATTGAGATTATTGATGATAACTTCAATCTCACCAGGCGTGAAGTGGTGAATGTGCCTCTTGTAGGACGTGTTGCAGCTGGTGAGCCAATTCTTGCCGTGGAGAATATCGATTCCTACTTCCCAATTCCTTCCGAGTTTATGCCGAATCAGGAATCTTTTATGTTAAAGGTAAAGGGTGAAAGCATGATTAATGCTGGGATATTCGATGGAGATAATATTCTTGTGAAGAAGCAGGAAGATGCCAAGAATGGTGATATTGTTGTTGCATTGGTTGAAGATTCTGCAACAGTTAAGACGTTTTACAAGGAAAAAGACCATATTCGCTTACAACCTGAGAATGATTCTATGGATCCAATCATTGTTGATGATTGTTCGATTCTTGGAAAAGTATTCGGAGTATTCCGTTTCTTTTAAATCATTATGAGCGCCAGCTAAGTGCTTGAATCGAGGATTTTGCAAACGCACACTTTCTTGTTCATCATAACATAAAAAATGAGTGCCAGCGGCACTCATTTTTTGTTGTCAAGCATCCAAAGAAGCTGCCAGTGGCAGGTTCTTTCGGTTGAGAGATTTTATAATTCGATGATTTTACCATCTTTCCAGATTCTTTCAAGATCGTAGAATAAACGATCCTCTTTTGAAAATAAATGAACAATAACATCCTGATAATCCATAAGAATCCAAGTAGAATTATTATTGCCTTCCACTTGTTTTGCATGAATTCCATTTGTGTACATAACTTCATCAACAGCGTCCTGCATAGCAGTTAACTGGTTGCTGTTCAAACCAGTTGCAATAATAAAGTAATCTGCGATAGAGGATACTTCTGAGATATCGATAACGGTAATGTCTTCCGCCTTCTTATCCTCTAATGCGCCTGCTACTTTTTTCACTAAATCTAATGTTTCCATTCGTGGTCCTCCTGATATCTTTTATAAAATTCGTAGGTTAATTCTGTAGTCGGATCAATGGAGCCTTTTCGATCCTTTAAATAATGCAATGTGTCATAAAGGATCTCTGCCATGCATTTGTCTAAGTCCTGAAATGCCAGTTTCCTTATCAATTCTAAATGTGGAGCACTATCTCTTTTCGGTTCTATATAATCTGCAATAAAAATAATTTTATCAAGTATGTTCATATCTGGTTCCCCAGTTGTATGAACTTTAATTGCATGTAAGATCATAGGATCTGTCACATCATACTTTTGCTCCGCAAGTATTGCTCCCACCTTTGCATGAAGTAGATATTGATTTTCCAGTTCCACCTTGGAAATTATCACTTGATTATCTCTACAAAGCTTTATTTTCTCTTCGTTGGGAATACATTTGGCACAATCATGTAATAAACCAGCGAGCATTGCCTTTTCTATGGAATACTCATGAGCCATTGCCAGGCATCCAGCGGTATACATAACCCCTTTTGTATGCTCATATCTGTCTTTGTCTAATTCTTTTTTTAATTTCTTACGGATTTCAATTAGTTCCATTCTATCTCTCCATTACACTGATATAGATGATGT
Source organism: uncultured Roseburia sp. (assembly GCA_964613325.1). Lineage (GTDB taxonomy): Bacteria > Bacillota > Clostridia > Lachnospirales > Lachnospiraceae > Roseburia. The sequence continues at coordinate 111,852 of CAZTGP010000001.1, read as the reverse complement.
TTATTTATATAACAAACCACATCTTCTGATAGATATTGATTCACATTTTCGTGATTCTTTATGCAATCTCGAATTTCATGAGAAGATATCGTATATTTTTCACAGTGAACAATCTGGATATCCGCTTCAAATAATGCCTGAATCTCTTCTATTTTCCGATTCAAATCAGCTTCCGAGAATTCATCACGGTTCACTACCAAAATATGAGCAAGGGAAGCAATGATTTCCGGATGATACCATTTATCAAAATAATCCAAAGAATCGGCACCCATGATGAAGTAAAATTCATCATGTGGATATTGCATGGTAAGCTTTTGTAATGTGCGATAAGTGTAGCTTGTTTCCTGTGATACCACTTCAATATCGCATACCTTGAAAAAATCATAGGAATCCGTAGCAAGACGACACATTTCCAGCCTTTTTACAGCATCCGTCATACGCTCCTCGTTCTTGTTGGGAGAATGACCTGCCGGAATGAACCAGACCTGGTCTAAGCAATACTCTTCGTATGCTTTGAGTGCCATATTAAGATGTCCGTTGTGTATGGGATCAAACGATCCACCTAATATTCCAATCTTCATTTTATTCTGGTAATTTAATCTTTGGATTCTTCTTTGCCTGACGGTAAAGAATCATTTTCTTTCCAATTACTTTCACTACAACAGAGTGCGTTCTTTCGCTGATTACGGATGCGATTTCCTTTGGATCATCAATACAGTTTTTTAAAACGGACACTTTGATTAATTCACGCTTTTCAAGCGCTTCATCTAATGCTTCAATAATTTCAGGTGTAAGTGAAGCTTTTCCAATCTGAAAAATTGGTGTCATGGAACTTGCTAAACTTCCTAAATATGCACGTTGTTTACTATTCATAGGTTATTTCTCCTTTATTTGTAATACTCAAATTCATTTCCATATAATCGAACGGTATCTCCGTCTTGAATTCCCATTTCTACTAATTCATCAAGAATTCCCTGTTCTTTTAAGAAGCGCTGGAAAAATAGGAATCCCTTTTCAGAATCAATGTTCGTATAACCAAGCATTTTATCAATCTTAGGCCCCTCTACCACATAAGCGCCATCTTCAGCCATCTCAATGGTGTATGGCTCATCCCGAAGAACAAGAAGTGATGGATCAAATTCCTGTTCATAAACAGTAGGCTCTTTTGGACATTTCGATAGAAGCTCTTTGACATGATATAAGAGTTCCCTTACACCTTGTCCACTGACTGCAGAAATTGGGAATACCTTGATTCCTTCTTTTTCTTCAAATTCTGCTCTAAGTGCAGTGATAATCTCATTCTCATCACCGTATATCGCATCAATTTTATTAGCTGCAATTACCTGTGGCTTCTTTAAAAGCTCTGGATTATATGCCTCAAGCTCTTTGGTGATTGCTTTAATATCTTCGATTGGGTCTCTGCCTTCTGTTCCTGCAGCATCAACAATATGAATCATAACCTTTGTACGCTCAATATGGCGTAAAAATTCATGACCAAGTCCCACTCCCTCCGAAGCACCTTCGATCAGTCCTGGAATATCTGCAATTACAAAGCCAAAGCCTTCTTCCATATCAACTACACCCAGATTCGGCTGCAGAGTCGTGAAATGATAGTTGGCAATCTTTGGCTGAGCGTTGGTAACGCGGGAAAGAAATGTGGATTTTCCAACATTTGGGAAGCCCACCAGTCCTACATCAGCGATTACCTTAAGCTCTAGAGTTACTTCGATTTCTACTGCTTCTCCACCTGGCTGTGCATATTTTGGAGCCTGCATTGTAGGTGTTGCAAAGTTCTGGTTACCACGTCCACCACGCCCTCCGCGGAGTACAGTGACCTGGCGGTTGTCTCCGGACATATCTGCAATTATTTTCCCGGTTTCGGCATCTTTTACAATGGTACCTTCCGGTACTTTTAAGATGAGATTCTCGCCATTTTTACCATGGCAGTTCTTCTTTCCACCTTCTTCACCTGGCTGAGCTGCGAATTTTCGGCGATGTCTATAGTCAGTAAGCGTGTTGAGACCATCATCGATCATAAAAATAACATCTCCACCACGTCCACCATCTCCGCCATCTGGACCACCGTCGGGTACATATTTTTCACGGCGGAAGGATACGTGTCCATCGCCGCCTTTTCCTGACTTTATAATAATTTTTGCACGATCTGCAAACATAATTTTCTACCTCATAATCAAATGTCATTCCTGAAAGGAAATCTGTTACAATTGTATGTCAAAAAACATAAATAGCCCCGGCTATAAAGTCGGGGCTACAAAATATTATTCGTTTACTACTGGATAAACGGAAGCTTGTTTCTTATCTCTTCCTAATCTCTCGAATCTTAAAACACCATCTACTTTAGCGAATAAAGTATCATCTCCACCGATACCTACATTAGTACCTGGATGAATCTTTGTTCCACGCTGTCTGTATAAAATGTTTCCAGCTTTTACGAATTGTCCGTCTGCTCTCTTAGCGCCTAATCTCTTAGACTCGGAATCACGGCCGTTCTTTGTAGAACCAACTCCCTTTTTATGAGCAAAAAACTGAAGGTTCATTTTCATCATGTCTTACACCTCCTTGAAATTTAGAATGATATACTCATTCCCATAGTCTTCTTGTATTCCTTGCAAGCCCAAAATCATGGTTCGAATTAATAATTCTGTGTCGTGGTCAATCGGTTGCATCAATTTACAATCAATTAAGCCTGTCTCTTCCTCTGATTCTATTTGTAATTTCGTCGAAGTAAATTCCTCAATGGAATTAATCGTGTTAATTACAAGAACAGATACTGCAGCACATATAATGTCACTGCCTGAATCGGCATAGCCTGAATGACCAATACATCGAAATCTTTTATACTCTTTTTCATGATTCTGGTAAATCGTTATCTGAATCATAACAATCCTTATCGATTACGCATTAATTTTTTCGATCTTAACCTGGGTGAACGATTGTCTATGACCGTTCTTCTTGTGATAGCCAGTTTTTCTCTTATACTTGTAAACGATTACTTTTCTTCCTCTGCCTTCTTTAACTACAGAAGCTTCTACAGTTGCTCCGGCTACAGTTGGAACTCCAACTTTCATTTCGTCTCCAGATACAGCTAAGACCTGATCAAAAGTAACTTTCTCACCAGCTTCAACACCAAGTTTTTCAATGGTAATGATATCGCCTTCAGATACTTTGTACTGTTTACCACCTGTTGCTATAATTGCGTACATATGGCACCTCCTATTATCATTACTCGCCAGCTTCGGTGCTATATAAATATAGACTTAAACCACGCTGTGCGGCATACTTGTATATAATAGCGCATGTTTTTTCATATGTCAACTTATTTTCCAGAAGTTTTCAAAGTTTCTTTCCAGAAGTTTTCAAAGTTTCTTGCAATGATCGATACAACTTCTTTCTGGTGAGCTCAACAAGTCCCAATTTTGTAATATCAATAAAGGAACAGCGAACCGGATCTTTGGCAATCTCCTGTTTTAGAAGCGAAATCAATTGTTCTTCATCACTTTTACTTTTCATATTAATAAAATCAATGATTACCATTCCTGATATATTACGCAATCTCAGCTGTCTTGCGATTTCAATGGCCGCTTCCTTATTGACTGCAAAAATTACATCCTGCTTCTGCGCTATGTTTTTTCCGGTATTCACATCGATTACAGTAAGAGTTTCCAATGACTCGATGATAATATTGGCTCCGGATTTCAGCCAGACTTTATTACTTAAAAGCTTTTCAAGATTTCCTTTTATATTATATAGAGAATGGAGGCTGAGCTTATCATCGTCATATAGCAGCACCTTATCTGCAATGCGAGGTAATGTATCCTTTATATGAGACATGATTTTGATATCATCGGTATAAATATAGTCTACATTGGAAAAGCTTATGCTTTTTAGCCTTGTAAGATAACCTGGTTCATCGTGATATACCAGAGTGAATGGAGTCTTATGGGCTGAGGTTTTGCAAATAGTTTGGTAACACTGTATCTGGGTGTTTAAATCCTCGACAAATTCCTGTTCCGCTGCAAAGGCTGCATTGGTTCGAACAACAATTCCATAATCCCGATGATCAAAAGAAGGCAATGTATTTTCTAATAATTCTTGAAAATACTTCTTTTTCTCATCGGAGAGCTTCTTGGAGATTCCTAGATGTGTATTTTCACTGGTAAGTACCGAGTAGCTTCCACTGATTGTAAGCTTTGTTGATACCACAGGGTCCTTTGTCTTTACAGCATCTCGCGTGATCTGCACTAGAAGTTCATCACCGACGCACAATTCCTTCTTATTGGAACGTTTATTGGTATACACAGGGGCCTTTACATCCTCAAGTGGTAAAAAGCATTTTTGCTTTTCAGAAATGCGTACAAATGCTGCTTGAATATTCGTTACAATATTCTCGACCTTCGCCACATAGATGTTATGAAGAAGTGATTGACTGTCTGGCTCGTAAAGTTGAAAATCAATTACTTCTCTTTTCTCATCCAGAATCAGAAATGCAGTATAGGTATTCGAACCGATTTCAATTTTGGTTATTGCCAGGCGATTCATGGTGTAGGAATCTCCTCTCCCATATCAAGCAAAGAGATCAATGAGTGGTTCTTTTCATTCATTGCATATACATCTTTTCGATGAATCTGAATCGCATTATCGTCATAGGTAAGACCACAACAATTATACAGAGAAGAAAGAAGAAGCTCAGGCTTAATATTATCGGTACTTCCAGTTGATAGCTTGATATAAAATTCAGGATTTACTTCTGTACCAAGTACATCAAATGCATAAACCAGTGGTTTTAAATCCACTTCCCGTTCGCTCTTCTTTGTTTTCTTAAGTATCGTGAAATCTTTTTGATTTGTGAAATTCTCTTCAATAATTTGCTGCCATTTTGATTTATTATAAGGGCTATTCTTGCCTTCTTTATATGACAGCACATAATCTGCAGCACATACGATGGACATTGCTGTTTTCGCATTATCTAGAAGCTTCACGTAACCATTAATCTCTACACCAGGAACCATTGTGCTATTTAATGCTGCGATGGATTCTTTGGTGGATTTCGTAGAATGTACTTCAATATCTAAGTATTCACCTTCACTTGTAATTCCTACACCAAGTGGTGCGGCAAAGGACATAATCTGATGAGGCGAGTAGCCTTCTGAATAACAAATATCAATATCAGCTCGACGCATTGCTTTTTGAAAATATCTCATCATATCAAGATGTCCAATAAATTTCATTGCGCCTGTTTTCTTAAATTTAATTCTGATTTTCAAAGCAGACACCTCCTTGCCATTGTTTTGCACCACAACCAGAACAACGCATTCTACAGTTCGGTGTTACTTTTTCGCCAATTGCATTTTTCCATTCCCGAAGCATAAACTCTTTGGTCACTCCAGTGTCAATAAAATCCCAAGGGAATATTTCGTCTTCTGGACGAAGTCTCTTATTATAGAAGTCCATATCAATTCCACATGCTTCAAATGCATCTAACCACTTTTGGAAATTAAAGTATTCAGACCAGGCATCAAAGAATCCGCCATGGTTATATACGTGAAGAATTGCCTTTGAAAGCTTACGGTCTCCACGAGCCAAAACACCTTCCAGCACTGTCACATCAGCTTCATGCCAATTATAGCGAATACTCTTGCGATTCAATTGATCTTTTACCATATCATTTACAATCTTTGCACGTCTTAGATATTCATCTGGGTCCTGCATTGGTGCCCACTGGAATGGAGTAAATGGCTTTGGTACAAAGAAAGAAGTGCTGATTGTAATCTGGCATTTTCCAACTCGCTGCTCCTTTGGAACCGTCTCATAATATAGAGCTGCTATCTCATTCGCGAGTTCAGGGATAGCTTTCATATCCTCTTCGGTCTCTGTTGGCAATCCAAGCATGAAATAGAGCTTCACCTTATTCCAGCCACCCTGGAAGGCCTGTCCAGCGCCATCAAGGATGACTTCCTTGGTAAGTCCTTTGTTGATTACGTCACGGAGTCTTTGAGAACCTGCTTCTGGTGCAAAGGTAAGACTGCTTTTCTTAATATCCTGTACTTTTCCCATAACATCTAAAGAAAAGGCATCAATGCGAAGAGAAGGCAGTGAAATATTTACCCCTTTTCCATGGAATTCATCAATTAAAAATGTAACCAGCTCTTCTAATTGTGAATAATCGGAGGAGCTTAATGAACTAAGAGAGATCTCTTCATGTCCGGTGGATTTTAACATCTTATATGCCAGATCCTTTAATCGTTCCACATCCTTCTCACGGTTAGGACGATAAATCATTCCCGCCTGACAGAAGCGGCAGCCACGGATACAGCCTCTTTGAATCTCTAATACAACACGATCCTGTGTAGCTTTGATAAATGGTACTACCGGCTTTTCTGGATATACGGAGGAACTCATATCCATAACAACCTGTTTCTTAACAGTGGCTGGGATGTCCTCATATATCGGGGTAAATGCTTTAATCGTACCATCTTCTTTATATTCTACTTGATAGAAAGACGGAACATACATTCCTTCAATCTTTGCAATTGCATGAAGAATTTCCGAGCGTTTACAGCCCCTTTTCTTCATATCCTTGTACATATCTAATAATTCATCATAACGAATCTCACCTTCACCAATGTAGAAGAAATCAAAGAAATCTGCAATTGGTTCTGGATTATAAGAACAAGGGCCACCACCCATGATAATTGGGTCGTCCTCTGTTCGCTCTGTAGCAAGAAATGGAATATGTGCCAAATCGAGAATCTGTAGAATATTGGTATAACACATTTCATATTGCAAAGTGATTCCAATAAAATCAAAATCCTTGATTGGTTCCTGAGACTCAAGTCCAAACAATGGAATATGTCTCTCCTTCATTATGGCATGTAGATCAGGCCATGGAGAATATACTCGTTCGCACCAGGTATCCTCTCTTCTGTTAAACATATCATATAATATCTGAATCCCAAGATGAGACATTCCGATATCATAAACATCAGGGAATACCATCGCTATTCGGATATCAATTTCGTTTTTATCTTTTACAATACTATTAAGCTCATTTCCAATATATCTGGCTGGCTTATCAATCTGCATCAGTATTTCATCTGATAAAGCAAGTTTTGTCATATTCGAAAACCTATACCTCTCTAATTTTCATATAGAAGCATAATAACATAATTTTGCAGCTTTGTGTATAAATCATTGCTCTTTATCTCCTCATATACTTCTTTTCCAATATTATTTGGAAAAATATCCGGGAATTGGGTCAATAAAACATAAGTGAGAAAAAGAATCGCTGCAATAATAAATCGAATGACTATCCACTTCCATATATTTGATGCAGGCTGAGGTTCATTTTCGAATGATTGACGTGCGTTTCGAACGTGTTGATACCTTTGATCATATGTGTGTTTTCGAGAATTGGTATACATAATATAGTTATGTTAATCTCCATATTGATTTTTACTATTTTATTCAAGAAAGCCGCTCTTTATGAGCGGCTTTTGTTCACCATAGCGTACAAAATGAGTGCCAGTGGCACTCATTTCGTTATCGTTGCGCTAATTCTGTTGTAATATCTTCCCAGGTTACCCCTTTTTCTACCATAAGCACCATGCAATGATACATAAAATCAGATATTTCATACTTGATTTCTTCAGAATCCGGATTTTTGGATGCAATCACAATTTCAGTTGCTTCTTCTCCAACCTTTTTCAAAATTTTATCAAGTCCCTTATCAAATAAATAATTGGTATAAGATCCTTCTTTTGGATTTTCTTTCCGATCTGCTATGACATTGTAAACACTTTCTAATACCTTTAATGGATTTTTCTCCACATATTCCTTTTTGACAATCTGATTAAAGAAACAGCTTTTATTTCCAGTATGACATGCAGCACCTACCTGGGATACCTTTGCAAGTATTGTGTCATAATCACAATCAGCTGTTAGGGATTTTACGTATTGGATGTGCCCTGACGTAAGTCCTTTTGTCCATAATTCGTTGCGGCTTCTGCTCCAATAAGTCATTTTCCCAATATTAATAGTAGTGTTAAACGCTTCTTCGTTCATATAAGCAAGCATCAATACCTGATCTGTTCGATAATCCTGTACAATTACAGGCACCATGCCATCTGAGTTCAGTTTTAACTGATCCCATCTGAGAGCTGGTTCGAAATTGTCCATTTTAATTCCATCATTGGACAATGTTGATTTCAGTTTCATAATATCTGTATTTGTATCATTAATAAATGATCCAGATATTCCACGGACATTCTCCCGTTTTAGTACATCAACAATCATTTCATAATTATATTCTGGCAGCACTACCACACATGGAATCTCTGTGATATTCTCAACTGCATCGAGAATATCCATATTTAAAACTAACATTTCATGAAACGTCTGTTCCATTTCTGATTTATGCTTAAAAAGGAAATCCACATTTTCTAAAGACACTAACACACGGTCTTTTCCAAAACGCTTGCTGGCTTCATCAGCCAGGCTGGTACTTTCAGGCTTAGAACCATTTAAGATCACTTGTAAACAGCCTGCATATAATAGCTTCTTAATATCCTCAAGCCGGTTAATATTGCCGCCGGCACATACTTTAATCTCAATATTACGATTAATGTTTTTAATCGTATGTATGTTTTTTTCATGTTCGTCGTCATCTGTACTTAAATCAAAAATGATAATTTTATCAATACCGCTGTCATTATACATCTGACAAAGTTCATATACGTTATCGATTTCTGTCATATCTGTGGGTGATTTGACAGCTTTTCCATTTTTTAAATAAAGAGTGGCAACGATATTCTTTTGCTCCATCTTATAAGCTCCCTTTCGTAGATAAGATATCAGCAATTCTTGCATCCAAACAAGTTGCTTCGTCTAACGCTTTTCCAAATGCTTTAAACATTGCCTCAATCATGTGATGTGTATTGCCTGGTGTCAATACTTTTATATGTAGATTCATTCCTGCAGAATAGCTGATTGCATAAAAGAATTCTTTTACCATTTCAGTATCCATATACCCCACTCGCTCTGACGCAAATTCACCATCGAAAACAAGATATGGGCGGCCTGATAAATCAATCGCACAAAGAACAAGTGTCTCATCCATGGGAAGAATACAGCTGCCAAAGCGCTTAATTCCTTTCTTATCGCCGATAGCTTCTTTGATCGCATTGCCAAGGACAATCCCGCAGTCTTCAATCGTGTGATGGCAATCAACCGTCAAATCTCCATCGCATTGCATCTTAAGGTCAAAAAATCCATGTTTGGAAAACCCCTCTAACATATGATCAAAAAATCCCACACCAGTGTTAATCTGTGATTTCCCGGTACCATCTATATTGAAACTGATCGAGATATCTGTTTCTTTTGTTTTACGCGTTGTTGCAGCAATTCTTTCTGACATAGCCTTCTCCTAGTTTATAGCTCTTATATTTGATATTATATTTCATCTTCAAATCTTACTTTAATGGAATTTGCATGAGCAGTCAACTGTTCGCATTCTGCAAATCGCACGATATCCTTATATACAGGCTCCAATGCTTCTCTAGAATAGGAAATGATGCTGGATTTCTTGATGAAATCATCTACACTAAGTGCAGAGAAGAATTTGGCAGTGCCATTGGTAGGTAAGACATGATTTGGACCAGCAAAATAATCGCCCAAAGGTTCAGAAGAATATTCACCGATAAAAATAGCTCCTGCATTACGAACCTTAGTCATAACCTGGAAAGGATCTTTCGTTACAATTTCCATATGCTCTGATGCAATCTCATTCACCGCATCAATTGCCTGATTCATATCCTTAGCCACAAGGATATATCCATAATTATCCAAAGATTTCTGAATGATTTCCTGTCTTGATAGCTGTTCTACAAAACGTTTTACTTCTTTTGAAACCGCCTCTGCTACCTTCTCACTTGTAGTGATTAATATTGCTGATGCCATTTCATCATGTTCTGCCTGAGATAATAAATCCGCAGCAACATATCTTGGATTCGCTGTTTCATCAGCAAGCACAAGAATCTCGCTAGGACCTGCAATGGAATCAATGCTCACATAACCAAACACAGCTTTTTTAGCAAGTGCTACATAGATATTACCAGGACCAACAATTTTATCAACTTTTGGAACTGATTCTGTTCCAAACGCCATTGCAGCAATCGCCTGGGCTCCTCCTACTTTATAGATTTCATCAACGCCTGCTTCTTTGGCCGCAACCAAAGTAGAAGGATAGATTTTGCCATCTTTTCCTGGAGGGGTGCACATTACAATACGGTCTACTCCAGCAACTTTAGCAGAAAGTACATTCATCAGAACAGAAGAAGGATATACTGCTTTACCACCCGGAACATACACGCCCACTTTCTCTAAAGCAGTAACCTTCTGTCCTAAGATAATACCATCTTCTGAAGTAAACCAGGACTGTTGTTTTTGCTTTTCATGATATTTTCGAATATTCACAAGTGCTTTACGAATTACATCTAACAATGTTTGATCTACATTGCGATACGCATCTTCTATTTCTTCTTCTGTAACTAAGATATTCGTCGAATTGATATCTGCTCCATCGAACTGCTTTGTATATGAGAATATCGCAGCATCCCTGTCCTTTCGAACAGCCTCTATAATTGTATTGACACGTCCTTCAAATTCTGCATAGTTATTTGGACTACGTTTCAACAAATTTTCTAATATATCTTTTTTGCTTTCATCTGTAAGCTCTACAATTCTCATATTATGCCTCCTAAATTAAATAACAGTTTTTAAATCACGAATTAACTTTGTGATTCTTTCATTTTCCATTTTCATGCTAACCTGATTTACTACTACTCTTGCAGATAAAGGACACACCTCTTCTAGAACGGTAAGACCATTTTCCCGAAGTGTTGATCCTGTTTCTACGATATCACAAATCACTTCTGACAATCCAACAATAGGTGCCAGTTCGATAGAACCATTCAACTTAATAATTTCAACTGTCTGATGTTTTTTATTATAGAAATAGTCTTTTGCAATATGTGGATATTTTGTCGCAACTCTTATCTGCTCGTGATGCTGTAAGAGTTCTCTTGCACTCTCTGGTCCACAAATGCACATACGGCATTTTCCAAATCCCAAATCAAGTACCTCATAAATATTGCGTCCCTCTTCTAGGATTGTATCTTTTCCAACAATGCCAATATCAGCTGCACCATATTCTACATAGGTAGGAACATCTGGTCCTTTTGCAAGAAAGAATCTTAATTTTAATTCTTCGTTTACAAAGATCAGCTTTCTGGTATCTTTGTCTTTCATCTCTTCACAAGTAATCCCAATCTGTTCAAAAAGTTCTAATGTCTTCTTTGCCAATCGCCCTTTCCCTAAAGCGAATGTTAAATATCTATTCTCTTCCATATTCTCTCCAAATCTTTTATCAATCATAACGCAATATCATATCTTTATATGGCAATTTAATTCATGTACATGATATCTTCAATTTGATTCTGCAAAGCATAACTTTTATAGTCCTCTTCTTTTTTGGATTCATTTCTTTTCAAAAGAGTAACCTGATGTCCCTTCATTCGAAGTTCAGTTGCTTTGGCAATGGCTTCCTTCATAGATGCCTCTGAATATACAATTAAATTGGTATCTGTCAAAGCTTGAATCTCAATCTTTTGTCTTGATAGTGCAGATAACAGTTGATCTACCACAATTGCAAATCCTATTGCTGGAGCATCCTTACCAAAGAACTGAAGCAGTTTATCATATCTTCCACCGTTTACAATTGGTTCCCCGGTTCCTAATGTATAACCAGCAAAAATAATTCCCGTATAATAATGATAGTTACTGATAAGTCCAAGCTCATAGGAGACATAGTTATCAATATCATAAAGCTTTAGCATTTGATCTAATTCTTCTAGTGCTTTAATAGAAGATAAAATCATTGGATAATTCTTCGCATAATTCTTTGCATCAGAGATCTCTTCTACTTTTGAATCAAAATTACCAAGCATATGAAATAAATGTTTTAGGTCATCATCAATCTCTAAGGTTTCGATAAATTCGTCTACCCCAAAGAAATTCTTGTTTGCTATCAGGTTTCTCAATTCTATTTCAGCATCATCTGAAATGGCAGCGGCTTTTATCAATCCTGCGAAAAACTGGGCATGTCCTACTGAAATTTGAAATTTTGTTAAACCTGCATTCTTTAATGAGTCTACAACCATTGCAAGTATCTCTGCATCTGCTGAAACGGAATCGTCTCCAATGAATTCAGCTCCACACTGTGTATTTTCTTTCAACCGGCCCTGATAATTATTAGAATTAATAAAGGTATTTCCCATATAACATAGTTTGGCAGGCATACCATCGTCCAGATAATACTTTGCAGCACTTCTTGCAACAGACGGAGTGAAATCGGGTCTAAGAACTAAGGTATTGCCATCTTTATCAAAAAATTTATATAGATCCTTTGATGGCGTTGTACCTATTTCACTGCTAAAGATATTAAAAAATTCAAAGGTTGGAGTCTGTATATCCTGATATCCGTATTTTAACAATACTTTATGTAGACGTTCCTGAAGTATTAATTTCTTTTTGCATTCTCCATTATAAATGTCTCGAACACCATCTGGTGTATGTAATATTTGCTCTTTCATAGCTGCTCCTTAAACTTTACTATGGTACAGTGCTAATTCATTACCATGTGAAATACAGTCATTATATTGGATATAGCAACAATTGTCAATCCCTGGATTCAAGATCTTTCTGCAATGCATTTAGATAGGGTACAAAGACTCCCGGCAGTTTAGGTAGAATATAATCAGAATCCAACTCATCATATCGAAAACTTTTTCTGCCCCCTTTTTGAGCTCTTTCCCAGAATGTTAACAGCTGTTTAAATTGTAAGTAATAGAATTCATCACGTTGTGTAAATAATATAAGAAAAAAAGAGATGCCGTGCTGCTCTTCAAAATGGCGCATGAACTCTACCTGATGCTCATGAATATTTGCAAGTGGAAATGTATCCGTGTTGCATTCCTTTGCATCAAAGCATACGGGAATTCCTTGTACTGCACCAATATAGTCAACGGTACTCTTTTGATCGAAATAAGCGAGTGTAATATGTCTGCTCTCTTTATCAATATTAATCGGAGTGATGGGTGTCGGTATTTTTTGAATTAATGCCAGCCCATTCTCCAAATATTTTTCATTTGTTCTATTTAGCAGATCCTCGAGAGTGGAACCTCGAAGACCTCTTGAATTCCATGTTGCCATAAGAACTCCTTTTATTTATCATTCATTATTCTAGTAAATAATTCCGGTGGATCAACTTTTACAATTCTTCCATCCGGGAACTCAATACGAAATGCATGTAACATTTGATGTGTTACTTTATATTTATCATAAAACATCTTATTGATATCCCCATTGCCATATTTCATATCTCCAATAATTGGATGTCCAATAGAGGATAAATGCGCACGAATCTGATGGGTTCTTCCTGTAATCAGGTGGATTTCCAAAAGTGTACAGCCATTCTCACATTTCAGGGGCTGATATTCGGTCTCAATGTACAAAGAATGATCTGTCTCATGTGTCGTAACTGTTACCTTATTTGTTTTCTCATTCTTTGTAACATAGCCTTTTATTGTTGCACCACGTTCTACCGTTCCATATACAATACATCTATAAAATTTCTTCACGTCACGAGTTCGAAGCATCTTGGATAATTCCTGAAGTCCATTCATTGATTTACCAGCAATCAATAGTCCTGTTGTATTTCGGTCAAGGCGATTACATACAGAAGGATGAAATGTCTGAAATACTTCTAAAGGAAGCTGTTTGGTGTTCATCAAATAGGATAACACATATTCATTTGCTGATACATCTAGAGGCTTTGCCTTCTGAGACAGCATATTGTGGGGTTTGTTCACAACCAGCATATCTTCATCTTCATAAACAACTGGAAGCTTCTTATAATCCAGTTTCTGAAGTGCTTCATATTCTGTCTGAAGTTCATGTGAATTTTGAGAGAACTTTAAATAAGTTTCATCGCTAAAAAACAATTGAACCACATCATGCTCCTGCAATTTTTCATTTCCAGTGGCTTTTTTACCATTTAATGTGATGTTTTTCTTTCGCAGCATCTTATATAGAAAGCTTGTAGTCGCATTTGGAAGAAGCTTCTTTAAATATTTGTCAAATCGTTGACCGCTTTCGTTTGAATTTAATTGATATTCTTTCATCTTTTCTTTTTATGAACATTGCGAATGGTTTTCTTCTTTGTGTGATCAGTGGATTTACCAGAAGCTCCGCTTTGTTTTCCTTTATTTGTTGTATTTGTTGCTCCGTTCTTATGGAAAGAATTACCTGTTCCAGCCCCAGTCTTGCCATGATGCTCTCCAAAATTCTTTCTTGGGCGAATCAGACAATGCTTCTCAAAGCCAATGAGATCCTGTCTTCCCGCCTTTGTCAATGCCTCATATACCAAATCATAATTTTTTGGATTGCGGTATTGGATTAATGCACGCTGCATTGCCTTTTCATGAGGATTGGTAGCAACATACACAGGCTCCATGGTTCTTGGATCTAATCCCGTATAATACATACACGTAGATATCGTGGATGGAGTCGGATAGAAATCCTGTACCTGCTCTGGCATATAACCCAAATCACGGAGAAATTCTGCAAGCTCAATTGCTTCCTTCAAGGTTGAACCAGGATGGGATGACATAAGATATGGAACCAGATACTGCTCTTTACCAATCTTCTTATTCATATCCGTATAAGCTTGTACGAATTTATTATACACTTCTACCCTGGGTTTACCAAGCTTTTCCAGTACAGCGTTTGAGATATGCTCTGGCGCAACCTTAAGCTGTCCACTTACATGATGTTCACATAGCTCTCTTAAAAATGTACGATCTTTATCATACATGAGATAATCAAAACGAATTCCGGAACGAATAAACACCTTCTTTACCTTTGGCAGTTCGCGTAATTCCTTTAAGAGCTTCAAATAATCTGTATGATCTACTTCCAAATTCTTACATGGGGTTGGGAATAAGCATTGACGGTTTGGGCATGCACCTTTTGTCAGCTGCTTTTTACAAGCTGGAGCTCTAAAATTAGCAGTAGGTCCTCCAACATCATGTATATAACCCTTAAAATCAGGTTCCTCAATAATCTGTTTTGCCTCATCGACAATGGATTCATGACTTCTTGTCTGAATAATTCTTCCTTGATGGAAGGTAAGTGCGCAGAAGCTGCAGCCGCCGTAACACCCTCGATTGCTTACAAGTGAGAACTTAATTTCACGAATTGCAGGCACTCCTCCTGCTTCCTCATAAGAAGGATGATAATTTCTCATATAAGGGAGTGCATACACTTCATCCATCTCTGTTTGTGTTAATGGCTTTGCAGGAGGATTCTGAACAACATAGGTTGTATTGTATTGTTCGAATAATCTTTTACCAGAAAATGGATCGGTATTGCAATACTGTGTATAAAAGCTCTTTGCGTAATTTGCTTTATCTTCTTTCAGCTGTTCCCAATCTGGAAGTTCAACAGCGTCATATATAATGTCACGATCTTTGGTTTTAAATACCGTGCCATCAATATAGGTAACATCCTTAACATCCATTCCAGATGCAAGAGCATCCGCAATTTCAATGATACTTTTCTCGCCCATACCATATGAGATAATATCTGCTCCTGAATCTAGAAGAATCGATCTCTTTAATTTATTGGACCAATAATCATAATGAGCCAGTCGACGCAGACTTGCTTCAATCCCTCCAATGATGATTGGGGTGTTCTTATAAGTACGTCGAATCATATTGCAGTATACAACAGTTGCATAATCTGGGCGTTTTCCCATGATGCCCCCTGGAGTAAACGCATCCTTCTCTCTTTTTCGCTTTGATACAGAATAATGATTCACCATAGAATCCATATTGCCGGCTGAGACCATAAACCCTAATCTAGGCGTGCCAAGAATCGATATGGAAGCATCATCCTTCCAGTCCGGCTGTGCAATAATTCCGACAGAATATCCATGGGCCTCTAATAATCTTGTGATAATAGCATGACCAAAGGAGGGATGATCTACATATGCATCACCACATACATATACAAAATCTAATTGTTCTATTCCGCGTTCTATCATATCCTGTTTGGAAATTGGCAAGTATCCTTCGTACATACTATACTCCTTTTCTATCTGTGGATAATAATTCCACCTCTTCTAATGTCAGCTTACGATATTCTCCTCTTGGCAGTTCCCCAAGAGAAAGTCCACCCATGGAGACTCTTTTTAAATAGGTTACATTACGATTTATCGCTTGAAACATTCGTTTCACCTGATGAAAACGTCCTTCATATAAAGTGACATAGGATGTGGACGGCTGTGCTTCACATATCACAAGCTCCGCTGGCAAAGTAGGTGTGTCGTCTCCGATATCGAGTCCATTGCGAAACAGTTCTATATGTTCTGGCAATAAATCTGCATCGAGCTTGGCATAATATGTTTTCGCCACATGATGAGATGGACTGATCAGATGATGTGCAAGCTGACCATCGTTGGTCACAAGAAGAAATCCTTCCGTATCTAAATCCAGTCTCCCTACAGGGGAAAAGCCTTCAAATTCCTTCTCTGGGAAATAATCCATCACTGTTTTATGCAGATTATCCTTTACCGCAGTCACACAACCAGAAGGCTTATGAAAAAGAAAGTAAGCATATTTTTCGTAAGAGATTTTTCCATTGTCTACGAGTACTGTATCAGCATCTTCCTTCACCTTTGCTTCGGGTTTACATATAACCTGCCCATTGATTTGAACCCTGCCGGACTTTATGATTTTTTTTACTTCTGTTCTTGTCCCAACTCCACAATCAGCCAGATATTTATCTAATCGCATCATAATTATTTTGCTCGTTTCAAATATTCGATAATCAGTTTCCAAACACGTTCGGTGGATGAAATACTAAGTCTTTCCTTTGGCGTATGAATATCCAGATTCATTGGACCAAAGGAAACACAGTCCAAATCAGTGATTTTGTCTGAGAAAATGCCACATTCCAATCCTGCATGAATTGCCTCAAAAACTGGCTCTTCCCCATACTGCTCCCTATAAATCTGAGCAATTGTCTCTCTCATCTTAGATTCAGCTTTATATTCCCATGCTGGATAATCTCCTTCAATTGTAACCTCTCCACCAAGCATTTCCACAATCTGAGTTACCTGATCCTTCACATCTTCTTTTCTGGAAGATACTGAGCTTCGAATAGAGATTACGGTCTCAAGTACATCTTCCTTTAAGTTCATAATTCCAAGATTCAAAGAGGTTTCTACAAGACCTGGCATAATCATGCTCATATGTTGTACACCGTTTGGAACAGTGCGAAGGAAAAATCCAAGCTTGTGTACAGAATTATAATCTAAGATTTGTTCTGTTGAAGTCCCCTCCTCTTTAACAAGCACTTGAACATTCGCATCGGATAGAGCGTATTCTTTTTTTAATACATCATCCAAATTGGCTGCAATTCCCATAACAAGTGCTTTGCTTTCTTCTGGAATAAGAATCTCACAATTACATTCTCTTGGAATGGCATTGTCTTTTAATCCCCCTTCCAAGGCTACAATTCCGAAAGGAGTCTCATCCATGATAAGCTTCAACAAACGCCCCATAAGAATGTCTGCATTCCCATGTTCTTTATGAATCTCACTGCCTGAATGACCGCCTTCTAGTCCAGTAATCGTAATAGTAAGTTTACAGCCTGTCTGCTCGGTTCTTTCGACTGGTATCTGTGCAATAAGACTCATTCCACCAGCACAGCTTGTAAGGAAATGTCCTTCCTCATCACTGTCAAGATTCAGCATTTGGTGACCTTTTAACATAGAAAGGTCAATATCATATGCTCCAAGCATTCCAATCTCTTCATCGACAGTGATCACTACCTCAAGTCGTGGATGTACAATTTCTTCGGAATCCAGAATTGCAAGTGCATATGCAACAGCAATCCCATCATCTCCACCTAAGGTAGTATCTTTGGCTTTCACAAAGTCCTCATCAATATAGAGGCGCAAGCCCTCTTTCTCAAAATCAATATCACAGCCTTTTTCTTTTTCGCAGACCATGTCCATATGTCCCTGAATAATTACAGGGTCGGCATTTTCGTATCCGACAGAGGCTTCCTTTATCATAATGACATTATTCAACTCATCCTGGTAGTACTCTAGCTCATGTTCTTTTGCAAATTGAACAAGGTAATCACTGATCTGCTTTGTGTTTCTAGAACCGTGCGGTATACTGCAAATCTCCTCAAAATAATGAAATACTTTCTTTGGCTCTAAATTGTCTAATACACTCATAGTGTCCTCCTTTATCTCATAATCTATATTATGAAAAAATTAATGTATGCTATTCTAATTGTCCTATTAATTATATATTATTTATGGAATCCGGCAGAGGCTTTTGGAGCTTCTCAAGACGGCTTGCAATTATGGTTCCAGCAAGTACTTCCTACGCTTCTTCCGTTCACCATTATCTCTGCGATTATCATTGGCTCCAATTTGCTATATACCCTTGATTGCCGCATGGAAGCTTTACCCATCAAGCTGCCAGTCTCCATCACAGAAGCATTTATCATCTTCTTTGGATTCCTCTTTGGTTTTCCAATCGGAAGTAAATTGACAGCTGACCATCTAGAACATGATATGATATCCGCTAAGTCCGCACAGGTTCTCTGCGCATTTACCAACAACTTAAGTCCAGTCTTTATCATGAGCTATGTGCTGCAGCAGCAATTTCATGGAAAATACCCAGTTCTCCCAGTGCTGCTTTTGCTTTATGGTCCCCCATTTGTTATTGGCATGATACAGCTTTTACATATTCCTTCTAGAAAATGTAATCATAAAAAAACGGCATCAAGATTTCAAATAAATATGCAAATCGTTGACGCCGGAATTATAAGTGGCTTTCACACACTTATAAAATTATGCGGTTATATCGTTATGTTTTCGATTATTGGAAATATGGCAACCCATATTCCATGGCAAAATCCACAGATACAATGCCTATTTATCAGCAATCTGGAAGTGACAAATGGAATATATCTCGTTGCACAATATCCCAGTTCTGATGTCTTCCAGTTCATATGTATGATTCTTGTGTTATCAATTGGAGGGGTCTCTGGAATTGCACAAACAGGCTCCATGATCAGTAATACAAATCTTTCTATTATGAACTATGTACTTCTTAGACTAGGTTATTGCCTCTGCTCTGTTATACTTGGATTTGGATATTACTTTTTATTCGTTTGAGGGATTTGTCTCAATCGTTACATTTGACATATCTATGTCTGCAGCCTTATCACTCGGAGCGGACTCACTTGTCTTAGGCATTTCTTCCTCTGGCTCTGGCTCAGCTGGGAATAATTCAGTACGATTTCTTGAGACAACATCAAGATAACCCTGAAGAGAATTCAATAGATTCTCGTAACGTGCGCGGGAAGTATCAATTGAATGTGTAAGAATTTCTTCGATTCCTCTTAACTGTTCATCGGTGTAAGACATTGCACCCATTCTGATATTATTTGCTTCATTGGTAGCATTATCAAGAATCTCCTGTGCCTGTTTGGTTGCAATCATAACAACTTCGTTTGCCTGGGCATATGCCTGTTGCATAATCTGATGCTCACTGACAAGTTCATTGGTCTGAATCTGAGCCTGTGCAATAATCTGATCCGCTTTCGCCTGTGCGTCTGCGAGGATTGCTTCTTTATTGCTGATGATCTTCTGGTAACGTTTAATCTCTTCTGGTGTCTTTGAACGAAGTTCAGAAAGCAGTTCTTCTAATTCTTCTTTATTAACGATAATATTAGAACTGGAAAAAGTCGCAAATTTGCAACTTTCAATAAAATCTTCAATTTCTTCAATTCCCTGCTCAATTCTACTGCTCATAAGAAATTCTCCTTATCTGATATTATATTTTGCATAAATTTTATCAATAAACTGTTCAGGAACAAACTTTGTGATATCACCGCCATACGATGCAAATTCTTTCACTATCGTAGAACTGAGATAAGAATATTTCAAATTTGTAGTCAGGAATATAGTCTCTATTCCTGGTTCTTGAACATGGTTTGTCTGCGCAATCTGTAATTCATATTCAAAATCTGTTACAGCACGTAAACCACGGACAATAATTGTTGCCCCTATTTCTCTCATATGATCAACAAGAAGACCATCAAACGAAGTAACTGTAACATTCGGATAATCTTTCGTCATCTCTTTAATCATACTAACACGTTCTTCTAAAGAAAACAATGAATTTTTTGCGCTGTTATTAAGCACTCCAACTACCAGTTCATCTACTATTTTCGACGATCTTTCTATTACATCAAGGTGTCCAAATGTCACTGGGTCAAAGCTTCCTGGGTAGACTGCTTTTTTCATAAGCTCCTCCTAACACATGGTTATAAAAGCATGTGCGTTTGTCTTATATTTTTTGTATTTTAATAGTTTATAGCCAAGCTCATCTAAATAATCAAACTTTGTATCTAGGGAAGCTTCCACAACAATCAGTGCATTTTCCTTCAATATAGATGAATCCTTTAGAACCGTTAACATATCTTTTTCAAGCTCTTTGTTATATGGTGGATCCATAAAAATTACATCGAATCTGTATTTTCCTTCTAATGATCGAATCGCAGCCACAGCATCCATATTAAGGAATCGGCACTGCTTATCAAACCGGGTAAATCGAATGTTGTCCTCAATGCATTGACCCGCTTTGCGGCTGTTATCTACAAACACAGCATATTCAGCTCCTCTGCTGATTGCCTCTAATCCAATCTGACCACTTCCTGCAAACAAATCTAAGAAATAACATCCAGGGAGCTCGTTTTGAATCATATTAAAAAGTGTTTCTTTAATGCGGTCTGTTGTTGGTCTGGTATCCATAGTATCTAACGTTTTTAATGGAAGGCTTCTTGCCGAACCAGCTATTATTCTCATATCATTACCTCTTCAATTTTCTCAATCAAAAAGCGGAATGCTTCTTGTGTTGCCAGTTTCCGTATTTCTGTTCTATTTCCAGGAAAAACCATGCGCTCGGAAAAAACATGTTCTTTTACAACACAGCCAAAGCATACACACCCTACGGGAGTATCTTTCGTTCCACCGGTTGGACCTGCGACTCCTGTTGTGGTAATTGCGCAGTCGGAAAGAGCATAGCTGCATGCACCAAGTGCCATTTCCCTTGCTGTTTCTTCGCTTACAACGCCGTATTGTTCAATTGTCTGCATATCCACATGAAGTAGATGATTCTTTGCATGATCGGAATATGTTACAAAACCTTCTTGAAAATATTCCGATATTCCCGAAATGTCTACGAGTCCTGAAGCAACCATGCCGCCTGTACAGCTTTCGGCCGTTGTGACACATAGCTGATATTTCTGTAATAATTGGTATAGTCGGAGCTTTTGCTCTTCGAATTCAACGGTATCCATTATTTCTGATCCTTTAAGATATCTTTATTCTTTACTATGTAATCAATCAGTGATACAACAGTAAGCACTAATGCAACATAGGTTAAAATAATTCCAAGAATCTGGAAAAATGGATGAGGAATATTTAAAATCAAAACAATCACCATCAGCATCTGGAAGGTTGTTTTGAATTTGCCCCAATAACTAGCGGCAATTACAACCCCATTGTCTGAAGCGATCAAACGAAAGCCACTGATTATAAATTCTCTTGCAATAATAATAATTACAATCCAAGCTGCAAGCTGTCCAGTTGCAATGAGACAAATCATTGCAGAACATACCAAAAGCTTATCTGCAAGTGGGTCCATAAATTTTCCAAAATTAGTTACAAGATTGTATTTTCTTGCAATTTTTCCATCTAACAGGTCTGTCAGACTTGCAACAATAAAAATTGCCACTGCAATATAGTTACCATATCCCGTAAAATATGGAGCCAAGAGGAAAAATACAAAAAATGGAATTAAAAATACTCGAAATAGGGTTAATTTATTTGGTAAATTCATTTTAGCTCTCCTATCAAATCATATTCATATGCGCCAGTGACTTTCACTTTTACGATATCACCAGTTATCAGTTCTTCATCTGTATTGATAAATATATATCCATCAATACCAGGAGCATCTCGATACGTCCTGCCCACATAGGCATTCTCATCTGCCACCTTGCCCTCAATAAAAGCATAGAGCTCGCGCCCCTTCATTGCATCATTCTTATCGAATATTACCTCTTCTTGAAGCTCCATCACATCTGCCTGCCAGTCCTGCTTTGTTTCTTCTTTAATCTGATCCGAGAATTCTGCAGCCGGTGTTCCTTCTTCTGGCGAGTAAGCAAATGCCCCCAGACGATCAAACTCCATATCATGAATGAATTGCATTAATTCTTCATGCATCTCTTCTGTTTCACCAGGGAAACCACAAATTAATGTGGTACGAAGTGTAATATCTGGAATCTTTCCACGGAGATCGCGAATAATTCTCATAAGATCTTCTTTGTTCGTTCTTCTACCCATACGCTTTAGAATCGCATCATTGCAATGCTGGATTGGCATATCGAGATAATGACATACCTTTGTATTGCGAATCATAGCATCTACCAATTCATCATATATTTCCTCTGGATAGCAATACATAATTCGAATCCAAAACAAACCAGGAATGGTATTCAATTCATCAAGCAGTCTATGCAGAGATTTCTCTCCGTACAAATCAATACCGTAAAGCGTTGTTTCCTGAGCCACAAGAATAATTTCTTTTACACCATCTGCAACAAGCTCCTTCGCTTGTTGAACAAGTGTCTCAATTGGGACACTGCGATAACGTCCCCGGATGGAAGGGATGACACAGTAGGTGCAATTCTTGTTACAGCCCTCTGCTATTTTCAAATGTGCATAATGTCCGCCTGTGGTAACAACTCTTTTGTTTTCAAGCTTTGGAAGGCCTGTCAGCGTTCCAAGATTCTTATAAGAATGATTTGACAGAACCTCATGTACTGCCTCTACGATGGCATCATACGAATTGGTGCCTAAAATCGCATCTACCTCAGGAATCTCTTTTATAATTTCATCCTGATAGCGCTGTGCCAAACAGCCTGTAACAATCAGTGCCTTACAGCTTCCGGACTTACGATATTCCGCCATTTCCAGAATGTTTTGAATACTTTCTTCTTTGGCATCATTAATAAAACAGCAGCTATTTATAATAATAATATCCGCTTCCGTTTCATCGTCAGTCAACTCAATACCATCATTGGTTAACATTCCAATCATAAACTCTGAATCAACCAGGTTTTTATCACAACCTAAAGATATAAATAATAATTTCATAGACCTCTCACTTTATAAAAAGGGATGACAACCATATTCGTCATCCCCTTTTATTTCTTTCACAATTCTTTGTCTTAGTTCTCGTCATCTGTAAGAATCTTTACATCGCCTTTGTATAACTCTTCCACTGCAATGGATAATGGCTTTGGACATTTTGGATTCTCAATCAATGGTTCTGCTCCATCAATAATCTGGCGTGCGCGTTTTGCTGCTGCTAAAACGATGGAATAACGACTATTTACAACTGGTTCCTCACCAATTTCTACGTCATTGTTTACTACTTTCATTAATTCTACATAAGATGGATGTATCATAATTATTCTCCTTTCGAAAAGCCTGTTAGCTCATCTCTCATATTTTTTATTAAATCTATATTAGCTGATACACGTTCACTGGAATTATCAGCACCCATTCCATTCTTCTCTGATTGAAGAATCTGATGCACGCGATTCACGCAATCATCCAGTTGGTCGTTTATCACTAAATAATCATACTGCTCGATCCCCTGTGATTCCTCACAAGCTCTCTTTAATCTTGCTTCTATAACATCGGAAGTCTCAGTTCCTCTTCCAATCAGACGATTCTTTAACTGCATCGCACTCGGTGCTGTTACAAATAAAAGCTTTGTGTCTGGGAATTTCTTTTTTACCTTCAGTGCTCCTTGAATCTCTATTTCTAGTATAACACTTTTTCCTGAATTTAGCTGTTCTTCCACATATGCTTTTGGTGTTCCATAATAATTGCCTACATACTGCGCATATTCAATCAGCTTATCGTCTTTGATCATCTGCTCAAATTCTTGTTTTGAGACATAGAAATAATCTTTTCCATTCACTTCGCCTGGTCTTGGTTCTCTTGTGGTTGCAGATATGGACAACGCATAAAAATCTCCATATTTACTCATGAGGCTTTTCATTATTGTGCCTTTGCCAGCGCCCGAGAATCCAGATACAACAACCAGGATGCCTTTTTTATCAGAACTCATTCTTTTACCTCTTGCTGTATAATGTCTCCGCTATTAAATCTTCCAGCCAAAGTCTCTGGCTGTAATGCCGAAAGAATTAATTTATCGTGTGTCGTAAAAATAATACTCTTGGTTTTGCGTCCCTGTGTGGCATCAATCAACGTCATATTTTCTTTTGCATGCTGCACATAACGTTTCGCAGGTGCAGATTCAGGGGAGATAATTGTAACTATCTTATCCGCATTCACCATATTACCAAATCCAATGTTAATCAATTTACTCATAGTCATTCCTATTCGATATTCTGAATTTGTTCTCTTACTTTCTCAATATCAGTTTTTAAATTGATACCTACATCAGAGATTTCAAGATCATTTGCTTTCGAGAGGATGGTATTCGCTTCTCGATTCATCTCCTGTGCAATAAAGTCAAGCTTTCTGCCAACACTCCCACCAGCTGTAAGCGTATCTTTGGTTGATTTGATGTGGCTTCGTAAGCGCACTGTTTCCTCATCTACACAGATTTTATCTGCAAAAATGGTTACTTCTGTTGCAATTCTTGCATCATCAATCTGTCTGTCGCCCAAAAGCTCTTTGATTTTATCTTCCAGTCTTGCGCGATAATCCTTCATGATAACAGGTGAACGTTCTTCGATAAAATCAACATATGTAAGCATCTGATCAAGCTTATCACACAGGTCTGACTGTAAATGTTCACCTTCTTTAATGCGGGTTTGAACAAATTGTTCACATGCTCCGCGAATTGCAGCTTCAAGTCCTGCCCAGAGTTCCTTCTCATCCGGATTCTGTTCTTCCATAACAAACACATCTGGATAACGAGATAACGTACTGACACGGATATCATTATCCAAGTGATATTCCTTTGCCATCTGATTCAAATATTTCAAGTACTCACCTGCAAGAGCAGAATTATACTGCAAAGAGAAATTATTTTCCGAGAAATCTTCTGATGTAATAAATACGTCAACCTTTCCTCGTTCCATATATTCTTTCAAAAGATTGCGAATCGTGCTCTCAAAGAAATTCAACTTCTTAGGCATCTTGATGTTCACATCTAAATACCTATGATTCACTGATTTGATCTCAACTGTAAATTTGCGCTTATCATCAGCAAATTCAGCACGACCAAACCCAGTCATACTTTTGATCATCCTATATCCTTCTTTCCTATTCAATTGTAAACAGTATCATGCATGGTCTATATAAACATCTGCATGCATAGATGTTTATATTATAATGCCAAAATAGGTACACGTCAAATAATTCCAAATGTTTTTTCTAATTCATTGGAATTTCTTGCAACATCATATATAATACTAATATTGCTAGGAGGAAAGATAAATGGCATTAGATGGAATTGTAATATCAAATTTAGTATATGAATTGAATCAAACGATTTTAAATACAAAAATCAGTAAAATAGCACAACCAGAAAATGATGAGTTGCTGCTCACATGTAAGGGCACAGGTGGCCAGTTTCGACTTGCCATGTCCGCAAGTGCCTCTCTCCCATTTGTGTACTTAACAGACGAGAATAAGCCAAGTCCTATGACTGCACCGACTTTTTGTATGGTTCTTCGAAAACACATTGCAAATGGGCGAATTGTCAGCATATCTCAGCCACATATGGAACGAATCATCCATATTGAAGTGGAACATTTAAACGAAATGGGTGATATGGAACGAAAAGTACTTATTATAGAATTGATGGGTAAGCACTCGAACATCATCTTCTGCAACGAAAAAGGAATCATTATTGACAGCATTAAGCGTGTATCTAGTATGATGAGTTCTCTGCGAGAAGTATTGCCTGGCAGACCTTATTTTATTCCCTCTACACAGGATCAGAAATCCAATCCTGTTATGGTAAATCGAGATGATGTTCTCTTAATTATAAGGGAAAAACCACTGTCACTCATCAAAGCAATCTATTCCTCTTTCACAGGAATCAGCCCACTGATTGCCAGTGAAATCTGTCACAGGGCAGGCGTAGACGGTGACTTGCCTACTGCTTCCTTTACAGAAGAACAATTGCTTCATATTGCAAACCATTTCTGCTGGTTCATGGATGAAATCAAAGAACATCAATATACGCCTGTGATTGTCCGCAAAGGAAAAGAACCAATTGAATTTTCTTCTGTCAATCTCACGCAATACAGTGACTATGATGTACAGACCTATGAGAAGATTTCTTCTGTTTTAGAAGTCTATTATGCCGAAAAAAATGTCTATACACGTATCCGCCAAAAATCTGTAGATTTGAGAAAAATCGTCACCACCACACTGGAACGAAATCAGAAAAAATATCAATTGCAGAAGAAGCAGTTAAAAGACACGGAGAAAAAAGAAAAATACAAGATCTACGGCGAACTTATTCATGCCTACGGATACAGTCTGCCTGAGGGAAGCAAGGAACTGGAAGCCGAGAATTACTACGATAACAACAAACTTATCCGCATTCCACTTGATCCATTATTAACGCCTTTAGAAAATGCACAGAAATATTTTGACCGATATGGAAAATTAAAAAGAACGGAAGAAGCATTAACGGAATTTCTGCAGCAGACAGAAAGTGAAATTGCTCATCTTGAATCCATACAGAACTCCTTAGATATCGCGTTGTCTGCAGATGATCTGGTACAGATCAAGGATGAGCTTATGGAGTATGGATATATAAAGAAAAACCGCAATTCCAAAAAAATCAAAGTAAAAAGTAAGCCATTCCATTATTTATCCAGTGATGGATATGACATTTATGTTGGAAAAAACAATTATCAGAACGATGAGTTAACCTTTAAAGTAGCCACCGGCAATGATTGGTGGTTCCATGCGAAGGGAATGCCTGGCTCACATGTCATTGTAAAATCAAACAATGAGGAGCTGCCAGACCGTGTATTTGAGGAAGCCGGAAAGCTCGCAGGCTTCTATTCCAAAGGCCGGGATAACGAAAAAATCGAAATTGATTATCTGCAAAAGAAAAACGTCAAAAAGCCAAATGGAAGTGCACCAGGATTCGTGGTATATTATACAAACTACTCTCTTACCATTCATCCAGACATTAGCGGTCTAAAGCTGCTTGATTCATAAAAAGAAATATCTGTTTTTTCAGCTTCTTTGATGCTTAACAACAAAAGAATTCATACATATTTTTGTCATAATATGTATGAATTCTCTTTTTTTACCTGCATATCACAAATTCATTTGCACAAACTAACACTGTAACAAGAAGTTACTAATATATCACGTAACAACGTTACACAACCAGCGATAAAAATACAATGTACGAATGGAGGAAAGAAAAATGTCAGGTAGAAGTTCAAACAGAGCAGCCGTTCCAGAAGCAAAGGGAGCCTTAGACCGTTTTAAATATGAAGTTGCAAACGAGATTGGTGTTCCTCTTAAGGATGGATATAATGGAGACCTTACCTCAAAGCAGAACGGTTCTGTAGGTGGTTATATGGTCAAGAAAATGATCGAAGCACAGGAAAAACAGATGTCAGGAAAATAATCTTTTCAGAAGTTTCAGCTTTTTAGGCTGAGTCATTAAAGAATAAGCACCTCAGTATTGGATTTGCGCAGTCCTGCCCCGCAGGGATACAAGGCAAGCAAATTCAATACTGAGGTGCTTATTCTGTTATAAGTTCATTTTTTTGATTTGTTCGTCTACAAAATGAAGCATTTTCTTTTGCAGAATCTGATGTTTTTCTTTCTCTAAATTGGCATCTTCTTCTAATATTTCTTTGGCTGCTTCTGAAGCATCCTGTAATACGTCTGCGTCTTGGTAGATATCTGCCAATTGAAAGGCAAGGTCGCCGCTTTGGCGTATTCCAAAGAAATCCCCTGGTCCTCTTAATTTCAGATCCTCGCTTGCAATATAAAAGCCATCGTTGGAGTTGTTCAATATCTCCAATCGTTTTTTTGCTGTTTTTGTGCGGGAGCTGTTAACCATAATACAGTAAGACTGCGCATCTCCTCTTCCTACACGACCCCTGAGCTGATGAAGCTGGGCCAGACCGAAACGGTCTGCATTTTCTATCATCATTACAGTCGCATTCGGGACATTTACACCAACTTCAATTACTGTTGTAGAGACAAGAATTTGAAGCTCGTTTCTCATAAACTGCTCCATAATCTCATTTTTTTGATTTGTTTTCATTTTGCCGTGTAAGACGCCAATTTTCGTCTCCGGAGGGAATTGACCTTTTAACATTTTGCTGTAGTCTGTTACATTCTCACCCTCCGAGTTCTCGGTTTCCTCCACAAGGGGACAAATGATATAGGCCTGATGCCCTTTTGTAATCTCATTTTGAATAAAGCTGTAGGCTTTTGGGCGATACGTCTGATCAACAACGCAGTTCTTAATCGGAAGTCTTCGTGCCGGCACCTCATCTATCACTGATATATCAAGATCCCCATATAGAATAATTGCTAACGTTCTTGGAATCGGTGTTGCAGACATGACAAGTATGTGTGGATGTTCCCCTTTATTGGAAAATGCATCTCTTTGTTTCACCCCAAAGCGATGCTGTTCATCTGTAATTACAAGAGCTAGATTGGAATATACTGCCTTTTCTTGAATTAAGGCATGGGTTCCAATAATAAATGCATTTGGACTATTTAAAATTTGTTCATAGGCCTCTTTCTTCTCTTTTGCCTTCATGGAGCCAGTTAACAGAATCACAGGTATGTCTAATCCAAAGCTTTCGCACAGATTCTGATAGGATTCATAGTGCTGTCTTGCAAGCACTTCTGTCGGAGCCATAATTGCAGACTGGTATCCGCTATGAGCAGCCTTTGCCATCATAAGAAACGCTATAATTGTTTTACCAGATCCAACATCTCCCTGGATTAATCTCTGCATCACATATGGACTTTCCATATCTTTTTCAATTTCCTTAAGTGCTCGTATCTGTGCCCCCGTCAGTTCATAGGGCAGTTTTTTAAGAAGTGACCAAACGAAATCATCCTTTTCAAACAAAAAGCAGTTTTTTTCTTTCTGCTGTCGCTCTTTCTGGTATTGCATCCCCATAATAAAAAGGAAAAATTCATCAAATACCAGGCGTTTTCTTACTTCTATTAATTGATCCATATCATCTGGAAAATGAATCTGCTTCATGGCATAGTTATACTCACAAAGCGAATACTGCCTGCGTACATTGGCAGGTAAATAATCTAGAAATAAAAGCTCAGAATTCATAAGGCTCTGCAACGTGCGTATCATGAGATTATTGGTAATTCCTGCGGTTAATGAATAGACTGGCAGCAAGCGGAGCTCTTGATTCTTATATTTATCAGGTTCATATACTACCGCTTGTTCCATCGTATATTGTCTGTTCTTAATTGTGATTTTGCCATAAAACACATACCATTTTCCTGGCTCGATGGAGCTTTTTAGATATGGCATACGATACCAGACCAAGTGAAGTTCATGGCCGGCTTCTCCAATATTCAAAAGTGTAATTGGCATTCGCGCTGTATTCTTTACAAGCGGTGTACGTGGCACCTGCGCCAGGATTGCCATATACTCTCCTTCATGATACTCACACTTGGATAGCAATTCGGCTTTCGGATATTGTATATAATTCTGGGGAAAATGAAGGAGTATATCACCAACGGTGTATACTCCCATTTTTGCAAATAAATCTTTTGTTTTATCCCCAATCCCTTTAATTTCGGTAATGGAAGAAAGATTATTCATATTTACTCCTGTTATTCTACAGAAATCACATAATAGTAAATTGGCTGTCCACCATCATTGATCTCTACTTCAACATCTGGATATTTCTCTTCAATAGCGGAAGCAAGCACTTCTGAGTCCTCTTCCGAAGCTTCGCTGCCAAAATAAATGCTGACAATTGCTGATTCTTCATCAATCATTGCATCAACCATCTCAAGTGTTGTAGCCTCAAGGTCTTTGCCAACTGCAAGAATGGATTTGTCTCCAATTCCCATATAGTCATCCTGATGAATCTCTTTGCCATCAATCTCAGTATCACGAACAGCATAAGTAACCTGTCCTGTTTTTACCATTTCGATTTCAGACATCATGCTCTCTTTATTCTCTTCTGCTGTGTGATCTGGAATAAAGTTAACAAGGGCTGTAATTCCCTGTGGAATTGTCTTAGTAGGAATTACAATAATCTCTTTATCCTCAACAAGGGATGCTGCCTGATTAGCTGCCATAATAATATTCTTATTATTAGGAAGAATAAATACATGATCGGCATTTACATGCTCAATCGCGTTAAGCATATCCTCTGTACTTGGATTCATGGTCTGACCGCCTTCGATAATATAGTCAACGCCAAGACCTTTGAAGATCTCATTCATGCCCTCACCGATAGACACAGAGATGAATCCCATATCTTTACGAGGCTGTGATACCTTCTCTTCTTCCTTCTGTTGTGAAGCTACTTTCTCAGCATCTTTAATCAGCTTCTCCTGATGCTCTTCACGCATATTATCAATCTTGATTTTACTCAATGAGCCATGGGTTAATGCTTTTTGAATTGCAAGACCTGGGTCATTGGTATGTACGTGGGTCTTAACAATCTCATCATCTGCTACTACTACAATAGAATCACCAATGGATTCAAGGAATCCTTTATATTCTAATTCGTCTTTCTCAGATAAAGGCTGATTTAAAACAATGATAAATTCTGTGCAATAACCAAATTTAATTTCAGCTTCTGTCTGAGCAGAAATCTTCACAACACCAGAAGCATTGGAAGCTCCTTCGATCGTATAATCAATTTCTTTCCCAAGAAGAGAATCATATCCTCCCTTTAGCACCTGCATCAAGCCTTGTCCGCCGGAATCCACAACGCCAGCCTGTTTCAGGACAGGTAACATATCTGGTGTCTTACTCAATACATGATCCGCTTCTTTAATTACTTCTTCACAGAAGAATACCAAATCATTGGTCTGATCTGCAAGCTCTAAGGCTTTATTGGCGCCGCCCTTTGCAACGGTAAGGATTGTACCTTCCTTAGGCTTCATAACTGCCTTATAAGCTGTCTCAACTGCTTTCTGAACAGCTTCACTTAAGATATTAACATCTAATTCATCATATTCTGCAATTACTTTACAGAATCCTCTGAATAACTGAGACAGGATAACTCCTGAATTACCTCTGGCACCGCGAAGAGAGCCAGAAGAAATTGCTTTTGCAAGCTCTGCCATTGTAGGATTATTTAAACTGCTGACTTCTTTTGCAGCAGACATAATAGTCATAGACATATTTGTACCTGTATCACCATCTGGTACAGGGAACACATTAAGTTCGTTAATCCATTCTTTTTTTGCATCTAAATTCTTCGCTCCTGCAAGAAACATTTTTGCAAGAACCTCTGCATTAATACTTGTGATTTCCAATTTATTAGTCCTCCTTAATCGATCACACGTACGCCTTCGACGTATATGTTGATCTTCTCGATCGTCATTCCAGTAAATTCTTCCACTTTATATTTTACTGTTTCGATCAGATTATCTGAGACTGTATTTATGCTGACACCGTAAGAAACAATAACGTGAAAATCAAGCGTAATTTTATTCTCTTCATTCACAGTAACATTTATACCATGTGAGAGATAATCACGTTTCAATAACTTAACAAGTCCATCTTTCATATTTACAGCTGCCATACCAACAATACCGAAGCATTCTACTGCTACCGATCCTGCATATGTTGCTATAACATCTTCATCAATCAAAATCTTTCCAAATTCAGTATCCATTTGTCCTTTCATACAACATCCTCCATGAAATATTGGCACTTCAGATTTCGCAAAGCATATGCCGCTTTGTGCCTACATTCATCTCTACTTTATACTATCATATACTGACGTAGTTAGGTATATTATAACCATTTTTGTGTAAAAAGCAAACACTCTTATAAATTAAATAATTTTTTTGAATTTTTCCCTTGCATTCTATATATAGTTCTGCTAAAATATCATTGTTGTGAGCTTGGAAACAAATATTCAAGCTTAGTGAAATGCAAGGAGGTGCAATTTATTATGGCAAAATGTGCAGTTTGTGAAAAAGGCGCTCATTATGGAAACAATGTCAGCCATTCTCATAGAAGATCAAATAGAGTTTGGAAATCAAACATTAAACGTGTTAGTTGTAAAGTAAACGGAGTTCCTAAGAAGTTATATGTATGTGCTTCATGCTTAAGATCCGGTAAAGTTGAAAGAGCTTAGTAATATCTTTCAAAGAGCTGTCATTTGACAGCTCTTTTTTAATTGCAAAATAAGTAATAGCTCACAAGAAGGCATACTGCAATCATTACTATTCCAAGGAAATCATTAGATAGAACGAGCATAACCAGCATTCCCATTGCAAACCAAAATAATGTATATCCGCATACACGTTTCATGATTGCACCAAAAAAGACATATATTACTATAATATATGCCTCAATTATTCACAGTACCACGCAAACACGTATATCAAAGAAATAGCATCCTCTGACCGCCTAAAGTCTGGATGCTATTCTTTTTCATTTAGTATTTAACTGAATGGTTTTATTTTGGATTATTATTTATCAGAAACAGATTTCGATAACATCTCTTCCATCTCAGATGCTGCTTCTTCCTTCGCAGCCTGATCTGTTTCGCTATCGTTTACCGTTTCTTCTTTGCCTTTTCCAGAAGTAAATTTATTTACAAAATCTGGAATCATATCAAGAATTTTTGTCATTCCATCCTGGTTTTTTACATTTACAAGCTTTGTTGTGCCGTTTTGAATCACAAGCACTGCACTTGGCATGATTTTACCGCCCATACCACCAGCTCCGTTATTCTTCTTCTCCTGAGAAAATGCACCAGCCGCCACACCAAATGACACATCTACTAAAGGTAAAATAATGGTATCACCAATATGGATTGCATCTCCCACTACTGTTTTCGTTGTAATAAAGCTGTCCATCCCTTTGAATAGAGATTCCACCGTGTTGTTAAAACTATTATCTGCCATAATATATCTCCTCCTATTTACGAATATCATTATATAATTGTCTACAGTTCTTATTCAATATAATCTTAAGTGCGATATGAATGATCTGATAGATAAATACATGACCTTTCACATCAAAATCTGCTTCTATATAAAACTCTTCTGATTCAAAATAAGGATATATTCTCCATCTGTTCTGATATGCTATAGGAAATAAGCAAAGGATTCCCAAAGCCTGTCCAGTTCGATCAGGTGATCCTGTAGAGAAGGTGCTCTCTAGCTTCATTCTAGATGGGCATACCGCTTTTAATAAATGGAAAGCTTCTGACTTCAGAACTCCAAAGGCATCCCGATGATTTGGATCATTCATAAAATCTCGTAGTTGTTCAACTGTTTTACAAAGGGAACAGATCTTCTGCCAAAGGGTTTGAAAGAAGTTCTTCACTTTTATCCAGATTTCTTTCAGTGAATTGCGTTTTTTTACGCTTGCCTCTTCACTTCCACGTTTGGTGTCTGAGATGTCTGATACTGCTATATCAGCTGCGCTGTCGCTGCCTTTTTCCATCTCCGGTTCATCATCAAAGAAGTCTTCTTCACGATAGGACCGTGATTCTTTATTTTGTTTAGCTTCTTTTTTAGCAGCTTTTGAATTTGGCTTCATAGGCTTATCAATGTCTGCTTCGTTCGAAGAAGCTGTCTTAGTATTCATGTATTCAGCAAAATCATCTCGAAATACCTTCTTAAACCACAAAATGCGTAGATACAGCTTCTCCTTTTGATTCTCCATAAGAAATCTCATAGAAAGCAAGTGAAAAAGCCATGTAATCTTCCCATCCATTTGAAGGCCCTTATGATAGCTTCCTTTTATTCGATAAGAAACAGGATAGAACAGAACAAGAAGAATCGCAAGTATTAGGATTCCCAATATGACAAGAAGAATAATTCCAATGATCTTAAGTATCTCAAAGAAGATCATACTGCGTTCCTCCTGTTCATTTCCAGGTATTGACGTACCTTCACATCGCCAGTAGCCTGATATACTTCATCCACAATATTGCTCACAAGCTCAAGGGCTTCATAATAATCGCCTGCCAGCCCTATGATTCTCATATCTTTTTTGGGGTAACTCTTCTGCATTAGCTGATAAGCCGGTATAATATCCAGAAGATTATCTGGATTCGATGCAAAAGATATCACATATATCCCAATCGTTCCAGCATTATGATTGATCTTCCATTTGATTCGATCTGCTTTCTTAGCAATAGAATCTCCAATATATAACTTGTCATACCATTTCATGAATAAAACCTCAAAAAAGCAGTTATAAAAACTGCTTTAGAAATACTTGTGGGTTCCCCACAGGTTACTTTTCTTTAAATCCAGATATTCATTATAGGCTTTTTCCAATATCTGCTTCTCATTTGCAAATTTCAGTAGATGATAAGCTTCATGATATTTATAAAACCCTGAATCTACAAAATATTCTTCTCTCTGTGGCTTACTATAATAACTCTCGCCCATCATCAAATACCAGTGAACCTCTTTCTCTACGGTGTCTTCTGGTACTTGAAATGTATATTGACTTTTTCCTACATACTTAATGATTGTTGCTGTAGCGCCTGTTTCTTCCAGTACTTCCCTTGTTGCAGTATCCTTATATTCCTCGCCTGCCTCAACTGTCCCCTTTGGAAGAACCCATCCTTCGTATTTGTTCTTATAATTCTTGTATAAGAGTAGGATCTTTCCACGAAAAATTACCACACCGCCACAACTTGTTGCCTCTATCATTGCAATACCTCCTAAAGTGTGGTGTTACTTCGAATTCTAGACTAAGTATACCCCTTTTTAGAGGTAGATGCAACAATTCTAATTCTCAATTACTGGTTAAAATACGTTGCAAAAACCTTTTGCGCAATTGGAACTGCATATCTGACACCATAGCCAGAATTCTCAACAACCACAGCTATTGCAATATCCTTTTGTCCATCCTTGTGTGCGTATCCTACAAACCAGCCATTGGTCTGATCTGAAGAATCAGACACCTGTGCAGTACCAGTTTTACCATAAGCAGTATAGCCCTGATCCACCAGAAGTCCTGCTGTTCCGGATGCTGCCCCCTCTGCCATCATTCCTTGCATAAAAGCAGCTTCCGATGCTGACAATAGTGTTCCATATTCCTTCGGAGAATATGTATCAACAATAACCCCCTTATCATTTTCTGTATGATCAATCAAATAAGGAGTCATCAATTTTCCATTATTACAGATTGTGCTTGTGATCATCAGCATATGAAGAGGGGAAACAAGTGTATTTCCCTGTCCGATTCCTGTTTCCATCTTCAGTGCATTGGTGTCACTGTCTTTTAATGTAAAACTACTCTTAGAAGATTCAAAAGCGATTGGCAATGCTTTATTAAACAAAAGTGAATCGCACAAGCTTCCAAACTTCTCTTGGTTAAGTCCCACTGCAATGTTTGCATAAGAAGCATTACAAGAATTTGCAAATGACGAAGTCAAATCTTCCTGTCCATGTGATACATTTCCAGCGCAGTGAATTGTTTTACCATCTGAAGTGAATTCACTATTACAATCAAATGTATAATTCATATAGGTATCCGGGTTCTCGCGATAATATTCTAAAGAGGTCAATATCTTAAAGGTTGATCCTGGTGCATAGCTTCCCTGGGTTGCGCGGTTAAAGAGTACGGTGCTGCCTTCCCCATTAATAGACTCCCAGTTGGCTTCTATGGAATTTGGATCATAATCTGGTTTGGAAACCATGCCAAGAATTTTCCCCGTTTCTGGTTCCATAATAATTACAGCCCCTTCATAATTGCCAAGTGCATTGTATGCGGCAGTCTGAAGATCATAATCAATTGTTGTAATAACATTATCGCCGATATTCTTCTGTCCACTGAAATCATTCATAATCTGATCCAAAAAGAATTCATGGGAACGGAGCAAGCTGAAATTTGCCTGATTCTCCAAGCCTGCTTTACCATTTACAGAGAACCCAACCACATGGGAAAATGTATTCGCATAGGGATAAACACGGGTTTCATTTCCTTCCGCATCCACCTGTGTCTCGGCAAGTGTATACCCATCTGCAGACACAATATCGCCTCTTACCACATTTTTGGAAAAAAGATTCTGTAAAGGATTATATGGACTATTGATAAAATGTTCACTTTCCACTACCTGAAAATATACAAAATAAGCCATCAAGCCGATGAAAAGTATCAGAAACACATATGTGATCACAGAGAATTCCTGATTCTTTTTCTTTTTTGTTTTCACTCTATCTGGTTGTTCTTGCTTTCGGTTTCTTTGTTCCATTGACAGTTGCCTTTCCTTTATTGTTGCTGGTTTTATGTTTTTCTGACACAGATCTTACTTTCTTTGTTTTCGTATTAGTGTTCTGCTCCTGCTGGGATTTCATAATATATAAGCCTTGAATAATCCCGAAAATTATCATTGTCGAGAGAAGCGAACTACCGCCATAGCTCACAAGTGGCAGGGTCACTCCTGTAGATGGGATGAACTTCGTCACACCACCGATTGTAAGAAACACCTGAAATGCATAAAGTGTTCCAAGTCCCAGAGCTACAAGCTTATAGAATTGATCTTTCATCTGCATTGCGACGTTTAAAATCATAAAAAAGCAGCTCACGCACACCATAATTAGGCAGAGTGCAAAAATACCACCTAATTCTTCTGAGATAGCAGAAAATACGAAATCCTGCTCCACAACTGGAATCTTATCCGGCAGTCCCTGATATAATCCCATTCCAAACCAGCCCCCAGTTCCAATTGCAAAAAGCGACTGGCTGATCTGATATCCCTCCTTATCAATGACGCTAAGTGGATCCTTCCATGCCAAAACACGTACACGTACATGGCTAAAGAGCTTATATCCAATCACTGCCGCAAGTGACGTGGCGGCAAGTCCTCCTACAAAGTAATATAATTTTCTTGTTGCAACATAAATCATCACAAGGTAGGTAATAAAATACAGTAAAGCTCCTCCTAAATCCTTTGAGCCAACTAATATCAATACATGCATTGCAGCAAATACACTTGTAAGCATCAACTGCTTCATGTCCGTTGTCTTATATAGCATAGCAGCAATAAAAAATACATATAATATTTTCACGAACTCGGAAGGCTGCACCGTAATTCCTGCCAGTGAGATAGATATTTTGGCACCATAGGTTCTAGAGCCTGCAACGAGAACCACAGCCAGTGCTCCAATACCAACAAGCGCATACACCCAGGTTAATTTACGAAAATCCGTTGTTCTTTGAAGAATAAACGGAATCAACAAAGAGATCACTGTTGAACCAGCCAAAATCAAGAACTGTTTAAAAGCCTTATCAAAAGAGATCCTTGTAAGAATAATCAAGCTAATCATAAGAAGCATCAGCATATTATTCAGTAGCAATTCAGATGCTTTTTTATAAAAGAAATGATATACCATCAATATTGCAGCAAACAAAATAAGCTGCATAAGATAGAACCCTATCACCTGTAAATTGTTCGTATTTAGATAAATAACAAGAAACGCATCAAAATGTAAAACAAACATAATGATTCTCTGATTGATATAGACCCCATTCTGTTTCTTGGAACGTTCCTTAAAACGGAACACATAGAAACATTGAAAGGTGTATATCAGGAATAAAAGAATCATCAAATATTTGGATGCCTGTGTAATTAAATGAAGCATACTATTCTACCCCTCGTTTATAATGTCCATTGGTATATTCCAAATTTGTAAAATCGAATGAGCCAAAAGAATGATTCAGTGCTTTTTCAAACATGGAAAGAATCTCCTTCATCTCGTTCTCCTTTTCAATTGAAAAATTCATACGAAATCTTTGAACCCCCATATTCCGAAGCTCGTCTAATTGCCCAAACAGCATCACTGGTAAAGAATTATAGATTGTATTATAGCATTCATTACAGTGGTTTTTCACTGGGAATAACTTCTGATAGCGATCCTTTAGATACAGTAATCCAGGTGCTTTATCACACCCTGTTGTATTGCAATGCACGCATTGTGCAGATGTCATAAGTGGATAGTAGCCATAGAGAATCATATCACTGTTGCAATTATTGCGATGTTTGATTTCCTTTTGATTCAGTTCAATTGGAATCGTATTTCCTTCCAGCCCATATTGAGAAAATGCATGAATCGCATAATTATTATAGGTATACATATTGTGATCAATTCGAGCCGGGATTGTAATTTGGTTCTCCCGTATAAACTGAAGCTCCTCGAAGTTGCGAACCACCACTCCGTCAAGGCCACATGTCTTCAGTTGTTCAATTGCTTCCTTATAAAATTCCGACGTATCCATACGAAAAATAGAAGGTAATACATAATAGCATTTCTTCCCTTTTCCCTTGATTAACTGAACATCCTGTTTCAGCTCCTGCCACAAAGAAGCTCTCTTATATGCAGCAGAATCCAGATAAACATCTGTAATATAGGCATATTTTAAAAGAATTGAAATCTGATCTCTTCTTTCAACTGAAGCAATGTAATGGTAATGCTCCTTTGATCCCGATTCGTTTGAATTTTTCTGCTCCTTAGAATTACTGTCTGCATCAAGCTTACGGCATTCCAAGATATCACGCCTATCCGCCTTTAAAAGCTCCTCCTGCAGCACTTCTAAGGTCTCTCTTCGAAGCTGGTTCATTGCACCTACGGGTAGGAAAACATCATCATCCATTACAACATTCAAATCTTCAAATGCAAAAAAGGTATCTCCTGTCTTACGAAATCTTTCGGACACATCTGTCAGCAGAAGTGGTTTTTTCATTGCTTCCATTACTTCCGGTCCTTCTTTATGAACCGTAACATTACCACATTCCACTTCAAACAAAGCATTTTCCCCTTTACGCAAAATGAGCTTCCCCGTTATGGCAATTGAACTTTTGCAATCTACATATTTTTCTTTTATTTCATCCTGTAAAGCCTCATTTGACTTCTGATGATTTGGCTTTGTAAAGGTGATCATGTCCTTGCCATTATGCTTCGTGAAATAGCTGTTCGTAAATCCACTTCGATTGCCCAAATCCAGAATACGTTTCTGATCTTCCTTTGACACCTTATAGTTTGCAACCGTGAATCCCTTCGAATTCTCATGTTCACATGCAAGGCATTTCTTCTCCAAATATTCATCCACATACTTGCGGTACATCGCCACAACCCCTGCAGCATACTGTGCCTGCTTCATTCTTCCTTCGATTTTCAAAGAAAAAATGCCTGCTTGATTCATTTCGGGAAGTAAATCAATTCCACATAAATCCTTTGGACTTAGCAGAAAGGAATCATGTAATAACTCTTTCTTCTTTTCATCCAGTACAGAGTAGGATAATCTGCATGGCTGAGCACAGCGTCCTCTATTTCCGCTTCTTCCTCCAAGCATACTGCTAAGAAGGCATTGACCAGAATAACAGTAGCATAACGCGCCGTGCACAAAAGTCTCAATTTCAATATCAACCTGTTCATGAATTGCCTGAATCTCTTTCAAAGAAAGCTCTCGTGCTGTTACAATTCTTGTGGCACCCAGCTCCTTCATAAGCTTTGCGCCTTCTACACCTGTAACTGTCATCTGGGTACTTGTATGAATAGGAAGCCCTGGAAATACCTGGCGGATATAGCTTACTGCACCGAAATCCTGCACAATTATCGCATCTAATCCTCTTTCATAAAAAGGAAGAAGATAATCATAAAGCTGATTCTCTATCTCTTTATTTTTCATCAAGGTATTTACCGTCATATAAACCTTACGATTGCGAAGGTGTGCGTAATCGATTGCTTCAAGCATCTCTTCCTGATTGAAGTTATTGGCATATGCCCTTGCTCCAAACTGGCTTCCACCAACATAGACAGCATCTGCACCAGCTTCAATAACAGCTTTCAATATTTCAAAGGATCCTGCTGGTGCAAGAACTTCAAATTCATTATTTATCATATCATAATCTCCTTAACAAAAAGCTAGCTAAAATCTTAATTATCTCTAAAGATGAAAAAGGGACAGAAAATCAATCTGTCCCATGAAATCCTCTATGACTCTCCTGTTCTTTTGGGCATTTTCCCATCCAAAAGAGTGTCTTCTAATGTTGCTTCCAAACGTGCTTTATTCAGAAGCAGTTCTTTGTTCTCAGCTTCTAAATCCTTTACCGACGTTTCAGCACTTTCCATTTTAATCTGGTTCGAAATCAGATCATGCTTCAGATCATAGATTTCTTTTTCTTTTAATTTGATATCTTTCTCTAGCTTCTCAGCCTGAGTTTTTGCCTTAAA
The DNA here is from genome assembly GCA_964613325.1 of uncultured Roseburia sp. Lineage (GTDB taxonomy): Bacteria > Bacillota > Clostridia > Lachnospirales > Lachnospiraceae > Roseburia. The sequence continues at coordinate 71,210 of CAZTGP010000001.1, read as the reverse complement.
GTAGTCATCTGCAATGTTTAACTGAATCAGAGTTGATTTCATATTCAAAGGAATATGGCGGTATTCTTCGATATTGTTAAAATCATTTATTTTATTATTAATATAAGCCGCTACCTTTTGCAGATAATCCTCGCCTTCATATCCACTTAAAGTATATACTTTGCCATCAATTACGACCTCGGCACTTGTTTTGGCAGACATATCCTATCCTCCACTCAGTTATTGTACAATTTATTATACCGATATCTCCCAGGAAACGCAACATTATTTTCTATCTTGCGATTCCGAAGTGTCCATACGCCAAGTCTGTAACAACTCGTCCCTTTGGGGTACGATTTATGAATCCATTCTTTACCAGATATGGTTCATACACATCTTCGATTGTCCCAGAATCTTCTCCCAGGGCAGCTGCTAAGGTATCAAGACCTACCGGTCCCCCCTGGAATTTATCAATAATGGTCATCAAAATATTACGGTCATTCTGATCAAGTCCATTCTTATCCACTTCCAAAAGATCTAGAGCGAAGTCCGCTACCTCATATGTAATTTTGCCATCATATTTCACTTCTGCAAAATCTCTTACACGCTTTAACAATCGATTGGCAAGTCGGGGAGTTCCTCTTGATCTTCTGGCCATTTCATATGCACCATGCTCATCAATATCTACTCCAAGCTTTCCAGCAGAATGAATGACAATCTGCTGGAGCTCATCCACGGTATAATATTCCATGTGATTCACTACTCCAAAACGATCACGAAGTGGTGCCGAAAGCATACCTGCACGGGTTGTTGCACCAACTAATGTGAATTTGGGCAAATCAATTCGAATGGATCGAGCTGTTTCGCCTTTTCCAATCATAATATCAATTGCATAGTCCTCCATGGCTGGATACAGCACTTCTTCCACTTGCCGGTTCAACCGATGAATCTCGTCCACAAATAATACATCGCCCTCTGACAGGTTGTTTAGGATAGCTGCCATTTCTCCTGGTTTTCCGATGGCAGGACCTGATGTAATCTTCATATGTGTCCCCATTTCATTGGCAATAATGCCTGCAAGCGTTGTTTTGCCTAGTCCCGGTGGTCCATAAAACAGCACATGATCCAGTGCCTCGCTGCGGTTTTTCGCTGCTTCAATATATATTTTTAGATTATCCTTGATTTTTTCCTGGCCAACATAATCTTCTAAAAGCTGTGGTCTTAGACTCTTTTCAATCTTCAGATCTTCTTCCTGAATCTGTGTTGAAATTACTCGTTTCTCCATGTTACTCCTCTTAGCCTTTTCACTGAGCCTCTTTACTTATCTTCTATAAAGCCATATGCTTCAGAGCTTGCTTCAATACATCTTCCACCGACATATCCTCAGTAATCTCAACCCCAGATACTGCTTTCAAGCTCTCTGAAGAAGAATACCCCAGCGCAGAAAGTGCAAGCACTGCATCATTTTTAATCTGGCTTCCGGCAGATGTCTTATTCATTGCCACATGCTCAGATTTCTTCTCAAATGCATCCTCTAAGCTCATCTTATCCTTTAATTCCAGAATCACCCTCTGGGCTGTCTTCGCACCGATTCCAGGAGCCTTTGATATAGCTTTGGCATCACCAGATAATACTGCAAATCTTAAATCATCCGATGACAATGCAGATAAAATGCCAAGGGCGCCTTTCGGTCCAATACCGCTTACTCCAATTAGAAGCTTAAACACTTCAAGGTCATCCTTGGTGAGGAATCCATAAAGAATCATTGCATCTTCTCTCAAATATAGATAGGTATATACCTTAACTTCATTTCCCAGATCTGGAAGATATTCAAATGTCTGTGCTGGGATATAGATCATATATCCAATTCCAGAAACATCGATTACGATATGATCCAAATTTGTTTCTACAAGTTCTCCTTTGATATAGGAATACATTAGGAGTCCTCCCTTTGCTTTTTTATTCTAGTTCCAATTCTTAGTATCATTTCCTGTGACAATATGCCAATGAGTAAGCCTGTTACTGCGCCTGCGACAATGAGAACCGGAATGTAATAAAAGATATTTATATTCTCCACCACAATTGCAGCCACAGCGATTTGACCTATATTATGGAAAATTCCTCCCACAGTACTTACTGTAATACAGTGGAGCTTTGGAAGCTTCATGATCAAAAACATCACAAGAAAGCTCAACAGGCCTCCTGCTAAAGAATAGATAATGCTAAATGCATTTCCAAACATGAAACCTGCCAATAACACTCTCATAATTGATACAAGAATTGATTCTTTTGCTCCAATACAGTAAAGCATAATCACAATCACAATGTTCGTAAGACCAAGCTTTATCCCTGGAATTCCAAAATTAATCGGAATCAGCGTCTCAATATAACTGCACAATAATGCCAATGCCAAAAAAATGCCCATATATGCTACATTACGCTTCATTTGTTCCCCTTTTATAAGAAAAAGTATACGTTTTCTATCCTTGTAACTAATTGGCTACTGCGTCAATATCGCTTTCTTCTTCGCTTTCAATTGTCACAACAACTTTATTTGGCAGACACACAATGGTTTCACCGTCTTTGGAGATTGCTTTTTGATTCACGCAAAGATGATCTGGGCACACTGCATCTGTCATGTCTGCTGTTCCATCCGATATCGATAGGGTATTTGTCACTTCCCCATCTATACGAATTTCAATCACTTGCTCCTCTTCCAGTGAATACGTCCCATATTCTATACCATCCACTGTCACAACTGCATACTGGCCATTATCTCCCTTTCGAAAATAGAAATAATACAATAACCCGATGCATATAACAAAAATGATTAGTATTACGATTGCATCCTGTTTTCCCAAACGTTTATGCATCCTGCGCAATCCTTCCAAGATAATAGAATCCTTTACATTCTTCCAAATTCACCTGATATATATTTCCAATCATATCTGCTGTTCCCGGAAAATGCACAACAGAATTATCATCCAATCTTCCTGTAATAAGCGAAGCGTCGTGCTCATTTACTTCTTCTGCAAGTACAGGCATGATTTTTCCTTGTAGCTGCATGGATTTCTCAGAAGAAATCTCTTGAACTTCCTTCAAAAGTCGATCAAAACGATCCTTGATCACATCCTCAGGAACCTGATTCTCCATAGTTGCCGCTGGAGTTCCCGTTCTCTTTGAATAGATAAATGTAAAGGCACTATCGTACTGAACGCGTTTTACCACATCCATGGTCTCTTGAAAGTCTTCCTCAGTCTCCCCTGGGAATCCCACAATAATGTCTGTTGTAATTGCAATATCTGGAATGGCTTTTCGAATCTTATCAACCAATGTCAAATACTGTTCCTTATCGTAGTGGCGATTCATAATTTTAAGAATTCTTGAGCTGCCTGACTGCAATGGCAGATGCATATGCTTACATACCTTATCACAATCCTTCATTGCTTCAATTAGTTCATCGGATAAATCCTTCGGATGGGAAGTCATGAATCGAATACGTTTTAGCCCTTCGATCTTATTCACTTCACGAAGCAGATCCGCAAAGCTCATTGGAGTCTCTAAGTTCTTCCCATAGGAGTTCACGTTCTGCCCCAGAAGCATGATTTCGCATACTCCATCTGCAACAAGCCCTTCAATCTCTCGAATAATATCCTTTGGCTCCCTGCTTCGCTCTCTTCCGCGAACATATGGTACGATGCAATAGCTGCAGAAGTTATTACAGCCAAACATGATATTTACACCTGACTTAAATGAGAATTTACGTTTCACGGGTAAATCTTCTACAATCTTATCCGTGTCCTTCCAGACATCAATAATTGTAGAATCAGATTCGAAGCATCTGCATACCAATTCTGCAAATTTATAAATGTTATGTGTTCCAAATACAAGGTTGACAAATCGATAGCTCTTACGAATCTTCTCAACCACGGTAGGCTCCTGCATCATACATCCGCAGAGACCGATCATCATATCTGGATTCTTCTTTTTATAGTTGGATAGATATCCAAGTCTTCCATACACTTTATTGTTTGCATTCTCACGAACCGTACAGGTATTGTAAATAACAAAGTCTGCGTGCTCATCCTCTGATTCCACATAGCCAATCTTCTCTAATATACCAACTAATTTTTCAGAATCACGGGCATTCATCTGGCACCCAAAGGTATTTACACAGAATGTAAGTGGTCTTCCCTTCTCCTTTGCCTTTGCTGCCACGTATTCCTTTGCCTTTTCCATATAAGAATACTGAAGCTTTGTCTCTTCTTCACTTGATACATTTATTGTTTCAAAATCTCTCATAAAATCCTCACAATTTCTATTCTCTTATTTGTCCATTACCGTAGATAATGTACTTTGTACTTGTTAATGCCAGAAGTCCCATCGGTCCTCTTGCATGAAGCTTCTGCGTGCTGATGCCTATCTCTGCACCGAAACCAAATTCATTGCCATCTGTAAATCTTGTAGAAGCATTTACATAGACACATGCCGCATCAATCTCATTTAAAAATCGCTGTGCATGATCATAGTCCTTCGTGACAATTGCCTCGGAATGGCCGGTATTGTACTTATTGATATGTGCGATTGCTTCCTGTATAGAATCTACAATCTTAACGGACATAATATAATCCAGATATTCTGTCCCCCAGTCCTCTTCCGTTGCTTCTTTGATGCTGTCCTTGGCAGTATCTAAATATCTGCATGCTCTTTCATCGCCACGCAGCTCCACATGGTGTTTCTTCAATACCTGATATAGTTCTGGAAGAAACTTTTCTGCCACTGACGAATGAACGACAAGTGATTCCGCCGCATTGCAGACTCCAATACGTTGTGTTTTCGCGTTTTCTATAATGCGTATTGCCATTTCAAAGTCAGCTGTTTCATCCACATAAATATGGCAGTTTCCTGTTCCAGTCTCAATTACAGGAATGGTTGCCTGGTTTACAACTGCCTGAATAAGTCCTCTGCCGCCTCTTGGGATTAAAAGCTGTACATACTGATTCATTTTCATGAATTCTGCAGCGGTCTCACGGGAAGTATCTTCAATGAGATTCAGTGCGTATTCTGTGATCTGTTCTTTTAAAAGTGCTGCCTTTAAGGCCTTTACAATTGCGGTATTCGAATGAATTGCATCACTGCCGCCTTTTAATATTACGCAGTTACCAGTCTTAAAGCAAAGTCCAAAAGCATCCGATGTAACGTTTGGTCTAGCCTCAAAAATAATACCGATTACGCCAATTGGTACTCTTTTCTGACCGATAACAAGTCCGTTTGGCCGCTTTTTCATGGATAACACTTCACCAATTGGGTCTTCTAGCTTTGCAATCTGGCGAAGTCCGTCTGCCATATCTTCTAACCTCTTATGGGAAAGGGACAGGCGGTCTAAAAGACCTTCTGGCATCATTTTCTCTTTTCCATTCTCAACATCAATTGCATTCGCAGCAAGAATCTCTTCCTCATGTTCTAAAAGCATATCCGCCGCTGTCAATAATACCTTATTTTTGGTTACGGAATCCAGCATTGCGATATCGTTTCGAACTTCAAACGCATTTTTACATAAATCATTCAACTTCGTCATAGATTGTTACCTTCCTTTTTTCGGTTATTATTTCTGTCATTGGTATATCCTGTTTCTCTGTTTGAAATGCATCAAGTAACTGCAGCTCATAGGCAATCCCTATGGGGTATACTTCGTCTCTATATTTTTGCAGGTATCTGTCATAATAGCCTTTCCCGTAGCCAATTCGATTTCCATTCATTGAAAAGGCCACACCTGGCACAAATAGGATAGTCGGTTCCTTGGGAACATACATATGTGCCCATTGAACTGGCTCTAATACTCCAAAGCTGCCTTGTTCTAGATCAGAGAGCTTTCCTATTGCATAGAAATCCATAATATTCTCATGGGCTTGTAGATTCTTTGGCTTGTAGATTCTCGGAGCATAGATGTTTTTTCCATCTTTCCAGGCTTGTTGAATAAATTCCAAGAGATCTGCTTCTTGTTTGATTGCCATATATACGCAGATATTCTGTGCATCTTTATACCACTTTTGTTCTAACAGCCTAATACAAATACTATGGCTTGCATTTTCACATTCTTCTGGTTCTAAAGCCAATCGCTCTGTTAATATTCGTTTACGAATTTCTTTTTTTGTTTCCATATTTTTCGCCAAGATTCTCGACTGTCCCATTCTCATTTACCATATCAATATTGTTTAACTGGTTCAGAAGATTTCCTTTCACATTGGCAACAAACTCTTTTCTTAAGATATCCTGTTCTTTTTTCTCTTCAGCAGTGAGTCCTTCTGCCTTTGATTTACGATATAATTCATTGATACGTGCTATTTTTTCGTTTGTCATAGTTTTATCCTATACTTTCCATAATAAAATCTGCCAAACTAAAGTTTGGATGTGTATTTGCGTGGAATAAGGTTCCTACAAATTCTTCGTTTTCAAATATTTCATTGAGAATTCGAACCTCTTTTCCGTTGGCGATAATCATATCTGCGCCAGAAAATGTTGCAATTTTAGCTGCAGTAAGCTTGGTGGACATCCCACCAGTTCCCACATTGCTTCCGGTACTTCCTTTTGCCATTCCATAGATTTTCTCATCAATGTCCTGTACTTCCTGAATAAGCGATGCATTTGGATTCTTATGTGGATCATCCGTATAAAGCCCATCGATATCAGATAATAGGATTAACAAATCTGCGCCAACCAAAGATGCTACTAATGCAGATAAGGTATCATTATCGCCAAACTGCATCTCATATGTACTTACAGTATCATTCTCATTTACAATTGGAATTACTCCAAGGCGGAATAATTCATCGAATGTATTCTTTGCATTTGCTCTTGATACCGGATTAATCATTGTATTTTTGGTAATTAATACCTGACCTGCATTCTGGCTGTATTCGCCAAACAGCTTCTGATATGTCATCATTAATTTTGCCTGGCCAACTGCGGCACAAGCTTGTTTGGTAGATATATCTGAGGGGCGCTCTTTTAATCCAATGGATTGTCTTCCTACCGCAATAGCTCCGGAACTTACAAGACATACATCGATCCCACGATTCTGCAGGTCACATAATTCCCTTACTAATCTCTCCATTTTCGTAAAATTCAAGCTTCCTGTCTCTTCATGTGTAAGAGAGGAAGAACCTATTTTGATTACTACTCTTTTACAGTTCTTACTATAATCCTGATTCATTTTCTCGTCCCCTTGTAATATACAGTCTAAACATTATATACTCTACCATAACTCCTGTAAAAATACAAAAAACAATTTGAAATATTATAACCAAAATAAAACTGTGTTGTTGTTTCATTATTGTTGTGCTACGATATCAGCGAAGCAAAACGAAAACGAGGAATTGTTATATGAAGAAAAATAAATTTATCTGCCTTTTTTTATGCATGATATTAATAACAGGCTTACTTACCGGATGTTCGAATTCCAATGCCAAAGTCACGAAGTCCGGCTTCTATTTTGACACAATCATCAAGATTACCTTATATGGAACTAATTCCGAGAAATATATTGACGGCTGCTTTGATCTTGCCAAGAAATATGAAGATACATTATCCAACAAAATTGCTACCAGCGAAGTCTCTCAGATAAATCAAAATGCTGGTTCCTATGTAACGGTTAGTGATGATACCTTAGAGCTTATTCAAGAAGGTATTCGCTATGGTAAGCTCAGCGATGGAGCATTTGATATTACCATTGGAAAGCTCAGTGATATGTGGAATTTCAGTGAAATTGCAGAGAATCTTCAATCGGATGACAATGAGACGGATGCTTCCGTTCTCCCATCTGATGCCAAGATTGCATCGGCTGTCTCTCACGTTGATTATACAAACATTCAAATAAGTGGAAACCAGGTGATGCTTACAGATCCGGAATGTGAATTAGATCTTGGTGGAATCGCAAAAGGTTATATCGCCGATCGAATGAAGGATTATTTAAATGAACAGGGTGTCCATTCTGGCTTTATCAATCTCGGAGGCAACGTTCTTACGATTGGCGAGAAATCTAATTCTGAAAAATACAAAATTGGAATCCAAAAGCCATTCGATGAAACAGGCAATTCCATTGGTATCGTTCAAGTAACCGATAAATCCATTGTGTCCTCTGGAGTCTATGAACGTTATTACAAGGTGGATGGCAAGCTATACCATCATATTCTAAATCCCAAAACTGGTTATCCCTATGAGAATAACCTATATGAAGTGACCATTATCAGTGATAAATCAGTGGATGGTGACGGATTAAGTACCACCTGCTTTGCCCTTGGATTAGAAAAAGGAATGGATCTTATTGAATCCATTCCTAATACGGAAGCTGTTTTTATCACAGATGATTATCAGACACATACCACTTCTGGTATCGGTGCTGATATTACCTTCACATTAAATTAAAACTCTTTTACCATATTATTCACCCAGACACGCTTCTTAACCAGAACTGTTCCAAGAATGCACTTCCAGATATTAATGCCTTCCACCAATGCATAGAGTGGAATAATTGGAAGGCTTGTATATCTGCTAAGCAAATATACGATTGGCAGATTCACTACCCAGATACAGAAGCTGTCAAATAGGAACGTAATAATGGTCTTTCCACCAGAACGAAGTGTAAAATACGTTGCATTATAAAATGCATGTATCGGCATAAGAAGTGATTGAATGATAATCAGTTCGGACGCAATGCGTTTTACCTCATCTGTTGTGTTGTAAATGCCCGGGAACGCTCCAGAGAACAGCATCATAATAAGTCCCATTCCTGCGCAGAACACCACCGAGAAAAAGATGAGTTTTCGGTCGGTATCCACTGCTTTTTCTACCTCACCAGCTCCAAGCTGATGTCCTACTATGATTCCAATGGAATTACCAAATGCCATAAGTCCCACTGAGAACATATTATTTATTGTTGTGGCAATATTCAGTGCCGCAATTACAGACAGGCCTCGGGTGGAATAGCATTGTGTCAGCATTGCCATTCCAGCTGCCCACATGGTTTCATTTAACAGCAATGGGAAGCCCTTCTTTGTAATCTCTAAAATCAATTCTCTTGGTATTTGCAAGGAACGATATAGATGATCCACAAATGGGAAGCGTTTGTGGTGTTTATGAGTCCATATGATTACCGTTCCCACCTCAAAAAATCGTGCAATTACTGTGGCAATCGCTGCTCCAACTATTCCAAGCTTTGGGAAGCCCAGCAATCCAAATATTAAGACAAAGTTGAAGCACATGTTAACAAACACGGCTACCAAGCTTGCCAGCATCGGAACCATTGTCTCTCCTGTCTCACGCAGCGTACTTGCGTAACACTGAGAAAGCGCGTAGGGTATCATTCCAATGACCATTACGGAAAGGTATTGCTTTCCATATACAAGTGTTTCATTCACACTTGTCACATCAGAATCATTGAGAAACAGACTGATTAAGGAATCCTGAAATATGCATAGAATCCCAATCCAAACAAGTGCTAACACAATACATAGAATAATCTTAAATCGCATGGTATGACGGATTCCATCATAGTCCTTTTTCCCATAGAACTGCGCCGAAAATATTCCTGCACCAGATACAGCACCAAATATACAGATATAAAAGATATTCAGTAACTGGTTCATAATTGAAACACCAGACATCTGGTTGGTTCCAAGCTGGCCTACCATGATATTGTCCAGAAGGCTTACAAAATTAGTTACCGCATTCTGAATCATAATCGGCAGTGCGATGGTTAATACCATCCTGTAAAAGGAACGGTCTCCTATATATTTTTCTCTTAAAGTCATATTATCTCTCCTAAGTAAGTTGTGTTCTTTCGTATCTTATTCTAATTCACCGCATTCACAAAGCCAGCATCATCTATGTTTACATTTGGTGATAAAGCTCTCATGTGCTCCATAAAATCCAAGCTGTCCGGCGTATTTGTAAGATCATGTGTCTCAAAATTCTCCTGACGGCAAGGCAGAAGCTTCATTTGTTGAAGTCCATCGATATTAATATTCAGACTTACAATGGTTGTAAATTTGGTTTCTGAATTAAACCAGAAATCCCCAAGACTATAGACTACCGGTTTTCCTTCCAAATATTCCATGCCCTGAAGCACATGGGGATGCCCTCCAATAATAGCGTCTGCCCCTGAATGAATAAATTCCCTGGCTATCTCTCTTTCGTATTCTTCATAATAGGGAGAATCTTCCGTTCCCCAGTGAACATATGCCACTAAATAATCACATTCCTTTGATGCCTTTTGTATCATCTCGTTCATCATAGTGGTATCATACATACGTACAACCCCAGGACTATCTACGCCTGCTTCCGGAGTATAGATGATTTTTTCTGAACGGTTGGCAGATGCAAAGCCGATTTTTATACCATTTACAACATAATATACCGGTCTTGCTGCTTCTTCGATATTGCGTCCTGCTCCCACATAGGGAATTCCATCTGATTTCAAGGTATCCATTGTATCGTAGAGCGCATCTGCGCCATAATCATAGATATGATTGTTTGCCAAAGATACAATATCGGTGCCAAGCTCCTGTAATATCTTGTCACGTTCCGGTGCTCCCCTAAAGGTATAATATTTCCCTTCAAGTGCAGTTCCACGATTGCTCACTGGATATTCATGATTCAACATAAAAATATCTGCCTGATTTGTCACATCTATAATGCTTTGGGATATACAGCTATTAAGGACTCCCCCTTGCTCATCATAATGATCAATTACAAAGCCGTCCTCCGTAAGGCAAAGGTCCCCCGCAAATGCAAGAACAGCATTGGTATTTTCTGTTGCTTGTTCATTAGATTCCAGATTATCCTGATTCTTCACATAGATTCCATAACCTTCTGCTGTGGAAGCATCTTTCAATTTTCCAGTAAATTCATCCCACAGAACAATTAATGATTTTCCAGTAATCTGGTGTAACTGACTGCTTATTGTTTCATCATAGGTAAGTCCTGATAACTGTTCTATATCATTACTTTCAATCAGATAATCTGCGAAAGCATCTAACTGCGCAATATCATTCGAAAGCATCGTAAGTGTCTCTACTCCAGATTGTATCTGTTGCTTCCATGCGTTTTCCTGTTCTTTTGTATACTTACTTGCGGATTCTTGCTCTGTAGATTCAACAATCGAGCTTGTCTCTGTTACACCTGATGAATTCTTATTATTACAAGCACATAATAAGAGCATGAATGCTCCTATGATAATTGGTAATTCAATTCTTCGAGTTTTAGTTATTCGATTTACTTTCTTATCTGTTTTTTTATTGATTAATTTGCCCATACTGTATAACCTTTTTATCTAATATTAAAATTAAGTCGTATTTCGCACTATACTATATCACATTATTTACGACACTGCATGTAAAATGCATAATTTTGTCAGTTAGATATGCCTATATCAGAGCGTTACGATCTAATTTGAAGTAATGTAACATGTTCATTTATCATTTTTTCCTTAAAAACATGCTTTTATCAGACATATCCATAGTATTTTCTAGAGTTCAAGCATGTTTAATTTGTTTTTTTTCAAATTAACATGCATTCCAAAGATGGAAGGTATATAAGGCAAGCTTTTTGTTTTACCATAACATAACAAAAAGAGTGCCATTGGCACTCTTTTTGATGAATATATTTCGTTAAACAGTTGTTGATCTAAAGAATAATCTTCTTCGGACACTTTTCTGCACACACACCACATTTCGTACATTTATCCTGATCAATGTATGCGATATTATCGACTACATGAACAGCATCCGATGGACAATTCTTCTCACATAAGTGACAACCAATACATCCAACAGAACATGCCTTCATAACATCTTTACCCTTATCTTTGGAGCTGCACTGTACAATGTGTTCTGCATCATAAGGTAATAATTCGATTAAGTGCTTTGGACAAGCGGCAACACATTTACCACATGCTTTACACTGTTCTTTATCGACGAGAGCAATCCCATTTACAATATGAATCGCATCGAATGGACACGCTTTTACGCAGTTACCATATCCGAGGCATCCATAATTACATGATTTTGGACCACCGTTTGGCACAAATGCCATTGCAGCACAATCCTCAACTCCTGTATATTCGTAATCATGGTTCGCTTTTTCACAAGTACCAGCGCATTTTACAAATGCAACCTTCTTTGTACCTTCTTCTGCTTTGATTCCCATAATCTCGCCAACTTTTGCTGCTACTGGAGCACCACCAACTGGACATTGATTAACAGGAGCTTCCCCTTTTACAATTGCAGCGGCAAGTCCGGAGCATCCGGCATAACCACATCCACCACAGTTGTTTCCAGGAAGAACACCTGCGATAGCTTCTTCTCTTTCATCAACTTCTACTTTGAATTTCTCACCTGAGATTCCGAGGAAAAATCCAATTAAAACACCTACGCAGCCAACAACTAATGCTGCCACGATAATTGCAGTAATATTCATTCTTCCATTCCTCCTAAATCATACCTGAGAATCCCATGAAGGCGATTGACATCAGGCAGGCTGTGATCAAAACAATTGCAGTACCCTGAAAAGTCTTAGGAATATCATTATATTCAATTTTCTCTCGGATTCCTGCCATTAATACGATTGCAATAAAGAAACCTACAGCTGTAGCAAATCCATAAACTACACCCTCAAGGATGTTATATCCCTTTGTAACACAGTTTAAAGAAACACCAAGAACTGCACAGTTTGTTGTGATCAGTGGAAGATATACACCGAGTGATTTATATAAAGCTGGCATAGATTTCTTCAAGAACATCTCCACAAACTGAACCAAAGCTGCGATAACTAAAATAAATACGATTGTCTGTAAATATGTCAAATCAATTCCCTTTTCGATGAGAAATGAATTGGCAAGAATAAATTTGTAAATCAAACCAGTAATAAAGGAAGAAATTGTAATAACGAATACTACAGCTCCACCCATTCCAGCTGCTGTCTCTGTTTTTTTGGATACTCCAAGGAAAGGACAGATACCAAGGAACTGGCTTAATACAACATTGTTAACAATTGCAGATCCAACTGCAATAAGTAATAATTCTTTCATTGTATCTCTCCTCCTTAATTCGTTTCAGCATCAGCATTGGTTGCTGGTGTCTCTGATTTACCTGAACATGTTGCTGACTGACCGCAATGAGCACAATCTCCTGTAATACATCCTGCTGGTTTTGCAAGTGGTTTCCCTTTTGCCTCCATCTTCTTACGGATGATATTCATACCTGCCACTAAGAAAGCAAGAACAAGGAAAGCTCCAGGAGCCATAATAAAGATTGTGATTGGAGTAAATCCTGGAACTAAGGAAAGAACTGGCTGATTGAACAAGGTTCCAGCTCCCAATAATTCTCTCACCAAGCCAATGCAGGTAAGACCAACCGTAAATCCAAGGCCCATTCCAATTCCATCAAATATAGATGGCATCACTGCATTTTTTGAAGCATAACTCTCTGCACGGCCTAAAATAATACAGTTAACTACAATCAGTGGTATATATACGCCTAATGCAGCGGACAAACTTGGAAGATATGCCTGCATTAAGAACTGAACAACTGTTACAAGAGATGCAACAATAACAATGTATGCTGGCATTCTGACACCATTTGGAATCACTTTACGGAATGCGGAAATCAGCAGGTTGGAACAAATCAAAACAACTGTTGTTGAAAGTCCCATTCCCAAACCATTGATTGCACCAGATGTTACAGCAAGTGTAGGACACATACCAAGCATCAATACAAATGTAGGGTTTTCTTTAATAATACCGTTATATAAGCGTTCTACATATTTGTTCATTATTCGGCACCTCCCTGTAAAGCATTCTGGAAGTAGACAATTGCAGCATTACATCCATTTGCCATAGCTTTTGAAGTAATGGTAGAACCAGTAATTGCTTCAATTTCATCATCAGAAGCTGGCGTCTGTTTTACAACATTAAACGCTTCCACATTTTTATCTTCAAACTGACTGTAGAACTCTTCCTCTTCTGCTTTCATACCCAGACCAGGAGTCTCGGCAATACTTGTAATGGAATAGCCATTTACAGTTCCATCGTTCTGAATACCAACAGAAAATGTGATGCTGCCCTGGCTGCCATCTTTGGCTGTAACTGTAATTACATACCCAAGAGTTTCACCACTTTTATCTAAAGCCTCTTCTACATCATCGATTGTATCTTTATATCCCGCATCAGCCACTATTTCATTGGCTTTATCTGCATCATAGTCCACAGTCTCAAAGGAATCCGCATCTGCAAATACTGCCTGATATGCTTTTTGTGCTGCAGCAATATTCGCTTTATCAATTGGATCTTTTGTGATTCCATATACAACACCAAGAATCAATCCCAGTACAAGGGTAAAAGCTGTTAAAATCAAAGCGTCATGTATAATTCTCTTATTCATTCTTCTTTGCCTCCTTTACCTGTCCAAAGGCTTTTGGAACTGTATATTTTTCAATAATTGGCACAAACAGGTTGCTTAAGATAATTGCAAAAGATACACCCTCTGCATTTGCACCAAAACAACGGAACAGTCCTGTTAAAATACCACAGCTAATACCAAATACAATTTTGCCCCATGGAGTGATTGGTGAAGTAACATAATCAGTAGCCATGAAAAATGCACCAAGCATTAAACCACCACCACATAATTCAGCCACAAGGTATGTCGTATCAAATCCATGTCCGCCAAACACTAACATAAAAATGGCAAATGTAATAATATATGCACCTGGAATTTTCAGGTCAATGATACCTCTTAAGATCAAAATAATAGCACCGATTAAGATCGCAATTACTGAGGTCTCACCAATGGTTCCTGCTGTATTACCAATCAGCATATCCATAACATTTACTGAGCCTACACCTTCATTGCGAATTGCAGCAAGTGGTGTTGCACCTGTATAGGTATCGGTAACAAAATTGGTCATATTAGCAGCAAATGCAATTAATAAGAAACATCTTGCACCTAATGCAGGGTTCATAAAGTTCTGGCCCAGACCACCAAACATCATTTTCACAATTACAATTGCAAAAACACCACCAATTACAGCTTCCCACCAAGGTAGTGTCACTGGAAGGTTAAGGGCTAAAAGTAAACCTGTTACAACAGCACTTAAATCGGTAACTGTATTCTGTTTATGTATGATTTTATTGAAAATCCATTCAGAAGCAACACAGCTTGCAATTGTTACAAGGATTAAAAGTAACGCTTTCCCTCCAAAATTATAGATTCCAAATAAGCTTGTTGGTAATAATGCTATGATAACCCAAAGCATAATATTACTTGTGGAATCTTTGGAACGCACATGTGGTGATGAGGAAACATGATATAATTCACTCACAATAATCCACCTCTTTCTTCTTTATTTTTTCTTTCTCTTTTCAGCTAATACTAATTTCTTCATAGTCTTAATAGACTGAGCAACCTGTCTCTTTGATGGGCATACATAACTGCAGCTGCCACATTCAATACACTCAAGTCCATTCCAGCTCTCAAACTCTTCCATCAAGCCCTTATTTCCAAACTTGGCTAATCTAGAAGGAATCAAAAGTTCCGGACAAGCTTCTACACATCTACCACAATTGATACATGCAATTGGCTCATTTTCTGCAACAGCATCCTTGCCAAGGCAAAGAATGGAAGAAGAAGTCTTCGTGGTTGGAATATCTAAGCCAAACATAGCAAATCCCATCATTGGTCCACCAGAAATAATCTTCTCTGGCTGTACCTTAAATCCACCAGCTGCATCTACTAATTCGGAGTAGCTTGTTCCAATACTATATAAGAAATTACCTGGATTATTGACTGCATCACCAGTTACTGTTGATACACGTTTCATGACTGGTACACCAAGCTTTACAGCGTTATAGACAGAAATAATAGTCTCAACATTGTCTACAATACATCCTGCATCTGCTGGAAGCATCTTAGAATTAATCGCTCTTCCTGTCACTGCAAAAATAAGCTGGCGCTCACCACCCTGAGGGTATTTCGTCATAAGCTCACATACTTCCATACGTGGCTCATCTTTTGTAAGCTCTCTTAATTTTGCAATACAATCTGGTTTGTTGTTCTCAACACCAAACACACCCTTTGCCTGGTCAAACAATTGAAGAATAATCTTCATTCCAGCTACAAGTTCCTCTGGATTTTCTAACATTCTTCGATAATCTGCAGTAAGATATGGTTCGCATTCTGCACAGTTTGCAATAATATACTCGATTTTCTCTGGCTCTTTTGGAGAAAGCTTTACATGTGTCGGAAATCCAGCACCACCCATACCAACAACGCCGGCCTCTTTCACCTTGTTAATAATTTCCTCTTTGGATAAAGAGGTTACGTCATCTACTGGAGTGAATTCTGCTTCTTTAAATTCTCCATCACTTTCGATCACGATTGAGTTCACCATATCACCAACTGCCACACGGCGTGGTTCTATAGCCTTCACTGTTCCTGACACAGAGGAATAGATTGGTGATGAGACGAATCCGCCTGCTTCTGCAATCTTTTGTCCTTTTAAAACCGTATCACCTACAGCAACAACAGGAGTCGCTGGTGCACCGATATGTTGAGATACCGGGAAAACCAGTTCACCTTTGGGTAAAACTTCTTTGATTGGCGCGTCTTTTGCTAATTCCTTACCTTCATAAGGATGAACACCGCCTTTAAATGTTTTTAAACCCATTTTTACGTGCCCCACTTTCTTGAATAAATTTGCAAAACTATGCCTAGGTTTACATAGTAATACTTTAGTGAAATTATAACACATTCACCCTATGATGCGTCCAGAAAAATTGTACTTTTTTTAGTACTTAGTTAGTGACTGTGTGGTGGTTAAGTGTTATACTTTTAACAAATACGTAACCAGGAAATTGTATTTTTTTGTTAATTATTTAACTAACTATTTTGATCGAGGTAATTATGAAAACCACTCACAAAGAAGAAATATATATCAAACAAGATCCATTTACTGACCAGATTTTTGATGACAGCTCCATCTTTTTCGATATCGAAACCACGGGATTTTCACCAGCACATACATCCTGCTATCTTATCGGCTGTGCTCACAGAAATGGTTCATCTGTTACCATTGACCAATTCTTCGCTGAATCTGAAGAGGAAGAAGAACTCATTATTCAATCTTTTCTTGAATTGATTGCGCCTTTTAAGACCATCATCTCGTTTAATGGTATTGGTTTTGACATTCCTTATTTAAAGGCAAAATGCGACCAATATTCATTGAATGAGCATTTTCGCACTTTTCAGTATATTGATATTTTTAAGCTCATATCTAAGATGAAGTTCTTGTTTAAGCTGGAAAATTACAAGCAAAAGACAATTGAGAATTTCTTGGGGATTAATCGTAAGGATCAATTTACAGGAGGGGATTTAATCAATGTGTACCATGATTATGTGAAGCGTCCCGATTCTAAATCATGCGCACTTCTATTGCTTCATAATTATGAAGATGTTCTTGGTATGACCGATTTAATTCCAGTTCTTTCTTACCGCGAATTCTTTCAGGGAAAATATGCAATTACCGAGACCGAGTTCTGTGACTACACGGATTATAAGGATGTCAAGAAAAGAGAATATATTATCACAATGAAAATGGATTGTATTGTTCCAAAACCAGTATCTTGCCAAATACAAGGATTTTATCTTACGATAAGCAAAGATACCGCCAAGCTGAGAGTACCTGTATACTGCGGCGAATTGCATTTCTTCTATCCAAACTATAAAGATTATTATTATCTTCCTGCCGAAGATATTGCTATCCATAAGAGTGTAGCTTCTTTTGTTGACAAGGATTTTCGCCAGAAAGCAAAGGCAAGCAATTGTTACACCCGTAAAGAAGGGGAATTCCTTCCACAGTTATCTGAGATCATGAAACCAGCATTTCGTCTGGAATCCAAAGACGCCATCAGTTACTTCGAGATATCCCAAGACTTCTCTTCTTCTGATATCATGTTAAGACGTTATGTAGATCATATATTACTAGCCCTATTTCCCGCAGAAAATCGCAAGAATTTATAAATGATAAACTTTTGGAGCTCCAATTTTCTTCTTGTATTACTGACTTTCGCTTGCTATAATCATTCTAGTGCTACCAATAACGGGTATGCGGTTAGCCCTCTATCAGAGGGACTGTGACCCTCTGTTCATATAGAAATCTTATGTTTACATAGGAAATCCGCGAAAGAGAGGGTGTTGCCAATGTTGACACTTGAAGGTCTGATTGCTGTTGTCAGTCTCGTACTGACCGCTTTTGGGCTTGGATATGCCATCGGAAGTAATAATAAAACACAAAAATAACCGCCCTAGCCTCAGAAACTAAGCGGTTACTTTTGTAACTAATTATATTTGGGCTAACCGTGTATTCGGTAGCACTGTTAAAATTTGAAATAGCATCTTTATAGCTAATATATTACACTCTATAGAGAGTATTGTCAACTTCTACAACAATCACTTCCCTAACTTGCTCCAATTCTCACAGTCTCGTGATAATATGAATTCCATACATTTCTATATATTCAGCTCAGCTTCAACAAGCTTATAGAAAAACACCAGCATGTTCAATTTACGCAGACCGCCCCGAAGGGAAACAGGCAAGTAAATTGAATATGCTGGTGTTTTTCTTTTACCTCAGTCTATAAAAGCTGAGCGTATTATTATTCACTCTATTGAAGCTGGAAGAATGGAATTTACTCTTTCTCAAAGAAGAATGAGCTATATCTCTGGAATCCAATCTCTTTGTAATTCATAATCTGCTCTGTGCTTCCAATAAACAAAACCCCATTGTGTTTCAATGAATCATAGAACTTACGATAGATTTCATCTTTTGCTTCATCTGTAAAGTAGATTACAACATTTCTGCATACAATCATGTCACAATCCTTTGGATAAGCATCTTTCAGTAAATTATGCTCTTTAAATTGCACACATTTCTTTACATCATCTGAGATTTGATAAGAAGCCCCCACTTTTGCAAAGTATTTCTTCTTCAAATCATCTGGTACAGCTGCAATGCTTTTCTCTGTATATAAGCCCATCTGTGCCTGCTGTAATACCTGTTTATCAATATCTGTAGCAATAATCTTAATATTGGATAACGGAATGTGTTTTGACAATGCCATAACAAGAGAATATGGTTCGTCCCCTGTGGAACATGCTGCACTCCAAATCTTCAGATTCTTTCCATGAGCTTTTATTAATTTCGGAATGATTTCCTGATCCATAAGCTTCCACTGGTCAGGATTACGATAGAATTCAGATACATTAATTGTAAGAAAATTAATAAATTGCTCAAATTTCTCTTTATCTGTTTTAATCAGATTCACATACGCATCATATGTATCAATTTTATTCTTGGTAATCAGCGTATCAATTCTACGTCTCATCTGTTTCTCTTTATAACTGTTCAAATCAATCTTGGTAAGTCTAAAAATGTCGTTCTTAAATTTCTCGTAATTTGTCAGCATAAACAATCCTCCCTCATGTTTCTACATTACACACTTTAGTACTAGGCAGTTTGATAAACAAAAGCTGCCTTTATTAATTAAAGGCAGCTTCTTAAACTCTAATTATTCTTCTGTTTCAGATGCTACTTCATCAATATTGACATCCGCGGTATCCGCATCATTGTCCTCTGAAGCATACATTGCTTTTACACTAAGGCTGATTTTCTTATCTTCTTCATTAAAATCAACAATCTTAGCTTCCACTTCCTGTCCAACCTTTAATACATCAGAAGGTTTCTCTACATGATCTTTAGAGATCTGAGATACATGAAGTAATGCATCTACACCTGGTGCTAACTCAACAAATGCACCAAAGTCTGTCATACGAGCAACTTTACCAGTTACTACATTGCCAACAGCAAATTTATCAGAAGCACCATTCCATGGATTTTCTTCTGGGAATTTCATGCTGAGTGCAATCTTTGTCTCATTAATATCTTTGATGAATACTTTTACAGTCTCACCAACAGTGAATACTTTCTTAGGATTCTCAACTCTTCCCCAAGACATCTCAGAGATATGAAGTAATCCGTCAACTCCACCTAAGTCAATGAAAGCACCGAAATCTGTTACATTTTTAACAGTTCCTTCGATTACATCGCCTACGTTGATTTTTGCTAATAATTCTTTCTGCATTTCTGCTCTCTTAGCAACTAATAACATCTTTCTGTTACCAATGATTCTTCTGTGTCTTGGATTGAACTCTGTGATAACGAATTCAATTTCCTGATCTTTAAATTTAGAAAGATCTTTTTCATAAGTATCAGATACTAAACTTGCTGGGATAAATACTCTTGTTTCATCAACAATCACACATACACCACCATCTAATACCTGGCTAACTTTAGCTGTTAATACTTCTTTGTTTTCGAAAGCTTCTTCTAATCTCTTGCTTCCTTTTTCAGCTGCAAGACGTTTATAAGAAAGAAGTACTTGTCCTTCGCCGTCATTAACTTTAATAACTTTAGCTTCAAGTGCATCACCTACACTGACAACTGTAGTAAGATCAACATTAGACTCATTTGTATATTCATTACGCGTAATGATTCCATCTGATTTGTATCCGATGTTTAATACGATCTCATCAGGTTTTACATCAATAACGGTACCTTCTACCACTTCTCCATTTCTTATTGTTTTAAAAGATTCTTCCAGCATTTGTTCAAAGCTCATTTCTGACATTCTTTGAAACCTCCTCAATAATTTTGTTTGGGGTTGAAGCCCCTGCGGTAATACCTACGTTATTGATGGATTTTAACTTTGTGTAATCCATATCACTACTCGTTTGTATATAGTAAGTATTTGCACATTCTTTTTTACATATTTCAAATAATTTCTGCGTGTTCGAACTACTCTTACCGCCAATGACGATCATCGCATCCGATTCTTTCGCAATCTTCCTAGCCTCTGTCTGACGCTCCTCAGTTGCATTGCATATTGTATTTAAAACATTTATATCATAACCTTTTTTCATAATAATTTCAACTAATTCTTGAAATTTATTGTAGTTAAATGTCGTTTGTGACACAATACTGATGGAATTATTGCTATTTAGCGAAAAATTCTCGGCATCCTCCTTTGTCGCAATCACACTCACCTGGTCTCCTTGAATCCAGCCCCTGATCCCTTGTACCTCGGGATGAGTCTCGTTTCCGACAATAATTATGTGGTGTCCCTTTGTGCTGTATTCTTCCACAAGACGATGAATTTTCAATACAAATGGGCAAGTTGCATCCACAATTTCAAAACCTGCTGTTTTTATTCTCTCGTATTCATTTTTGCTAATTCCATGAGAACGAATAATCATGATTCCCTTTTTCAGCTCATCAATGGCAGTTAAATCTTCTACTACTGTTACACCCTTTTTTTCAAGGTCTTTTACCACTTCTTCATTGTGAATAATAGGACCATAGGTATAGATTGGAACATGATTTTTTTCAATTTCCTGATATACCATATTTACTGCGCGTTTTACACCAAAGCAAAAGCCTGCGCTCTCCGCTAAAGTTACATTCATTCTTTATACCTGCTCTTTATTCTTAATAATCTCTTTCATTGCGCGAACCACGCCATCTACATCAAGCTCTGAGGAATCCAAAAGCACTGCATCCTCTGCCTGTTTTAGCGGTGATGTCTCACGATGCATATCACGATAATCTCTGTCAATAATATCTGCTTCGATGTCATTGATATTGCATGCAATTCCCTTCTGCTGTAATTCTTCAAAGCGTCTTTGGGCACGAACTTTGGAGCTTGCAGTTAGATAAATCTTCACATTTGCATTTGGGAGCACCACGGTACCAATATCACGGCCATCCATAATTACATTTTCTTTCTCTGCAAGCTGTCTCTGCAGCTCCACAAGCTTTGTTCGAACAACTGGATATACGCTAGTTGCAGAAGCCATATTTCCTACCGCTTCATTGCGAATAACCGAATTAACATTCTCGCCATTTAACAATACTTGCTGTTCATTATCTCGATATTCGATTGTCACATCCACATTTGGGCATGCTTCTGCGATTGCTTTCTCATCATCCGAAGCGATGTGATTCTGTAAAAAATAATAAGCCATAGCTCGATACATCGCTCCTGTATCTACATAAATATATCCAAGCTCCGCTGCAAGCTTCTTTGCGATTGTACTTTTTCCTGCCCCAGCTGGTCCATCAATTGCTATATTGTATTTCATCTCTATTCCTCTCATTTCTTGTGTCTCTATATAGTTAATTACGAAACAATATAATTTCACAATGTCTATATACTGTGAATACAAGCAAACATAGGCACGCTTTCGCTACATTGGCTCATGCAACGGTACTAAGCGACCAAAGCACGGTCGCTAAGTACCGGCTTCGCCAGAGTACCTATGTTTCCTTGTATTCATAGTATATAGCCAATTTAAGAATTGCAAGTTTCGTAATTAACTTCATATCTCTACATATTATATTAAAGAATACTGCTTCCTGCAAGATGGCCTGTGGACCAGGCGATCTGAAGATTATAGCCACCTGTCATTGCATCCAAATCAAGTACCTCACCGCAGAAGTATAAATGCTCACACTGTTTTGATTCCATCGTTGATGGATTTACATCTTTTACAGACACGCCGCCTTTTGTGATAATCGCTTCACGGAATTCTCTTGGTCCTATAATTGTCATAGGAAGATGTTTAATTAACTTCACAAAAGCAAGACGTTCTTCTCTTGATATCTCATTTACCTTTTTGTCTGGGTCTATTCCACTGAGTTCAATCATTACTGGAATTAATTTGGCTGGGAATAATTTGTGGATGGAGTTTTTGAACTGCTTATTCATCGCCTCTTCAAATTCACGAAGTACTCGCTTATCCAATTGTTCCTCATCAATCGCTGGTTTCAAATCTAGGTATAATACTAATTCTTTCTGGAATAGTTCCGGCTTTATGCTTGCACTTGCGGAAAGAATCATTGGCCCGCTTACGCCGAAATGCGTAAATAGCATTTCGCCAAAATCACTATAGACTTTTTTCTTTCCATTATAAATCTCAATCTGTGCATTCTTTAAAGAAAGTCCCTGTAATTCTTTCACCCAGCTTTCCTTAATGTCAAATGGAACAAGTGCAGGGGATGGGGTTATAATTCCATGTCCAGTCTCCTTGGCAAATCGATAACCGTCTCCCGTAGAACCTGTTGTCTGATAGGAAAATCCACCGGTTGCTACCACAACATCATCTGCTGGAATTGTTGTATGATCCGTAAGCTTTACGCCACTGGCTTGTTGTTCCTTAATCAGCAGTTCTTTCACTTCCGTGTTCAATAACACCTTTACCTTTTTCTCACGTAAAACTCTGTTCAAGCATGCAATTACATCAGACGAATGATCTGATACTGGGAATACACGATTTCCACGTTCTATTTTAACAGGCAGCCCATTTGATTCAAAGAACTGTATCACCTGTTCGTTGTCATATCCGTAAAATGCGCTATATAAAAATTTACGGTTGCTCATCACATTTTGAAAAAGGTTCTCCATATCACTTGCATTTGTGATATTGCATCTGCCTTTTCCTGTGATAAAAAGCTTTTTCCCAAGCTTTTCATTTTTCTCGATCAGTGTGACCTGATGTCCATTCTCGGCAGCTGCAATTGCAGCAAACATTCCTGCTGGGCCTCCACCAATTACGATTACTTTACTCATTTTCTATATCCTCTAATTTCGCATAACGCATTTTAATGGAATCATCGATATAATTGATTTCATCATTTTCATACACCTGATACTCATCCCATATATCTTCAAGCATTGTCAGGGTACCTGCTACTTCTTTCTGTTTTTTCATGCAAAGCGCCACAATCAGTGCATTAATCACACTAAGCGGAGCTACCAGGGAATCTACGATGGACGCCATATCACTATCTGCAATCAAGTTGCAGGAAGAATACAGATTCATCGGTGAATGAACACTGTCTGTAATCGTAATCACCTTTGCATTTCGATTATTTGCAAATTCAAGTGCCTTCAATGTACGCATCGAATATCTCGGAAAACTAATACCGATAATTACATCCTCTTTACCGATTCTTACCATCTGCTCAAACAATTCGCTTGAACTGCTTGTATGGAGTAAATGTACATTTTCAAACATTAGATTTAGATAAAATGCCAGGAAACTGGCAAGGGGCGCGCAGCTTCGAATCCCAACGATATAAATATGTTTTGCCCCCAGTATTGTATTCACCGCCAGCTCGAACGCCGTATGGTCTATCTTCTCCAACGTTGTCTTAATCTTATCTGCATCGGATTGGAGTACAGATTCTAATATCTTAGACTGACTGATTCTTCCATAGGTAACTTCCATCCTCTGAATCGAATTCAATTTGTTACGAACAAGCTCTTCCAGGGCATTCTGAAATTCAGGATAGCCTCTGTAACCAATATGTGTTGCAAAGCGAACAACTGTTGATTCGCTGACACCTACGGTCTCGCCTAACTTCGCCGCAGTTAAGAATACTGCCTTGTCATAATTGTCTGTAATATAAGTGGCAAGTATCTTCTGTCCCTTGCTCATACCACTATAAGAATTATTGATTCTATTCAAAAGATCATTTGTATTGCTCATAATTCCCCCTATACACAAGAAAGTGCGCTTTCATACACTTTGCGATTCCATAGCGTACAAAATGAGTGCCAGTGGCACTCATTTCGTTATCATACTTATTTATCCAGGCATATCTTATACAGGATATGCTCCATTCTTTGTATCTGCAACTTTTGCATCCACCTGAGTCTGCTGAGCTTCACGATATTTAAAGAAATCAGTAGCAACCTGTGGGAACAATGCATAAGTTAATACATCCTCATCCTGCTGTTTCCACTGTTTCATCTCTGCTTCAATCTTATCTAATTCTGGCTCGAGTAAGTCTGCATATCTACATGTGATTGCATTCTTCTTGTCTTCCCCAAGAACTTTATCAACTACTTCTGGATTGAAAGGTTTTACAGTCTGTCCGTATTTTCCAAGTAAAACGTCTTTGGTCTCTTTGGTAGCGACTTTATAACGTTCACCCATCAATACGTTAAATACAGCCTGTGTACCAACGATCTGTGAAGAAGGAGTAACAAGTGGTGGCTCACCAAGGTCTTTACGTACTCTTGGGATCTCCTCTAATACTTCCTGATATTTATCTTCTGCGTTCTGCTCTTTCAACTGAGATACCATGTTAGATAACATTCCACCTGGAACCTGGTATAACAATGTCTGGATATCAACGCCTAATACCTTAGGATTCATAAGACCGCTCTTTAAAGCATCTTCTCTCATAGGTTTGAAGTAATCGGCGATCTCTTTTAACAGCATCTGATCAAATCCAGGATCATATTCTGTTCCTTTAAAGGTCTCTGCCATTACCTCTGTAGCAGGCTGGCTTGTTCCAAGAGCGAATGGAGACATTGCTGTATCAATGATATCGCATCCAGCTTCCACTGCCTTCAGATATGTCATAGAAGCCACACCGGAAGTATAATGTGTATGAAGTTCGATTGGTAACTTTGTAGAATCTTTTAATGCCTGAACTAATTCAGTAGCTTTATATGGTGTTAAAAGTCCTGCCATATCTTTAATACATAAAGAGTTGGCTCCCATATCTTCTACTCTCTTTGCCATATCCATCCAATATTCTAATGTATATGCATCTCCGAGTGTATAAGATAATGCAACCTGTGCATGTCCATTCTCTTTGTTACATGCTGTAACTGCTGTCTGTAAGTTACGAATATCATTTAAGCAGTCAAAAATACGAATGATGTCAATTCCGTTTGCAATAGATTTCTGTACGAAATACTCTACAACATCATCTGCATATGGACGATATCCTAAGATATTCTGTCCACGGAATAGCATCTGTAATTTGGTGTTCTTAAATCCATCTCTTAATTTACGAAGACGATCCCATGGATCTTCTTTTAAGAAACGAAGGGATGCGTCAAAAGTTGCTCCACCCCAGCACTCTACTGCGTGGTATCCAACTTTATCCATTTTATCTATAATTGGAAGCATCTGTTCCGTTGTCATACGTGTTGCAATCAGGGACTGATGTGCGTCACGCAAAACTGTTTCGGTAATTTTAACCGGTTTCTTTGTCTCTGCTGACATTCCTATATCCTCCTAATTTTCCATTAAATTCCAAAAATTGCCATAAAGCATCCGGCTGCAACTGCAGTTCCGATTACACCAGCAACGTTTGGTCCCATAGCGTGCATAAGTAAGAAATTGGTAGGATCTTCTTCTGCTCCGACCTTCTGGGATACACGAGCTGCCATTGGTACAGCAGAAACACCTGCGGATCCAATAAGAGGATTAATCTTACCTTTTGTAATTAAGCACAATAATTTACCAAATAATACACCAGCGGCTGTTCCAACCATAAATGCAACAAGACCGAGGATTACAATCTTACCAGTATTCCAGTTCAAAAATGCTTCTGCACTTGTGGTAGCACCAACGGATGTACCAAGAAGAATAACTACAATGTACATAAGAGCATTGGATGCTGTCTCCTGTAACTGACGAACCACTCCACTTTCACGGAATAAGTTACCAAGCATCAGCATGCCAACAAGTGGTGCTGTGGTTGGAAGAATGGTACATACCACAATCGTAACAACGATTGGGAATAAAATCTTCTCTAATTTACTAACTGGGCGAAGATTCTGCATATGAATCTTACGTTCTTTCTTCGTAGTTAATAATTTCATGATTGGTGGCTGAATAATAGGAACAAGTGCCATATAAGAATATGCTGCTACAGCGATTGGTCCCATCAAACCTGTCTGTCCCAATCTTCCTGCAAGGAAGATGGATGTAGGTCCATCTGCTCCACCGATGATGGATACTGCAGCTGCGGCTTTATCGTTAAATCCAAGTGCAATTGCAAGGAAATAAGCAGAAAAGATACCGAACTGTGCAGCAGCCCCAAGCAGGAAGCTGATTGGATTTGCAATTAATGGGCCAAAGTCAGTCATAGCTCCAACTCCAAGGAAAATCAGAGAAGGAAGAATTGACCACTCGTCTAAAGTATAAAAATAATATAGTAAACCGCCTACGCCATTACTTGTTGTCTCCGGTGATGCAATGATATCTGGATAAATATTAACCAGGAGCATACCAAATGCGATTGGAATCAAAAGTAATGGTTCATAGCCTTTCTTGATAGCCAGAAACAAGAAAACGCATGCAACTGCGATCATTACATAATTTCCCCATGTCAGGTTAAAGAAGGCTGTCTGGTGTAGGAGGTTCGATAATGTTTCACCTACGTAACTCACAATAATTATCCTCCTTGGATTACTCGTTCATAGTTGCAAGTAATGCACCTGACTCGATCTGATCGCCAACTGCAACATCAATACTAGCTACTGTACCAGCTTTTGGTGCAACAACTGGAGTTTCCATTTTCATGATTTCAAGTACTAATACAGTCTCTCCTGCTTTTACAGCATCTCCTGCTTTTTTCTCGATTTTGAATACTTTTCCGGCAGCGCCTGCTTCAATCTTGATGCTTCCTGCGCCTGTGGATGCAGCTGGTTTTGCTGCTGGAGCTGCAGCTGCTGGAGCAGCGGCTCTTCTTGGAGCTGCAGCCTGTGGTGCTGCGCTTCCGTTCTCTTCTACTGTAACGTCATAAACATTTCCATTTACTGTAACTGTATAATTTTTCATTGATTATATCCTCCTGAATTATCTTCGATTAATAGAACGTACTACAAAATCACTTGTAGAAGTTCCAGTACTTGCAGCAATTGCAGCTGCGATTACAGCAACTAATTCTGTATCATCTGTAAGCTGCTGTTCTTCTCTTTGTTCGATCTGAGTAATAACCTGATCGCCTGTCGGAGCAGTTGCTTGTGCTTTTTCTTTTTTCTTCTTCTCAAGATAAGGGAAGATATTAAAGCAACTAATAATTAAACTAATCAGAATCAGAACCGCGAATACAATAGACATGGAAATCACAGTATTAAGACCAGCTTTCTCCATCTTTTCCCCAAGAGAGTATACAGGTTCTACTGTATATCCGGTAATTTCCATTTTGGTGTAGTTAAATACTACCTGAAAATCTACATTTCTCTCTTCGAATTTCACAATGATATCTGTTGTAAGTGTTGTTCCGGCTTTCTCGATTTTGAAGTCCTCAGTTCCTTGATATGAGCCAAGATCTCCCGTGTTGTCCAGCCATTTCTGAACTAAATCCTTAATTGTCTCATCCGTACTACTGTCATTAATAATTGTATTCAAATCATCAGCGCCATAACTAGATAACTGCTCTACTAAGCCTTCGCTATAGTCCTCTAATTCACTGTATGAATGACCATTATAATCCACGGTAGTAGGATCTGTTCCACATGCACCAAGCATAAGCATTACAAAGCAAAGGCTCAGTACGAATGCTAATTTCTTCTTCATAAACGTCACCTTTCTATTTTGTACCGTGTTTCTTCTCTGGCTCATTTACATATTTTGTGTAAAGCATTTCAAATGCTGCAATAAGATATTTTCTTGTATCAGCTGGATCTAAGATAAGATCAACATAGCCTCTGCGTGCTGCGCTTGTTACGCTTGACTGAAG
This sequence comes from uncultured Roseburia sp., assembly GCA_964613325.1. Classification (GTDB taxonomy): domain Bacteria; phylum Bacillota; class Clostridia; order Lachnospirales; family Lachnospiraceae; genus Roseburia. The sequence goes on along the minus strand of CAZTGP010000001.1, from coordinate 42,575 downwards.
CTTCTCATATTCAGAAGTCTTCTCTGCAAGTTCATCAGCGGATGCTTCTGGGAACATAATCTTCGTAGCAAGCTTAGAATCCATCATTCCAACCTTTGCATCTGACCATGCATATACCATGTCAGCTCCTACAGATTTCGAATTCATTGCAACATATGCACTACCGTAAGCTTCTCCTGTAATCAGGTTCACTTTTGCTGTTGTAGCATTGGCAAATGCATAAGTCATTCTTGCCATAGCTTTTGCAAGACGTTTCTCTGAGCATGTGCAAGGATGGAATCCATTGACATTGGTAAGGGAAAGAACTGGGATAGAAAATGCATCACAGAACTGAACAAATTCAGCAGCTTTCTCGCATCCTCTAGCTGTAAGAGTGTTAGAAAACTCTTCTGCTTTCTTGCCTTCTTCATCATATACTTCTGTACATGTAGCAACAGCACCAACTGTCATACCATTCAATTTGATAAATCCAGTTACCATATTTCTTGCATAATCTTTCTTTGTCTCAAAGAAAACATGTCCATCAGAAATCTCTGATAATACATATCTTGGATCACCCTTCATCTCTGAAAGGCTGTTGCATACACGATTCAAATCATCATCGCATTCTGCTGTATAGACATCTCCCTCATTGTTAGTAGGAAGCATGCTGATAAGCTCACGCATCTGGGCAATAATTTCATCTTCACTGCCATAGCGATCAATACATCCATTCTCTTCGCTCTGGAACTGTGCACTTGCTGTGTCACATTTCTCTACGCGGTTACCTTTAATTGCATCTGGGGAATTCATGAACATTTTGCCGTTTGACTCTTCAATAAAAGCGAAATCACAAAGAGCTGGTACGACTGCAAGTCCACCACCACAATTACCAAATACACCACAAATCTGTGGAACTACGCCAGAAGCAGCTACTTCCTTTGCATAAATCTGTCCGAAACCATCTAAGGCATCTACAGATTCCTGGAGACGGATACCGCCGCAATCAACGAAACCGATTACTGGTGCTCCCATTTTCATTGCCATATCATAAACTGATGCGATTTTCTTTGCATGCATCTCACCGATTGTACCGTTTAACACAGATGCATCCTGGCTGTATAAAAATACAAGATTGCCATCTACTAATCCATGTCCAATGATAACACCATCGGAAGGTGTCTCAGCTGCAGACAGGTTAAAATCTGTGCTGCGTGCGGTTACGAGAGAACCAATTTCCATAAAGCTGTTCTCGTCGACTAACTTAGCAATACGCTGCATTGCCAAGTTTTCTTTGTTACTACTCATTTTATGCCCTCCATCTATAAAAAATAAAATTTTTCGCTATTGTGTATTATATCTTCTTTTCAATTTTATTTCAATAGAAAAAGGCATAAATTGTTAAATATTTCACTATTGTTTGAAGCAATTATTTATTGGCAAAAATATTCCTCAAATACGCAGGAAATTAATCGCCCAAACGTCCACTTTTCTACACTCTCCTTTGCCAGTACTGGATACTCCTTCACCAGTTTTTGATTAAGTAAAACCTCAATGGTTCCTATCTTTGTGTCCTTGGTGACAGGCGCAGTTACCGCAGGTTCCATCTGCAATTCTATGGAGATTTGATCACTTTCAGAAATCAAATAATTCAATTCTGTTTGTTCGGTGCAGGAGGTAACTGGCTGTATTTGCACAGTGTCTCCCCAGCCTTCCAAACCATCCTCTATTCGTTTTCCATTCTCTATTATGACTTTTTTCAGTTCAGGCATTTGAAAGATATTTTTCCTTTGATAAGCCTCAAGCCCATAGCGGAAAAGCTGCTTGGCATCGCTCCATTTATAGGTTCGATTATTGGGCCAGCCACATGCCAGTAACGCAATACAGTATTTTCTTCCATCCTTTTCAAGTGCTGCCACATAACAATAACCTGCGTCACCAGTGAAGCCTGTTTTCCCTGAAATAACACCATCCATCATGGACAAAAACGCATTGTGATTATTACAGGTAAAGCAGCGTCCCTTTGTATCTTCGAATGAATAGGAAGGAGTCTCTGTAATCTGCAGGAAATCGGCAGCCTTCGGAGATATCCAGCAGCAATAGCGCATAATCATACATAAATCCTCCGCAGTTGTATGATGTGCTGCTATCTCATCCTTCGCATCAAGACCATTTGGTGTTATGAAATGAGTATCTTTGCAGCCAATCTCTGCTGCTTTGTCGTTCATCAATCTGGAAAAATCCTCAGTAGTCCCTGCAATATATTCTGCTATGGCAACTGCGCAGTCATTAAAGGATTCTAACATTAGTCCATAAAGAAGATCCTTCAGATGAAATTCTTCGTCCTTTTTCATTCCAAGATGAACCTTCGGCTGCCCGGAAGCATTGGAGGAAGCTTTTACAATCCCATCTAACTCTCCATTTTCCAGCGCAACAATACAGGTAAGTATTTTTGTTGTACTTGCATTTGCACGAGGCGTCATTTCCTCTTTTCCAAACAAAATACGTCCACTTTCTCCATCCATCAGCGCACAGGATTTAGAATAGAGCTGTGTTGGACTGCCACTCACCTCACTGACGCTTTGGATATCCGTATTTGTTCCTTCCACGTCTTTTTTTCCGCTTCCAAAAGGTGCTGCACAGTTCAAAAGCATCATCAGGCTTAGCATTATCACTCGAACTTTATACATAAAAAAGCCACATACCGCACATCGTTATCGATGTAGTATATGACTTTTCTGTTCGTCCATATCACCTAGATATCTAGTTTTACATTCATTTCCTCTTCTGCTTCCTGTTTAAATTCCTCAATCTGAACAGGATTAAGTACTGGAAGATCATCTACAGAATTCACTCCAAAGCTTCGAAGGAATTCCTCCGTTGTTCCAAACAGAAGCGGTCTTCCCGGTGCGTCAAGTCTTCCCAGCTCGCAGACAAGATTGTATTCAATCAATTTGCTCACTGCATGTTCGCAGGACACACCACGAATTTTCTCAATCTCCACTTTAGTTACCGGCTGTTTGTAAGCAATTATAGACAATGTCTCCAACAGAACGTCTGTAAGAACACGTCTTTTGGGCTGCTTTGCGATTTTGATAAGATACTCATACATCTCAGCTTTGGTACACATCTGATATGAGCCATCCAGCTCCATAATCGTCATACCTCTCTCTGCATTCTGATTATATTGTTCCATCATCTGATCAAGTATCTGCTTTGTTTTCTTTTTATCTAATTCAATTGCATCTGCAATCCGTTCCAGCTCCACAGAGTTCCCCATGGTAAACAGGATTGCTTCAATAATTGATTCATAATTCTTATCTTCCATTTCTTCCCCTATTCCATTGATCAAGCTGCAATTTTAGACTCAATCTTTATGTCATCGAATATATTTTCCTGGGAAATCAAGATTTTGCCTGTTTTCATCAATTCGAGGATTGCAAGAAAAGTAACAATGATTTCCATTTTGCCGGACTGTGCTTCCAAAAGCCCTCGAAAGCTAAATTGACTATGACTTTTCGCATAATCCTCAAGATACGCCATCTTATCCTCCAGAGACACTTCTTCTTTTTCAATCTTACCAAATTTCGAGCGAACAGGATCAATTCGATCCACCTGTTTTTTCATGATGCTTTTGAAGATATCATTCAGTTTTGCAAGTGTTACATCCGAAATCAGCTCTTCCAAATTCACAGGCTCTTCGTATGCAGACACTTCCTCTGGAATCGTTGGCTCTTTGAACATGATTTTCTCCGCATCCATCTGTCTGTCGCGAAGCTCATAAGCCATACATTTATACATTTTATACTCTAGAAGCTGTTGAACCAGTTCTGCGCGAGGATCTTCTTCCTCCTCCTCTTCGTTTGCATCCTTTGGTAGCAGCATCTTGGACTTAATATCAATCAAAGTCGCTGCCATAACGAGAAATTCACTTACCACATTGAGATCTCTCCGTTTCATCTCAGCAATATACGCCATATACTGATTTGTAATCTGCGCAATCGGTATATCATAAATATTCACTTTGTTTTTATCCAAAAGGTGAAGCAAAAGGTCTAACGGCCCTTCAAATACCTGAAGTTTTACATTCAAATCCATTTTGTCATCCTATCCTCTAATTATCCTATGATATTTTAACTTGGGGAAGCTGAAATTACAAGTGTAATTTACCATGTTTTCCCGCATAAAGGAAAAGCCCAGCAGATATATTGTATTAATCGGAGGTTTCCTTATGACCAAATTTTACCTATATCCGCTACTGTTTGCTATGCTTTGTACCCTTTGTTCACCACTTCGCATCATAAAAGATACATCAGAGAATCAAACTCCAGCTGCTTCTTCCGGAATCGAGCTTGCTGCTCCCTCTGCCATTTTGATGGAAGCCAATACTGGTACCATATTATACGAGAAGAATTCCCATGAGAAAATGCGTCCTGCAAGCATCACCAAGATTATGACCCTTGATCTGATATTCGAAGCACTGGCCAATGGTCAAATACATAAAGAGGATGAAGTAACAGTATCCGAACACGCTGCAAGTATGGGTGGTTCGCAGGTGTATTTAGAAGTTGGAGAAACACAGACTGTTGACACCATGATCAAATGTATCAGTATCTGTAGTGCCAACGATGCCTGTGTCGCAATGGCTGAATACATAGATGGCACTGAGGATGCCTTTGTGATTCATATGAATGAAAAAGCGGCATCTCTCGGAATGAAAGATACCACCTTTGTCAATTGCTGCGGTCTCGAAGTGGATGGCCACGTCACAAGTGCCTATGATATTGCCCTTATGTCCCGGGAATTATCGGTAAAGCATCCCGAAATACATGATTACTGTACCGTCTGGATGGACACCATCACTCACAAAACCAGAAAAGGAGAAAGTGAATTTGGGCTCACCAATACCAATAAGCTTCTTCGTCAGTATCGATATTGTACTGGACTAAAAACTGGATTCACAAGTCAGGCTAAATTCTGTCTCTCTGCCACTGCAACCAGAGATAATGTTGACTTGATTGCTGTGGTCATGGCCGAGGAAGATTCCAAAATCAGAAACAAAGAAGCCGCATCCTTATTAGATTACGGCTTCGCCCATTGCCAGGTGTATTCTGATCCACTCTCCGATCCGCTTCCGGACCTTAAGGTAGATCGTGGAGTTGAAGAGCTGGTACCGATACACTACGCATCTCCTTTTGAATATGTTATTACAGACGGAACATCAACAGACGCTATCACGAAGGAGCTTCATCTTCCGGAGTCTGTATCTGCACCTCTCAAAGAGAATGATGTGATAGGTTCTGTGGAGTATTCATGCAACGGAAAACCCATTGGGTCTGTGGATATTTTAGCTGCCGAAGCTGTACCCTCTGCAACTTTAAAAGATTATTTTTTGGATTGCCTTCTACTTCTTTTACTGAACTAATACCTATAATGCAATACTGTCTATAATGCAATAATTTGAGAAATAAAGATTGTTCTTTCTTTTCCCAAGTCCACCATTACAGGAGTCTCATAGGGCTTATTAAATCGATTGAAATAAATATTTACCACTGGACGCGGTCCTTTATTTTTTCTGACATTGGATACTACTCCCACTTCCCCTGTTGTCAGTCGAACCAGTGTCCCAAGGGGATACAATGCGATATTTGCAGCAAATGCATCTACAATTCTTTTATCAAAATACAGGTTGCTTGCACCATACAGATATTCCATCGCTTCATAGGGCTGCTGGTCATGGAACAGCATAAGTTCGCTAATGCTGCTACACACCGTTACAATCCTTGTCACTAAAGATATCTCTTCACCCTTAAGCTGCTTCGGATATCCAGATCCGTCCCAGCGTTCCTCATGCTCCAAAATAATTGTAGCAATATCCTTCGATATTCCTTCCTGAATTGCCATGTAGTATCCATAGGAAGGATGCTCGTTCCATAAAAGCTGCTGTTGACCTTTCAGATTACCTTTTGCCGGTATCAGATAAGCCATGTCCAAAAGCCCAACATTATGAAGCAGTCCACCAATCATTGCATTCCGAATCAGATCAATCGACAAGTGAAGCGATCCACTAACCAATCCCGAAAAGACGGAGCTCATTACCGCATGTTCAAATAATAAGTCTGAGCTTTGAATATGCATTTGAATACAGAGCTTCATAATGTTCTTCTGAGTACAGATTTCTTCCACAAGATTTTTGGTGATTTTAGCTGCAAATATCATATCATCCGTGATATTTTCTTCTTCCTTCTCCGAAGCATAGATTCCAATATACTTATTGTATACTGCCTTCATATACTTCTCCATTTTCTCATAGGGTCCGGTAAAACGCGTAAAGCGGTCTGCAATATCCAGGGATTTATATCCCATTCGTTCCAGCTGTGCGATCTTGCTCTCCGTAAGTGTCACCCCTGCTGAGAGCAGTAGTTTGTTGTTATCCCCCTGAAAAATCGGGGCATCTAACACCATGCCAGGCTTTACCTGTAAGATTGATATTTGTGCCATTTCCCCCTCCTTCTACATCAATGCGAACCAATATCTGGTTCTCCACCTTTGTCGAAACGTCATCTGGTCATATAACAATTGTGATACCTTCTCATCAAATATTGTAACTGTCAGCAGTTCCGCCTCTGTCAGCTCAATTTCACCAAATACTGTCTTTTGAATTAATTCAATAAAACGCTTGCATTCAAATTCCTGAACATCTGGACACAGTTCAAGGAGCCTTGCGATATTGTCATAAGAGCTTTTCCCCTTTGCCTCTTTCCCCGTCTGGCAAAATACATCATGTACATGCTGATAATGCAGCCTGCTTTTTACTATGGAATTTGCTTTTTTCATGCGTATTTTGTGCATTCTCCAAATGACATGATATCGAAGAAGCATTAGAATATGGAGTCCCCATAGAATCAGCACAAGAAGAAGCACCATTCCTACGATATGGATTACTTTTTTGGCCGACTCAGGTATCTCATCCCCACTTTGTTCATTCTCCGGGTTCTGAAGCTGATCTGTGGTATTTCCCTCCAATTGGTCTTCTTCCATTTCGTTTACAATATTTACAGAAGATTCTGGTGCTCCAACAATCTGCTGAGTTGTATATTCTGCATAATAATAACCTGGAGCGACTTCTATAGGCATCCAGCCAATCCCATCCAGATAGATTTCCACCCACGCATGTGCATTCTGTTGGGTCAGTGGAATCTCTGTAGCTCCATTTTCACTGAATTTCTTCGCATCTGCAGCAGAAAGATAATACCCTTCCACATACCGTGCCGGTATCTGTACTGCTCGATATGCCAGCACTGCGGCTGTGGCATAATAGGCGGAATTACCAGACTTTTCCTGTTCTAAAAACCATGTTAGAAAATCCGCAGCACCTGTATACTTCTTCGGTTCATCCTGATAGGTAGTCTTCTCCTGAAGCTTTAATCTTATCTGCTCGGTAATACGATAGATTCCAGACGTGCTCCAGTCTGTGTTATCAAAGAAATACTCCTGTACTGCCTCTGTCTGTTCGGATGTAATATCCATATAGTTCTCATGTGCATACGCACGGTACACCTGCTCTTCCTGGGAGTATTCTTCTGTTCCCTCAATCTTCTCATCCCATTTTTCTGCCAAAAGAGCTTCCGCCGATGGAACTGGCTCATAATCTGTAAAGGAATAGGTACTGCTGCCAAATAATGCCGTTGATTTCCACTGATAGTGCCGGTTCATCTCACTTCCAGCCAGATTGATTTCCTTTGTCTCATAGGGAAGATATACATACTTTCGGTTGGCGTCAACATTTTGAATTGTAACCTCATAAGGTGTCACATCCTCGGCATTTCCAGTATATTCCATATAATTTTTGTATTGCAGGTTGGTGGCAAAGCTCTGTTTCTCAAGCCAGTGCAGCAGGGCAATTTCCTCATCCGTATAGTTGGAATATGCAAGTTCCTGCCACTTCGCTCCATCTAGAATGCTTCCCACAAAGCCCTTTAAATACATTTGCTGTGGATGGTCTGTGTGAATCACAAGCATGGTATCGTCTTTATCGCCCTGCATTGTATTCGCCTTTGTCAAATCCCCCTGTGGAAGTGTATCTTTCCCATATCGCGTCTGTTCCACTTTCTCCTGAATGGAATTCTTAATTGTCTGAACACTTTGGTTTCCCGCATACCCAATTCCGAAATATCCAATAACAATCGCCGCTGCAAGCGATGTGACACAGGCGATGATTTTTCTACTGATACATCTCTGCACCGAATAACAGCTTGTCCAAAGGAGCATCCACCCCATCAGCAGACCTATGGTAAGAATTGGTTCAAGATTCAAATGAAATATCGATGTAATCAAAAGAATACCGATTACTCCCATACTCATCCAATGCATTTTCTTCTGCTCTGTCTGACCAATCATCCAGGAGCCGGTTACAAGGAGCAGAAATAGAAAAATCTGCATTCGCCCAAACATTGCTGCGTCCTGATTCTGTAATTTGGGAATCAGCTGGTCAAAGGTTTGATTCATAAGCTCAATCCACTGATTACAAAAAGTAAGGAAGCCTGCGATGGCATCTATGGGACGTATTACCACAAGTATAAGTCCAGCGATAATCGGTAATGCATTTGCTGCTTCCCGCCCCTTCTGCAATGAGAAGGTGATTCCCCGGTATCCAATCAGTCCAAGCATCACAAGAGCAAGAATCCATCGCTCCCGCGTTTCTGTAAGGAAGCAGAAAAATACTCCAAGGATTCCCATGGCAAGAAGAAGCTCTGTCAGAATCAATCGCACTCTATTCTGTTTTTCTTCATTTGCACTTTCTACATCCGAAAGCACATATCTCTTTTTACCCATGCCTTATTTCCTCATCGCTTTTTATGTACTACTATATCTCAATCATTCGAAGCGTATCTGCTTCCTTTTCCAGGGGAACGGTAAGTATGGAATAATTTCTACCCTTTTCCAATGTCTTTTTGCCTTCCAGCGCAAGATAAATTACCGTTACATTCTCCTTTTCTGCAAATTGATGAATATATTTGATATCCAGCTTCCCGCATACAAAAATAAGCTTGGTAAAACGTTCTTCTCCTGTCATCATCTGCATTTGATAGGAATATGCCTCTGGTTTATCCAGAATATGAATACACATCATCTCAGCTAATATTGAAAGAAAGCTATTCTGATCCTCCACCAGATTCTCTCTTTGTCTGCTATTGTGAAAAGTGATCATATGGTGCGTAACTCCATGATATATCAAAGATTTACTGATGGAGGCTGTCATTGCCAGTATCTCATTCTGCAATTCGCGTTTTCTGGTATCATCAAGCTGTTCTGGCACATCCAAATTGTACATAATCGCCGTATGATAATTGGCTGGATTTCCAAATTCACGCACGATCAGTTTATCCAGTTTGCCTGAAAGCTTCCAGTGAATACTCTTTACCGAATCTCCCTGTCTGTAATCCCTCATATCAAATACTTCTGAGACATCCTGACCTTTGTGGGTTACATCAAAATATTCTCCGTAGTTTTGCGCTCCCACACTTCCAGACTGCTCTATCTCGTAATCTGTCAGTCTCGGATAAATAATCGTTTCCGTTTCTTTTCCCTTCATTCCTGAGTATCTTAAGATCCCCAGAAGATCAAAGATTCCAATTTCTTTGACACGAAGCACTAATTTTCCACAGTTCACTGGAATAAACGGAAGTACATATTCCATCCTGTGCATTTTTCCAGGCTTTAACATAATATTCTGATTGACAGTATCCTCAAAGATACAATTCACATATTCCATCCGAAGTTCTACCGCCCCTGTCGGAGCCCAGCCGTCATAACCTAGAACCAGCTTGATTGGGAGTTGTTTTCCCACGGTGCTGACGTCTTCTATCTCAATATTCAGCTTCATATGCCTCAATGAAAAAAGCCAGAAAAATGCAGAGATCAAAAGGGCAATCACCAGACAGCCCGCAAGCAGCAGCATCTGGCTCTGATCTGTGGCAATATATCCTATGATTGCTGCAATTAGCGCAGTAATATAAATTACTCGATATTTACCCATTACTGCCTCCTCCTTGTGTATTCCATTACAGGCCAATCTTTGGTGGTTCTGTTGTATCCAATATCTTATTTAAAAATGAAATCGGAGTGATTCCTTCAATCCTTGCCTGAGGCTTCAAAATAATACGATGCGCACAGACATCCACAAACACCTCCTGCACATCCTCAGGAATTACATAATTGCGTTCTCTTAGAATTGCATGTGCTCTTGCCATCTGGCTAAGTGCAATCACACCTCTGGGGCTGACTCCAAGCTCTACCATAGAGCCTTCTCTTGTTTGCTCGCAGAGAGTTGTCATGTACTTCAAAATCTCCTTGGTCATCCGAATTGTTGACAAGTATTTCTGCACCTCTAAAATATCCTCTGCCATAACCACTGGCGAAATATCAAAAAGCGGATTATGATGCTGCCTCTGTTCAATGATGGAAACCTGTTCTTCTGTACTTGGATACCCAATGCTGAGACGAATCATAAAACGATCCAGCTGGGAATCTGGAAGCGGCTGCGTACCTGCAGAACCAACTGGGTTCTGTGTTGCAATACACAAGAAGGGATGTGGCAGTGGATGGGTAATTCCATCCACTGTTACACTTCCTTCCTCCATTACCTCAAGCAATGCAGCCTGCGTCTTTGGCGAAGTACGATTAATCTCATCTCCCAAAAACAGCTGACAATTTACGGCACCCGGCTTATAATCCAGCCCCAATGCCTTGGAAAATGCCAGTGCCAGTGTGGTTTTACCGACTCCTGGATAATCTTCCAGAAGAATATGTCCACTGGCGTAGATCGCCATCAATACCTTCTCTACCACTTCATTTTTGCCGACCATTGCCTTTCCCACTTCTTCGATGATCTGTTGTGATTTTTCAATAATCATTCTTTATGTCCTTCCTTCATCTATCATTCCATTTCAGAGGCTTAGTTTGTTTCCTCCGTATAACCTTTGATTACCTTTGCTGCGGTTCCTTCTCCGTAATCTCTGTCTAGTACGTCTCCCCACCGCTCCTGGTAGATTTCCAGACTCTTCTCTGGGACCATAATCTGTGCATTTTCTGGAATATTGTCGCCAAATATCTGGCTTCCCAATGCATATGGTGTATCACTTGCCACCGTTATTGACGTTAAGCTCGTACATCCATCAAATGCCCGGTTCCCTATGGTTTTAATATTTGACGTGATATTCAATGTCTCAATCTGACTGCAGCCCTTAAATGCACCATCTCCAATACCAATACAGTAAAGCGAGGCCGCATTATAGATACTTGCTGTTGTTAAAATCTCTGGAACCTTAATTACCGTCAGTTCCTTTGCGTTCTCAGGGTTTACCGCATAAAGGATATTACTAACCATACGGAATGCCTTTACCGGTATGCCTTCAATGTTTGCAGCCAGCTTAGGATATTGCCCATTCCATTTACTCTGGTAGTGTTCTACAACCTCGTCATCTCCAGCACCTGTTGGGACAAAAATGGACAGCTTCTTCTGCAGCTCTTCTTCCATCACCTGTTCACCAAGTTCTGGTGCTTCTATTCCATTAAAGGAAATCGAATATAAATTGGTTCCCATAAAGCAGCGGTCTCCAATTCGTTCCAGTTTATCCGCAAAGGTTGCCAGAATCAGATGACTGCAGCCTTCATAAGCACTATCGTCCACCTCTTGCAGATTCGTCATATTGGTCCAGCTGATTGACGTAATGGAAGTACACTGGTAGAAGGCTTTCTTTCCAATTCTCTGAGTTGTCGCAAGTGCTGTCAGTGATCCTGTATAGGTGCTAAGGGATGTACATCCAGCAAACATTTCATCTGGTATCTCTGTCAGCCATCCCTGCATACTAAAGTAGGTAAGGGAAGTACAGTTTCGGAAGGCTCCTGTACCGATCTCCTTAACGGATTGCGGCACTGCTAATCGTTTCTGATAACCAGCCATTCTACCCACTAAGGATACACAATTCATAAATGCTTCTTCACCAATTCGTGTCAATCTGGTATTGTTTGTATTTGGCATAAATATTGTTTCCAGAGCGGAGCAATCTGCAAATGCCCGATCTCCAATCTCAGAAAGTGCATAGTTGAATGACACATCCGTAAGTCCTGTACATCCTCTCGCTGCCTCGTCAAGTACATAATCCGTACTTGCTTCTACGATTAGTTCTCCCTGATAAGAGCGTGGTACATAGAGAAGATTAACAAGCTGCTCGCCATTCTCATCTGTTGTATTGCTGTATAGTACACTGCTGTCGATGAACCAGTCATCGCCATATCCATATACTGGCAGATGGGTCCACTCTTTCATCACTTCCACTCTCTGGTCTTCCACATAAACACGGAAGTTTACATTCGGCGTTGCAGTTCCAAATAAGCTGCCCTGCAGTTCTGGTGGTGCGATAGCGGTATCAGTTACCCGATCCATAATCAGTGCTTCTAATTTACTGCAATCTGAGAAGATACCATCTGGAAGCTTGGTCACCTTCTCTGGAAGAACAATCATTGTAATTTCACTGCAGTCCTTAAATGCATCTGGCAGAATTTTTGTGGTTCTGGCATTTACGGTAAATTCACCAGAAGTAGCAGAAAGTACAGATACCAGTGTATAGGTTCCATCCTCATTCTGCTCATACATTCCGCCACCCATAATCAGGTAATCCTCCAATTCCTGGAAAATCTCACTTAAATCGGTATCAAGCTCCTTCTTCCAGTCCTGATCCTGCAGATAGCTGTTCATCAGCGTATGATTCGGGGTCATAGGAACATAGATTGTCAATTGCTGGTTCTTCCCTGTGCTCCCCAGTGCTTGCTCTGCAATCTGAGTCTTTCCCGCATTACGCATCACAATACTTCTTAATTCTGTACATTCTGAAATGCAATCTGCCTCAAGTCTCTCCAGTGATTCCGGTAATACAAGAGATATCATTGACGAACACTGATTGAATGTATGATTCTGTAACACCCGAATCTGTGTAGCGTTTAAATTTGCTTCTCTAAGTGAGCTGCAGCCGGCAAATGCTCCCTGCCCTACTACTGACAGCTTCCTTGCCATATCAAAATCTGCTTCTCTAAGACCCACAGCTTCACAAAATGCGTATTCTCCTATCTCCACCAGATTCTGTGGAAATGCAGCTTGTGCAAGTTTTACACAGGAGTTGTATTCTGTCTCCCCTATGGTATAGGAACTAAATGCATACCCATGGATTTTGGTTAATCCACTTCGGTTCTCCAGGTTATGTACGTTTTCTAAGCTTATACAGCCTGTAAAGGCTGCCACCCCGATTTCACCAAAGCTGGCACCTGCTGTATAGACATTGCGAAGTGCCGAGCAGCCTGCAAAGCAGTAATCCGGTATTGCCTTTAGATTCTGTGGTATTGTTGCCTCAAGCATACCAATACAATCTTTAAAGCAGCCTTCTCCCAGCGTGGTCAATTTATCCGATGAGGTAATTATAAAATTCATTTTTGAGCAGCCTTCAAAGGCATACTCCCCAATGGATTCCAGATCTTTTATCACGTATTCCAGATTCTCGTTCTGGTCTATTTGAACTGCCATTTTACTGCAGCCTTTAAATGTATATGCTCCAATCTGTCTGATTCCCCCCTGTATATGCAGGGCAATCACATTTTCACACGCCTCAAACGTACGGTTTCCAAGAGTTGTGATAACACCAGTGCTCTTCTCCGATGGAAGTCCTCCAATGGTGATGGTCAACAGATTATTGCAATCTGCAAACACTGCATCCCCCACCGAAGAGATATCTGCTTCCCAATATACATGGATAAGTCCGGCACATTCCGTAAATGCATTTGTGCCAATTGTCTCAATTCCGTTGCAGAGGGATACATTGGTAAGCTGTGCACATCCTGCAAATGCCCGCTCACCAATTGTACTGGCATACAGCTCCAGACTTCCCTGAAGCTTCGTGCATCCTTCAAATGCAGATGCGCCAATCACTTCCAGTGCTTTTATACTCTCGGAATCAATTCCTGTTATCTCTTTGCAATTGCTAAATACCTCATCACTTACAACCGTGGTGCCTTCCTTCAAGGAAATGATTCCTTCCAGAGTAGATACGGCACTTACAGCTTCGTAGTGCTTCTCCTTCATCTCATAGATGATTCCATTTTCTTCGAAATAGGAATCTCCTCGTAAGACAGCCACCTGCTCTGGAGCTGTAACCTCTGATTCTCCAGCAAGAATGACTTTCAGTGATGTGCATTCAGCAAAATCTTCTTTGACAATTACAGAATCTGCCTGACTCAATATCAGAGTCTCTAATCGCTTACAGCCAGTAAGTGCATTCTGTTCAATTGTCTTAAGCTCCTCTGGAGCTTCATAGGTAATGGTATCCTGTGGAATATAGAACAGCTTCAACTGACCGGATTCATCCTCTTTCAGATAAATACACTGGTTTTTTCGAATGACTGTGCCATCCTCCGCAACAAGAATCCTTTTTACTTCTTCCGCTGTATAGACTCTCTCCAGGCTTTCTGTCCATTTTACTGTCTTTTCCTGTTCCGTTGACACAAACACATGAAAGTTTTCTCGAACTATCCGTTCTTTTCCTAATGTGCCAAACAGTTTGCCCTTTATATCAATCGTATGGTTTCCTGCAAAATCAATCGCTGCTAATTGGCTGTCTCCTGTCATTACAAAACAATTCTCATTCAATTGGATTACCGATGCTGGTATATGTAAAAGCTGAATGTCTGTCGCCTGGTCAAAGGCATATCCCTGAATGATATTCATATCCGGCTCCACTGTATATTCAGCCGCCGTATCTGCCGGAACAAATTCCAATGTCTTCTTCCCATCAGTTTCAGAATATACCAGATTTCCACGATTCCTGTACTTCTCTTTTCTTCCGGTATTCGTTGTGAGAATCTCCCTTAACGCAATACCCTCTGAATCAAACACCTCATCGAGCATTGTTCCCCAGGAAGCAGTGTTGTACCATTATCCGTGTAAATGGCGGAATATTGATTCTCGCTGCCATAGCGCATACTCTGGAATCGATTGTTCGTTTTTTCTACCACATAGTTCTGTAGATTTGGGAACAGTGCTGCAGCATTTGAGAAGTCAATCTCATTCACCGTTGCTGACAATTGAATTGTCTGAATTTTTGCTCCAACGGAAGACTGCAGCTTGAAGCTGTCATCGAATCGCACCGTAGTCACCCCATAAGGTATCTCAAGAACACTAGCATCCGCGCCTTCCGTTCCACTGTAACCAGTCAGAATCTGTTCTGTTCCATTCTGCACGATCTGGAAGCCATCAGCCACCTGAATAAGAGGATATGGGTATAAGGACTGTTCATGTACGTTACCAGAAAATGTATAGAGAGTGGTAACATCGTTTAAATCGGTATTATCCGCTTTTACTGACCATCCATAAAACATCTGTTTCAAGTTTCCATCTTTGTCCACTGTATATTTTCCCTGACTCTTTAGCTTTGCAATCATTGCCTGATATGCCGAAGGAGTTCCATTTATGGAAGCTAACAGGTCAAAATCAGGCTCGTCCTGATAAATAACCTGAAGCTCGCTTGCCTCATAATCGTATACAGTCAGTTTATAATTATAGACTTTATATGGAATCAGATTCGGAATCACGATTTCATTATTATAGTCATTTTTCAAAGATAATCCTGCAGAAGTAACTGATTTATCTGCAGAGCTTCCCTGAAATTCCACATGGACATCACGCTCACTGGCATAGTCTTTTAGGGACATCTCAAATCTGCGGCGTCCACTAGCTGTATACAGGGTAACGGTTCCCTGCAGCTTATTTGTCATCTCACTTTTTAACTTCTCATCCAGTGGTTCTCCCACATATGCATAATAAGTAAGATAATCTGTGATTTGCACGCTCTGAACCATTCTGTAATCCTGCTTCACATTACAGGAAATAGTCTTCCTTAAGGAACGGCCACAGGTCACCGTAATGGTAAACTGATTCGTTCCAATATCAGACGCTTCCAGTGTTTTATTGAAATATCCTCCTGATATCTCATAATCATATTCTGTAATCTCCTCTGTCTTAGACTCATAGATATGATTTGCATCTTCATAGGTTCCCATCACTTTCAGACGTGCGTGTATCGTATCTTCATCCATAACAAGGTACTGATACATGGTAATCACAGAAGCATCTGCTCTGCTTGTAACCGTAATATCAGTCAATCTCCAATCTGCCTTAGGAGTCTCACCAGTTCCACCACCGTCTGGGACCGGCTTTTTGTTTTCTCCTTCACCGGTATCTGGATTCTTGCCATTGCCCGGTCCATCTATCACCACATAAATGTCCTTCGCTCCATCCCCATCCGATACCTGAACGGCATTTCCTGGGGTATTGTCAGAACCATCTCCGGTTCCATCGGTAATAACAAGCGGTTCATTGGGACTCTCATCTTCTCCATCCAGAGGGTCTTCCCCATCCTCCATGTTATAGTCATCCTCGGCTTCGTTATCCAGTTCCTTGGAATTCTCATCCAGCGAATCCTCATCCGCATTGAATACCGTAGAATTATAATCAATATCGTTGTTGTCTCCAGAGTCTGTTGTATAATTGCCCGGATCAAACCCTGTTTGAAGATAGCCGGCACCTGCAATTACGGTACCTCCAATAGCCAGCACCGATGCCGTAAATATACAAGCGATCCAGGCTTTTGGAAGTCTTCGATTCTTTAATAAGTTTTTCCACTTTTTCCAGTTCATCTGTTTCAAACTCATCCCTCATTTCTTGCAGCAATACATTTCTTAAGAACCTGTTGCAATTCCTTATAATCAATCGGCTTTGCCACATGTCCATTCATTCCCACTTCAATGGAATGACGCTTATCCTCCACAAATGCATCTGCTGACAATGCAATAATTGGAATACTCTTTGCGTCTGTTTGATCTAAGGTTCGGATTTGTTTGGTTGCTTCCCAGCCGTCTAGTACTGGCATGTGAAGATCCATTAATATCGCATCATAGTACCCTGCTGTATGACCTGCAAATGCATCTACACAAAGCTGTCCATTTTCCACACGCTCAATCTTCATTTCAAGCTGTTCCAATAGCTTTGTGGTAACCATCGCATTTACATTATTGTCCTCTGCCATAAGAATACGAATATCTTTTAGGGATATCTCTTTTACCTCTTCTGTATTTATGTCCTTGTCTTTTGTATTCTCACCGATTGGCAGATCCAGAAATACGGTAAACTCTGTTCCTGCGTTTGGCTTACTATCCACAAGAATCTGGCTTCCCATCATACGCACTAGATTATCTGAGATTGCCATGCCAAGTCCGCTTCCTCCGAATTTTCTGGCAGTTCCAGAGGATTCCTGCTCAAATGGTATGAAAATACGATGAAGGAATTCCGGCTCCATACCTATTCCATCATCCTTCACCCAAAACATGATGGAAACATGATCATCAATTACTTCCATCTGACGGAAAGAGAGTGTAATATGTCCACCTTTTGAAGTGAACTTCGAAGCATTTGACAGAAAATTTGTCAAAACCTGACTAATTCGAAGCTCATCTCCAACCACATTTGTCACTGTAAAATTCTGCAGCTCCACAGAAAACGTAATCCCCTTTTCCTGTATGGTTGTCTCAAACATGGTACGCAGCTTCTCTGCAAGGTCACGAATACGAAAAGAGGCGTTCTCTAATACCAGCTTACCGCTTTCGATTCGCGACATATCGAGAATATCATTGATGATAGAAAGAAGAAATTGTGTCAGCCCTTCTGCTTTTTCCAAATATCCATTCACGGATTCATACTCTTTTCTCTGTTGGCTAAGCTTCGCAAGGGAGATCATTCCCAGCATTCCATTCATTGGAGTACGAATCTCATGAGACATCTTAGACAGAAACTGTGTCTTTGCCTCATCAATGGCCTGCACCTCCACAATCTGCTTCTGCAGGTCTTCACGAATTTTCTGTTCATTTGAACGGTCTGACAGAATCAGTATCCAGTATTTTCCATCGCTGGAAGGTGTCACTGACATCTTCATATGCAGTATATCTTCTCGGTTCAGGCAATTGATTTGTATTTCATCCTGAATAGGAGATCCATGTTCAATCTCCTCTTGAATTCTTTTCTCAATCCTCCACCGCTCTTCTTTCTCCAACAACGACTTTAAGACATACAAATCTGCATATACATGCTCGATTTGTATGCCTAATATCCGTTCAATATTATTGCTCACGAATGACACGATTCGCTTCTCTCGGTCAAACAATATAAAAACATCTTTTGAATCTTCTGAAAGTGTACGTAAAATCTGATTTCCACCATCGAGATGAATCTTTACCTTATTCTTTCGATTGGAAAAAATAATCATAGTCAGCTCGATGGCAATAAAAATAAGCAATATTATAATAAATAAACTTACATTCTGTTCTAAAAACGCTATCATTCTCTCAGACCTCCTTACAGTTGGCAGGCTGAAACTTCATCCCTTTATGTATCATTATACCTATTTTTCCACAAAAGATAAAGGAGAATATAGTCCGTTTTACCTATTTTTTTAATTTTTATGCTTTTACTCTGTTCGAAGCGCAGTCACAGGATCTTTCTTGGCAGCTTTTTTAGAAGGAATCAAGCCCCCAATCAATGTGAGTAGTACACTTAAACCGATTAGAATACATGCACTGCCCAGTGGCAATGAAGCATTCACTGTATCTGTCTGTGTAACCGCATGAATGATTGCATTAATTGGAACTAAAAGAAGTAACGTCACTCCATTTCCAATCAGTCCTGAAAGTAAACCTATGATGAATGTTTCTGCATTGAACACCTGAGTAATGTTATGCTTCGAAGCTCCAAGGGCACGGAGAATACCAATCTCTTTTGTTCGCTCTAATACGGAAATGAATGTAATAATACCGATCATAATAGAGGATACAATCAGGGATACTGCTACAAATGCCACAAGAATATAGGTGATCACATTAATAATTGTTGTAACCGATGACATTACAAGGCCTACATAATCGGTATATGTGATCTTATCCTCCTCTTCCTTATCACGGTTATATTCTTCGATACATTTTGCAATTGCTTCCTTGTCTTCAAAGCTGTCCACATAAATGCTGATTGTTGATGGTGCATCTAAGCTTACCACTCCAAATTCTGATAAGTTGTCTTCGTAGGTTCCTGCAACATTTGTTGTCTGCTGCTCCATAGCAGAAGCATCGGCATTGGCATTCTCTTTTGTGGCAAAATCCATACCATTTAACACATTCTTTTCAGGTGATGCTTCCTGTTCCTGCACAACTGCTGACTTATTGGTATAATCAATGAGATAACTGGTCAATGCATTGGTATAGCCAATAGGAGTATTGATAAAGGTGGTGTCCTCATCTCCATCTGCCCGAACGATTCCTACAATTTTCAATTGTAAAGACTGACTCATAATTCCTTGGAATTTGTCTGAAGTACGGTCTATTTTCTCATAGACTCCATTCTCGTTTTCCTGATAGCTGTCACAGGCTGGAATCAGGTAATATAGTTGTTTGCAGATGTCTTCATAGGAGAAGGATTTCTCATCCAGCTTGATTTTCTCACCTGCTTCGGCCTGCTTCATGAGCTTCTGGTACTCACTTGTTGGAAGCATTCCAAGCTGATACAGTGTCGTTGCAGAGATTTCGTTATTCTTATCCAGCACCAGCACTACTTCATTGTACTTAGATGGCCAAGTGCCATATACTACCTCATAATTATCTGTGAGAGCGGAGCTTACCGCTTCGCCATTTCCGCCTGGAATCAATTCATCAAAGTTGTTCGCTTCCGTGCTTCCCATGGACATACTCATTCCGCCAGATTGTGCCTGTGCATCTACAGACTCTAGGGTACTTCCATCTGTATTGACTAAGGCATTCTCTGAATCATACGTGTAGATGTCGAATTTGGTGTCATAGGAATACACTACTCCATTTTCCCCAATATGCTTCTGAATATCGCTGTCTTTGTCTTCCAGATATTTCTTGAAATCTGTGAGATTATTCTCTTTTAAGCTCGTAAGCATATCCGATGTGGCTTCCAAGTCCGAATTATTGGCATATACTGCATCTTTTCCGTGACTCTTCTCCTGCTCCACAGCCCCTGCAGTAATCCCCATCTGCGTATTCATCATTCCGCTTAAATCGATGGTCTTATCCTCGATGGCAATGGGATATGAACTCATGGTATCCTTTTGGATATCTGTAATATAATTATTCACTCCATTGGAAAGGGATAGAATTAATGAAATGCCAATGATTCCTATGGAACCTGCAAATGCAGTTAATATTGTTCTTCCCTTTTTGGTGCGGAGATTGTTAAAGCTTAAGGACAAGGATGTTAGAAAACTCATAGATGCCTTCCCCATGTTCTTATGCTCCGGAGGTGTCAGGGTCTCTGGTTTTACCTCATAAGGATTCGAGTCATTCTGAATTACTCCATCCCTTAACCGCACGATTCGATTTGCATAGGATTCTGCCAATTCCGGATTATGTGTAACCATAACAACCAGTCTGTCTTTCGCCACTTCCTTTAATAGCTCCATAACCTGAATGCTTGTCTCTGTATCCAGTGCTCCTGTTGGTTCATCTGCCAGCACAATATCTGGATCATTTACCAGTGCTCGGGCAATTGCCACACGCTGCATCTGTCCACCAGACATTTGATTGGGTCTCTTATGAATCTGCTCTCCTAGTCCAACCTTCTCCAAGGCTTCTTTTGCTCTTCTTTTTCTCTCTTTGCGGGATACTCCTGAAATTGTAAGTGCCATCTCCACATTGGACAACACACTCTGGTGCGGAATCAGATTATAACTCTGAAACACAAAACCAATTGTATGATTACGGTAGGAATCCCAATCTCTGTCTCTATATTTTTTGGTGGAAATTCCATTAATAATCAAATCTCCGCTGTCATAGCGGTCAAGTCCTCCAATAATGTTTAAGAGTGTTGTTTTACCAGAACCACTTGGTCCCAGAATTGCAACAAACTCATTATCACGCAGATTCAAGCTCACATTATTCAATGCGGTCTGAATCAAATCACCTGTTTTATACTGCTTGTAAATTCCTTGTATTTGAAGCATATTCTTCTCCTTATTCTGCTGATGTATTCCAATGCTTTCCATCATTTTTTCAAAGTATAACATCGAAACATTTCCATCACACACGAAAATTCTTAACGAAACCTAAACATAATCCTAAAAAACACATGACCACCTGCAAGATTGTCATGTGTTTTCAACTTTATGAAATGATTTCCTATAATAATGGGGCAAATAGCATCAATACGCTCTGTACCAAGCGAATTACAAAATTACGCTCCTCACAAAACTGAAGTGATACTTCTTCACTCTCTTCAAACGTGTGGAGTGCATCCTCCTTTACCTGTTTCACTGCAGCACAGCGATACATCCACGCACCACATTCAAAATGAAGATATAAGCTGCGGTAATCCAGATTCACAGAGCCAACCACCGCATACTCATCATCACATACAAAGCATTTTGAATGGATGAACCCTGGCTTATATTGATAGATACGTACTCCGCCTTTTATCAACTGCTCATAATAGGATTGAGTCAGAAGGAATACCAACTTCTTATCCGGGACTCCCGGAGTGACAATGCGCACATCCACGCCACTTTTTGCTGCAGTGATTAAAGCTGTTGCCATCTCAGAATCAATGATTAAATATGGAGTAAAAATGTATACATATTTCTGTGCATGATTGATCATGTTCAGGTAGATTGTCTCCCCGACATTCTCGTGATCCAAAGGTGAATCACTGTAGGGCTGAATAAATCCTTTTCTACGCTTCTTTTGGATTCCCTCACTCTCCCAATTAGCTTCATCCACCTTATTTTTGTATTCTTCATATTCATCTTCCTCGGAATGCATACGATACTGCTCATAATTCTCATCACCGCGAACAATATAATTCCACATATGAAGGAACATAATTGTAAAATTCCATACACTGTTTCCGGTTAAGCGAAGTCCTGCATCCTTCCAATATCCGAACCTCTCCACACGGTTAATATACTCGTCTGCCAGATTGAAGCCTCCGGTATATGCTATATTTCCATCGATTACAACAATTTTACGATGGTCGCGGTTGTTCATAACAATGGACAGAAATGGTCGGAATGGATTGAATGCCGCACATCGAATTCCTTTTTCCTGTAATCTTTTGTAATATTTCGTTGGAAGTGTATTGATGCATCCTACATCATCATAAATCAAGCGGACCTTCACACCCTGCTCCGCTTTTTCCTCCAATATCTCTATGACAGTGTCAAACATATAACCCGGTTCAATGATGAAAAACTCCAGGAATATGAATTTTTCTGCCTTCTTTAAGTCTTCAACCAGACTTTCAAATACTGATTCGCCACTTGGAAAATACGTTGTGTCTTTTTCATGGTACAGTGGGAATTTCGCATATTTTGATATATAGAATGATTGTTTCGCAGCCACCGGATCGCTTTGCTTCAATTCTTCTAATATTGCTTCATTTTGCGTGATATATGGTTCGCTTTTATCAATAACTGCTTTAAACCTTCTGCGGTTTCTTCTGGTCAAATCAGATCTTCCCAGAAGGAAATAACAGGTCACACCAATAATCGGCATCCACATGATAATGAATATCCAGGATAATTTGTTATATGGTTTAATATCTCTACTTACAAGATAAAGCGTTAATATCACAGATATAATATGAAGAATAATATTTACAATAGAAAATTTCAGACTTGCTGCATAAACGAGAAGCACCATCCATAAGAACTGAAGTATAATAGATAATGCGCCAATTGCCAATTTGCTAAAAATGCCATGGGTTACTCTTTTCATGATTCTCTCCTCCGTAATTCATTTTAATTCATTTGGATAAGATTATCAACATTTAGGATTCCCCAGCATTTTTTATGAATCATTTCCCCCCTCGGCCATGCTGACTCATAGAGACGAAGCTTCCATTCCTCCGGGGACACGCCAGGGTACTTTTCCATTCCAAGTGCCAGTGCTCCGCAGGCAATCGGTGCTGACATAGAGGTTCCACTTTTATATACATAGCCATTAGTTCTGTTATCGCAGCTTAATATCCGGGTACCGGGAGCCAGTATCTCTGGCTTTACAATGCAGCAATTTGTTGGGCCTTTCCCACTATAATTATTCTGAATTTGATTATTTATCATTCCTTTTCCACTATCATCACTTGCTCCAATGGTTAAAATTTTTCTTGATATTCCAGGCACTGTAATCGATGTTGGTCTAGGTCCGTTGTTTCCAGCCGCAGCCACAACCATCATTCCCATATCCCATAGCTCTTCAATTGCATCCAACAGTCTCCTTTGCTCTCCCACATCGGAATTCGGCAGAAAACCCACAGAGAAATTCAACAGCTTTATCTGGTATCTCTTATAATTCTGCTTCAGCCATTCAATCGCCGCAATTACAGCTTCTGTCTCACCATTTCCTTTATGATCCAGAACCTTTAACACCACAAGATCTGCCCTTGGTGCCATCCCCTGCAATCTTCGATTCGATGCCGAACCATCACCACAGATAATCCCTGCCACATGTGTTCCATGACCATTATCATCATACATCTCTTCTCTGTTATGAACGAAATCACAAAATATAATCTGTCTGTGAATCAAATCCGGATGCGGGGATATTCCTGTGTCTAGTATTGCGATTCTTATATTCTTTCCCGTGTATCCCAATTGATACACTTGTCTCGCATTTACAGCTTCTTTTATATGATTCATATGATAAAATTCGTCTTATTTTTACTCTAAGATATGCAGTATATTTTTATAAAGTGTTAGCTTACAAGTTAGGACAAAAAAATGAGTGCCAGCGGCACTCATTTTAATATTAAGGCATTCGATTACTTCATAATCGTGTCCATATTCATTTTATTGATTGTTTTCTGGAACATCTTTCATAGAGAAGCTGATTCTTCCCATCTTGTCTTTTCCAAGGCAGACAACGGTAACCTTCTCACCTAATGTAAGAACGTCCTCTACATGATTGATTCTCTCTTTTGCGATCTTAGAAATGTGAACCATTCCTTCTTTGCCTGGTGCGAACTCGATAAATGCGCCAAACTCTTTGATGCTTACAACAGTACCTGTGAAGATCTGTCCTTCTGTGAATTCTGTTGTGATAAGCTTAATCATATCGATTGCTTTCTGGATTTTCTCTTTATCCGTTCCACAAACAGATACAGCACCATCATCTGTAATGTCAATCTTCACTTCTGTACGGGCAATAATCTCATTGATTGTCTTACCCTTCTGTCCAACAACATCACCGATCTTTGCAGGATCAATCTGGATCTGAACAATCTTAGGAGCCCATTCATTTACTTCTTTACGAGGCTCAGCGATTGCTTTGCTCATAACCTCATCCATAATGTAAAGACGTGCTTCTCTTGTACGAGCGATTGCTTCTTCAACGATTGGACGTGTTAATCCATGAATCTTAATATCCATCTGAATTGCTGTAATACCAGCATGTGTACCAGTAACCTTAAAGTCCATATCTCCAAAGAAGTCTTCAAGACCCTGAATATCTGTAAGTACTACATAATCGTCATCTGTGTCTCCTGTAACAAGACCACAAGAGATACCTGCAACCATAGATTTGATTGGAACACCAGCTGCCATAAGTGATAAGCATGATGCACAGGTAGAGCCCATAGATGTAGAACCGTTAGACTCAAAGGTCTCAGACACTGCACGGATTGCATATGGGAATTCTTCTGTAGAAGGTAATACAGGAATCAATGCTCTCTCTGCTAATGCACCGTGACCGATTTCACGACGTCCTGGTCCTCTTGATACTTTGGTTTCACCAACAGAATATGCTGGGAAATTATACTGATGTAAATATCTCTTTGTTGTAACATTTGCATCTAATCCATCAATCTTCTGTACTTCTGATAAAGGTGCAAGAGTTATGATGTCGCAAATCTGTGTTTGTCCACGTGTGAACATACCAGACCCATGAACTCTAGGAATCAGATCAATTTCAGCAGCCAATGGACGAATCTGGTTGATTGCACGGCCATCTGGACGTTTATGGTCTTTTAAGATCATTTTACGTACAGTCTTCTTCTGATACTGGTATACAGCTTCTCCAAGAACAGCAAGCCATTCTTCCTTCTCTGCAAAGGCCTCAGCTAATTTATCTGTAATGGCACGAATATTGTCTTCACGAACCTGTTTCTCATCGGTGAATACAGCTTCTTCCATCTGCTCTGGTGTAACAATTTCTTTCATTGCTGCAAACATTTCATCTGGAATTGCACAGCTTGTATATTCATGCTTTGGTTTTCCAACTTCTGCCACAATTTTATCGATAAATTCAATAACTGTCTGGTTTACTTCATGACATTTATAGATTGCTTCAATCATTTTTGCTTCTGGAACTTCGTTTGCTCCTGCTTCAATCATGATTACCTTCTCGCGGGTAGAAGCAACTGTTAACATCAAGTCTCCATCATCCCACTGTTTCTGAGATGGGTTAACAATGAATTCTCCATCCACAAGTCCCATCTGTGTCATCGCACATGGGCCATCGAAAGGAATATCAGAAATAGTTGTTACCAATGCTGCACCGATCATTGCAACGAGCTCTGGACGGCACTCTGGATCAACAGCCATTACCATATTATTCAAGGTTACATCATTGCGGTAATCCTTTGGGAATAAAGGTCTCATTGGACGGTCAATTACACGGGAAGTAAGAACTGAGTTCTCAGATGCTTTTCCCTCACGTTTATTAAATCCACCTGGGATTTTTCCTACAGAATACATTTTCTCTTCATATTCAACACTAAGTGGGAAGAAATCAATACCATCACGTGGTTTCACTGATGCTGTTGCTGTAGATAATACAGTTGTATCCCCATACTTTAATAATGCTGCTCCATTTGCCTGTGCGCATACTCTTCCGATATCAACGGTAAGCGTTCTTCCGGCAAGTTCCATAGAATAACTTTTGTACATATTGTTCTCCTTTTCAATTTCGAGTTTTGATTCTTTTGCAGAAGATCCGAAACTACTGAACAGTATACGAGTAAGCTTCATATATTCTTCAGTGGTCCCGGTGAATTCTTCCGCTCTTACTTAAATAGTTTAATCGAACACACGCTTGTATGCAAGCATAATGTTCATGCTGACATGATTTCATTGGAATCATATGTCAGGCAATAAAAAATAGAGCGGAATATATACTCCGCTCTATAATTATAGCAATTATTTTCTGAGACCTAAACGCTCAATTAATGAACGATATCTCTCGATATCAAGTTCCTTTAAGTATGCTAATAATCCACGTCTCTGTCCGATCATCTTTAACATACCTCTTCTTGAGTGATGATCTTTCTTATTAACTTTTAAATGCTCAGTTAATTCCTGAATTCTTGCTGTTAAGATAGCAACCTGAACTTCTGGTGATCCAGTGTCGTTAGGTGTTCTACCGTATTCAGCGATAATTGCCTGTTTCTTTTCTTTTGCGATCATTATTAAGATCCTCCTTTAATATTATTAACCGCCCGATATAGCACAGACTCGATTACACAGTAATCATACGTCTCTCTATCTAATACTCAGTAAAAGGTCGGAGTGTCCATCTACCGAATATGGGCTGACCATACTTTGTAAGTATATCATATACATCTCTTAATGTAAACAATAATTTTACTCATCTAAAACTTGTGATTTTACTCACCTAAACTCATGATTCTATTCACCTAAAACTTGTGATTTTACTCACCTAGAACTCGTGATACACAAATTGGATTTCTGTAAAATGCATTGGATATAATAATACCAGTTCTTTCATTACTAGCATGTACAATCTGTCCATTTCCTATGTAAATTG
This sequence comes from uncultured Roseburia sp., assembly GCA_964613325.1. Classification (GTDB taxonomy): domain Bacteria; phylum Bacillota; class Clostridia; order Lachnospirales; family Lachnospiraceae; genus Roseburia. The sequence goes on along the minus strand of CAZTGP010000001.1, from coordinate 15,674 downwards.
CCACATGACTGATGGATTTTCCACTTCCATAGAAGAATAAATCCCCTGGTTTGGCTTCTGAGGCGCTGATAATTGTACCAGAATATGGCTGTGATCTGGATGAATGTGGTAAATAAATCCCATATTTAGCGAAAACAGACATGGTAAATCCAGAGCAATCCGCACCTTTTGTTAAGCTTGTCCCACCCCATACATAGGGATTACCCACAAACTGGCATGCATAAGACACCAAATCTACACGTGTGTTGGAGACACCAGAACCGTATTGCAGTTCCTTCATAGATTGTGCAGTTGGCAGCTGCTCTTCCAGCCCAACATATTCTGCATATACATAGCCTTGCACATCATCAATCTCTACCTGTACCCAGCCATCTACTACCTCGGATAAAGCAATCAGCTTCTCTCCGTTTCCAACCCGGGCAACAACAGTAGCTTCTGTGCTTGGAGTTTCACGAACACGCAAACCGTCCGTATTGGCAATTGCCATCATTTTCTTTTCGCTATTGGCTATATCTCTTGCTGCGTCTCCTGTCAAAAGGAATTCAGACTTTACATAACCGTTAACACTTCCTGAAGTAATCTGCGTCCATTCCCCTTCTGTTCCAAGGATCTCACATGCTGAGTTCTTAGTCATCTTACCCACAACACTACTGTCTGTTGACGCAGATTCTCGAATATTCAAGGTATCATCTACACCTGCAACACCTAAGTTTTGGTATCCACAAATACTATCATCCACTTGTGACTGACCGTTTGCCACAACATCTGCTGTGCTTTGGGCAACCGCAAGTTTCTGTAGGCTTTTTTCATAATCAAAATCTGTCAATACATTAGAGACTCCTGATGTAAGAGACATTTTATCAATACTGGCTACATTTACAGCACTCGCTGTTTCCGCAGTTAATGAAGAATCAGCAGTCACATTTGCCTGTACACATCCTACAACTCCCATTGTAAGCGCAAGTACTCCAATTGCACCTGCCCGAACAGCTTTTCTATACTTATGGTTCATAAATTCCTCCCGAACATAATGAAACGACTTTTTTATGAGTATAACAATGCAGTGTTACATTTTCAACATATTTGTGTAATATATCTGTAACATTCTCACGTGCTGCAGCTCCGAGCCTTCGCAATATCCTGGTTCATCTGTGCCTTTAATTCATCAATGGATTGAAACTTCATTTCCGGTCTGACAAAGTGTAAGAATTCAATTGTAATCATTTCATCATATAGATTCTGCTCCAAGTCAAGAATATGTGTTTCTACACCAATGGGATGAAAACCTTCGATGGTAGGCTTGCATCCAACATTTGTAATTCCTTTGTAATTCTTATCGCCAATGATAACCCGTGATATATATACGCCGTTTGGCGGAAGAAGCTTCTCTTTTGGCAATACCATGTTAATTGTAGGAATGCCTATGGTTCTGCCGATTTTCTTGCCATGTACTACTTTTGATTTCAGGAAAAATGCATAACCAAGCAAATGATTTGCCTTTTCTATGCGCCCCTGAATAATCTCTTCCCGTATAAATGTACTGCTGATATCCCGGCCATCTTCCTTCATCTTCGTTAGAACAACAACTTCGTATCCGTATGTTGATGCACATTTCTGAAGCAGCTTATAATCTCCACTTCGATTATGTCCAAAATGAAAATCTGCTCCAACTACAATGCATTTTACAGAAAGTGCCTGAACAATCCATTCAATGAACCGTTCTGGTTCCATACACATTACTTCTTTTGTGAATGGACATTCAATCAGATAGTCAATTCCGGTCTTTTCAAATATCTCATGCTTTTCATCGTTTGTGGTAATCACCTGGCTTTCCACCTGCTTTACATTTTGTAAAGGCGGAATATCAAACGTAAACACAATGGAACGATAACCATTCTCATGACTTTTCTTTAATAAATTCTCCATTAAAAGGTCATGTCCACGATGAAGCCCATCAAATTTGCCTAAGGTTATCACAGAAGGCTCTGTAATTTTAAACTCTAATGTATTCTTAATATATTCCATATCAGTCCATAAACAGTTTTACTGGTTTGTATTCATTTTCTAGCTTCTGATATGAATACAGTCCAATAAATATGTCATTCCAATCATAAAGTCTTATAGTTTCAGCTTCTTGAATTTGTTCTTCTATTTGTTCTTTTGTTTGTTCTTTTGTTTCTATCATGGATGCTGGAATGCGATTGCCATTGCGAACCAGTTTCTCGGCCTCTTCTGTCACTTTCAATTTCGGATAATGCTCAAACACCGTGTCAATTGGATACATGAATTCCGAAAACAGTTGAAGGTTCCAATCGTTTATGTCCTTGGACTGCCCCTTCTCTTTTACAAGCTGCTCAATCTCCCCAATTCGATAAGCGTCATCCAGCAGAAATCCTGCGACTCTAGTTCTTAATAATTCTTTCATGCATCCGTAGCATCCCGCTTTTTCTCCAATATCCTGGCACAGGGTACGGATATAAGTCCCCTTTGAACAATGGACACGCATTCGAACTTCCGGAAGCTTTATGTCCAATATCTCTATCTCATATATCGTTACAGCTCTTGCTTGGCGTTCCACAGTGATTCCTTTTCTTGCTAAATCACATAATTTCTGCCCATTTACTTTTAATGCCGAATACATGGGAGGGATCTGATCATAGGTTCCGACAAACCCATGGATAATCTCTGCAATCTCTTCTTCCGTCACATTTACTTCAGCAGATTTTTGAACAGCTCCAGTGATATCCTGCGTATCTGTCTCCTGCCCAAGCAAAAGAACTGCCTCATATTCTTTGTCTTTATCTGTTAATAAATCACAAACTTTTGTTGCTTTTCCCAAACATACAGGAAGGACTCCTTCCGCATCCGGATCGAGAGTCCCTGTATGTCCAATCTTCTTTTGATGAAAAATGCCACGCATTTTTGCGACTACATCAAATGATGTAAATCCTTTTTCTTTGTATACATTAATAATTCCGTTAACCATATATCATCCTATAATTGCTTCTCGATTTCTTTATTTACGAGTTCGATTATTTCTTCTTTTGTACCAGTCATAGAGAATCCTGCCGCTTTTGCATGACCGCCGCCGCCAAACAGCATCGCGATCTTTGCCACATCCACATCTCCATTTGATCTAGTACTTACCTTAAAGGTTCCATCTCCAGTCTCGTAAAGGAAAATAGCCACCTCAACACCCTTCGTTATACGAAGCTGACTTACAATTCCATCTAAGTGCTTCGGAAGCACGTCATATGCTTTCATCATCTCGGCGGTCACCGTGCTGGCAATCGTTTTACCATTCAGGTAAAGCTTACTGTCAATTAACGCTTGTCCAAGAATCTGATTCTGAGCATAGGTCTTCGTATAGAATGTTTCGTCGATAATCTTTGAATAATCAATATCCTTTTCCATTAAAATGCCTGCAACATTCATTGTCTTGGCTGAAGTACAGGAATACTGGAATACCCCTGTATCATGAACAATCCCTGTATAAAGGCATTCTGCAATTGATTTGGTAATCTTATCTGTATCAAGTAATTCAAATACCAATTCACAGGTGGAGCTGGCATGAGGATAGATATAGTTATCCTTCGCAAACGCCTGATTACTGATATGATGATCAATACAAATGGTGTTCTTTGCATTTTCAAAATACTTCGCAGCCTCTCCAAGACGTCCTGTATCCCCACAATCAAGGGTAATAAATAAATCAAACAGATACTCTTTACTGCACTCGTTGATGATTTCTTTGGAATTCGTCATGAATTTGAAAATATTTGGAATTGGCTCCAAAAACAGCTTTACATCTATTTCGGGATAATAGGTTCGAATATAATTATATGTAGCCAGACAAGAACCTACACAGTCCCCATCTGGTCTCACATGTCCTGCAATCCCAACCGATTGCATACCTTGAAGTTTTTCGTCAAGATTCGTCATTATTCTTCCTCTTTGATGTCTTTTGTGACATCATCAATTTTCTTTGACATTGTTACTCCATACTCAATTGATTGATCAAGTATAAACTTGATTTCTGGAGTATTACGTAAATTAATTGATTTTGCAAGCTTCACACGGATAAATCCTTCTGCTGAACGCAGGCCTGCAAGTGTATCTTTCTGTGATTTCTCATCTCCAAGAACACTGATATATGCTTTTGCAGTTTTGAGATCCGGTGCGACCTCAACTGCAACAACACTTGTCATAGGATTGATTCTTGGATCTTTGATTTCACCACGAATAATATTGCTTAATTCATGGTGCACTTCTTCATTGATACGAATATTTTTAATGCTGTTTTTTCTCATTTAACTCCCGCTTTCTATCTAGGTACTTCTACCATTTTATAAGCTTCTACAACATCAAGTTCCTGAATTCCATCAAAGCCGTCAAATACAAGACCACATTCGTAGCCAGCTTTTACTTCCTTGACATCATCCTTAAATCTCTTCAGAGAACCAAGATCTCCTTCGTGGATCTGTGTGCCTTCACGGCTGATACGTACCTTACATCCTCTTTCGAATTTACCATCAAGTACATAAGAACCAGCGATATTACCAACACCAGATGCTTTAAAGATCTGTCTGATTTCTGCATGACCAATAACCTGTTCCTCGTATACAGGATCAAGCATTCCCTTCATGGCAGCTTCTACATCTTCGATAGCATTGTAGATAACCTTATAGAGACGGACATCAACGCCTTCACGATCAGCAGTAACCTTAGCTACTGGGTCTGGACGAACGTTAAATCCAATAATAATTGCATTCGATGCAGAAGCAAGAATTACATCGGATTCGTTGATAGCTCCAACACCGCCATGAATTACCTTTACAACAACTTCTTCATTTGAAAGCTTGGTAAGTGACTGTTTTACAGCTTCTACAGAACCCTGTACATCTGCTTTTACAATGATATCAAGCTCTTTCATATTGCCAGACTGAATCTGTGAGAAAAGGTCATCCAATGACATTTTAGCTTTTGTATCTTCAATTAATCTGTTCTTTCCTTCTGCAATATAAGTATCTGCGAAGGCTTTTGCTTCTTTATCAGAATCTGTTGCAACAAATGTCTCACCTGCATCAGGTACATTGTTTAATCCAAGAATTTCAACAGGAGTTGATGGACCAGCTTCTTTCACACGTTTGCCTTTATCATCAATCATGGCACGTACTTTACCATAGCTGCTTCCACATGCAACGGAATCCCCAACATGTAAGGTACCTTTCTGTACCAATACTGTTGCTACAGAACCGCGTCCCTTATCAAGCTGAGCCTCAATAACAAGACCTCTTGCATTACGATTTGGATTTGCTTTCAGCTCTAATACATCTGCTGTTAACAGAATCATCTCTAAGAGATTTTCAATACCTTCACGTGTATGTGCAGATACTGGACAGAAAATTGTGCTTCCACCCCAATCTTCTGGAATTAATTCATACTCAGACAATTCCTGTTTTACTTTATCAATATTAGCACTTGGCTTATCAATCTTATTTACAGCAACAATAATTTCTACCCCAGCTGCTTTCGCATGGTTGATTGCTTCTATTGTCTGTGGCATTACACCATCATCCGCTGCTACTACAAGGATTGCAATATCAGTAGAGTTAGCACCACGCATACGCATTGCTGTAAATGCCTCATGTCCAGGTGTGTCAAGGAATGTAATATTCTGGTCATTAATGGATACTACAGAAGCACCGATGTGCTGAGTGATTCCACCAGCTTCACGGTCCGTTACTCTTGTGGAACGGATTGCATCCAACAATGATGTTTTACCATGATCTACGTGACCCATTACACATACGACAGGTGGTCTTGAAACCATTCCTTCTTCTGATTCTTCATCCTCTTTTAAGAGTTCCGCAATTACATCAACTTTCACTTCTGGCTCACAAATAAAGTTGAACTCTAAAGCGATTTCTTCTGCTGTATCGAAATCAACTTCCTGGTTTACGGTAACCATCTCACCTTTTAAGAAAAGCTTCTTAACAATTGCAGAAGGCTGAATCTTCATTTTTTCTGCCAATTCGCGAATCATTAATTTTTCTGGAAGTGTAATTGTCTTGATTACATCTTCTTCTTCTCTTGGCTGCTGTGGCTGCTGCTGTGGTTTTTTCTTTCCGCCATGCTTCTCAAGATTTACATAATTTTCCTGGCGTTTTCCAAGTTTATCATGTTCTGTTCTTCTTACATTATTGTTATTATTTTTATTTCTTTCGCGGCTCTCTTTGCCTCTTACATCTTCAACAGGTGCAACAACATCCTTCTTGAATTTATCGCCGTCTTTATCAAAACGTCCACGGTTGTTGTTATAACCATTGCTTCCACCTGCATTATTTCCGCGATTGTAAGATCCGTTGTTTCCGCCTGCATTGTTTCCGCGGTTGTTGTTATAGCCATTGCTTCCACCTGCATTGTTTCCGCGGTTGTTGTTATAGCCGTTGCTTCCACCTGCATTGTTTCCGCGGTTGTTGTTATAGCCATTGCTTCCGCCTGCGTTATTGCCACGGTTGTTGTTATAGCCATTGCTTCCGCCTGCATTGTTTCCGCGGTTGTTGTTATAGCCATTGCTTCCGCCTGCATTATTTCCGCGGTTGTAGGAGCCGTTGCTTCCGCCTGCATTGTTGCCACGGTTATAAGAACCGCCATTGCTGTTGGTGTTACGGTTACCATATCCGTTACCACCACGATCGTTGGTACGGTTATTATTATATCCATTCCCCTGATCATTATTACGGTTATTATTATAAGGACGATCTCCACGATTATTTCCACGGTTATTGTTATATCCGTTTGTTCTCTCGCCCTGTGGTCTTCCTTCTGTTCTTACAGGTCTATCGCCCTGTGGTCTTGGCTGACGCTGCTCCTCTTGATTATGAACTGGACGGGTTTCTACAACTTCCTCCTTAACAGGTGCAGTACGCTCGCTGATTGGTCTCATTGCACGTTCTCCAACTGGACGTGGACGAATAATGTGATTTTCTGGTCTTGCATAAGAATTGTTATCTCTTCTCTGACCACGATTATTTCCATTATTACCGTTATTTCGGTCGTTGTTTCTATTTCCGTTACCCTGCTGACCGTTATTCTGTCCTGGGCGTCTCTGCTGTTTACTATACTGTGCATTAAATACAGCACTGATGCTAGACTTTTTCTTTGGACGATCTGCGTTCTTATCCTCTGCAGCTTTTGCATCTGCACCAGCTTCCGCCTTAGGTGCATCCACTTTTGCTGCTACCGGTTTTGCTGTTTCCGGTTTTGCTGCTTCCGATTTTGTTGCTGCCGGTTTTGTTGTTTCTGTTTTTGTTGTTTCTGGTTTAGCGGATGATTTCTTAAATTTCTTGCGAATCATATCTACTGCACCATCTTCCACACCACTTGTAGCACCTTTTACTGCATATTCTGTTGTGCTAAGTGTATTTATTATATCCTGTGATTTTATATCTAACTCTTTTGCAAGTTCATGAACTCTGATTTTTGCCATATATTCTTGTTTCCTCCATTATTCAGTTTTATAGGTTACCAAATTCTTTTCTACAGCTTTCGCTAAATTTTCATCTGTAATTGCTAAAGATGCTCGGAATTCCTTACCAATACAACGTCCCAACTCTTCTTTTGTTCCATATATATACATTGGAACTTCATAGAAATCGGTCATATTTGTAAACATTTTACACGTATTTTCAGACGCCTCCGAAGAAACAATTACAAGAAAAGCCTTACCGCTTTTAATTGCTTTTTCTGTAGAAAATTCGCCACTGGCCACATTTCCTGATTTCGCTGCAAGCCCAAGCATTGAAAAAACTTTATTTTGCAAGTGATTCCATCTCCTTTTCGAGATTCTCATACACTTCTGCTGGAATTGCAGTCTTAAGGGAACGTTCCAAACCTTTAGACTTACGCGCCTTTTTTAAGCATTCAGGATCCAGACAAATATAGGCGCCACGACCATTCTTACGACCGGTTGCATCTAACACGACTTGATCTTCCGGTGTCTTAATCACGCGGATTAATTCTTTCTTTGCTTTCATCTGGGCACATCCAACACATTGACGCATAGGAATCTTTTTATTTGTCATTTTTATTCCTCTTCACCCTCAACTGGAATCTCTGCAGATACTTCTTCATCTTCTACAGATACTTCTGCATCCTCTACATATTCCTCTTCAAACTCGTCGTCCTCATATTCATTTTCATAATCCATGAAGTCTCCGGACTCACGTGCCTGGGTCTCACTCTTAATATCAATCTTAAATCCAGTAAGTCTTGCTGCAAGACGTGCATTCTGTCCTTCTTTACCAATTGCAAGCGATAACTGATAATCTGGAACAACTACCTTTGCTGATTTCTCATCTGCATCTGCTATAACTGAAATAACCTTCGCAGGACTTAACGCATTCTGAATTAAAATTGCTGGATTCTCATCCCATGTAATAATATCGATTTTTTCACCACGAAGCTCATTTACGATTGCGTTAACACGTGCACCATTCATTCCGACACATGCTCCAACTGGATCTACATCTGAATCATTTGACCAAACAGCAATCTTTGTTCTGCTTCCAGCTTCACGGGAAATAGCTTTGATTTCAACAATTCCGTCTTTTACTTCTGTAACTTCTGATTCAAAAAGACGTTTTACAAGTTCTGGATGAGTTCTTGAAACAAGAATCTTTGGTCCCTTAGGTGTTGATTTCACTTCTACAATATATACCTTAATTCTCTCTGTAGGCTGGAATACTTCGCCTTTGATCTGCTCACTCTCTGTTAATAAAGCATCTGCTTTACCAAGATTGATGCTGACATTCTTGCCAACATAACGCTGAACGACACCTGTTACCACATCTTTCTCTTTGCTGTAGTACTCATCATAGATCACCTTGCGCTCTTCTTCTCGAATTTTCTGAAGAATTACATTTTTTGCATTCTGTGTTGCGATTCGACCAAATTCTTTTGATTTTACCTCTACCTGAACAATGTCACCAAGTTCATATTTGGTATCGATCATCTGAGCATTTGGAAGAGAAATTTCCATTACAGAATCTTCTACGTTCTCTACTACAGTTTTCTCCTGATAGCAATGAAATTCACATGTTTCAGGATCAATTACAACTTTTACATTCTCTGATTTGCCAAAGTTGTTCTTGCAAGCAGTCACTAAAGAATTCTCAATTGCCTCAAGTAAAGTGTCTTTGCTGATGTTCTTCTCCTGCTCTAATATATTTAACGCTTCTAATAACTCATTATTCATTATTTTATCCTCCTATTTGTTATCTTACGCTAAAAATCAATAGCCTGACGAATCAGGGCAATATCTGTTTTCTCAAAAACCATATCTTCACCATCTTCTGTTTCGATGGTAACAGTCTTATCATCATAAGCTTTTAACAATCCGTAAAATTCTTTACTACGATTTATTGCTCGATACGTACGTATCTCAAGCTTCTTTCCCATATTGCGAATGTAATCTTTTTCTTTCTTTAGTGGACGACCAAGTCCTGGTGAACTAACCTCGAAAATGTATGAATCTGGAATAAAATCCAATTCATCTAATAATACATTCATTTCTCTTGCCACATCTGCGCATTCATTCACCGTAATTCCGCCTTCTTTGTCAATGTATGCTCGTAAATACCAGGTACTTCCTTCTTTTACATACTCTACATCAACAAGCTCAAACTCCATTCTTTCAACGATTGGAAGGATTAAGCTTTCTGTCTTTGCTTCGTAATCTCTTGCCTTTGACATTCTTCCCTAGCACCTCTTTTCTGAAATCAATTCGTCAAAACGCGAATTGAGAGAGGGCTTTCGTCCTCTCTCAATCAGCGTCATCGTGTTATCAAATAGTATAATATCACTATTTATAAGACTTTGCAAGGTTTTCTTGCTATTTTAATAAATTTGTACTTGCAATATTCCAAACATCATGATACTATAATACACGGTTCGTTGGTCAAGCGGTTAAGACGCCGCCCTCTCACGGCGGAATCACGGGTTCGATTCCCGTACGAACTGCTCTAAAAGCGCTGATTATTCAGCGCTTTTTTTGTTACCAAGCATCCGAAGAAGCTGCCAGTGGCAGGTTTTTTCGGTATGTGTTATATTTCGTGTTGCATTTTCGTGTTGCATTTTGTGTTGCTTTTTGTGTTGCGTTGTAGCACTGGGAAGCCTGACTGTGCATCAGCGTAGTTATTGGATGTCATTGTCCCCAAACATTATTTTGATAATAATGCTTGGCAAAAGCATAAGTAGTCACGTGTAAATAATGACATTTATATGGTTTTTCCATGCATGTTAATCCAAAAATCGAAAAAAATTTCTATTTTAAAATGAAGAATACCTGTAAAATATTACTTTTCCCATCATTTACCTGTACGGAATCTGTTTTCTATCAATTTCTTATCTATAAAACACCTGTAAAACAATTATTATTCTATGTTTTACAGGTGTTTAAAAGAATTTCCCAATTTAATTATAACGATATTCGAGAATAACAACCTGTAAATCATAGAAAACTTTTTTATTTACAGGTTTCTTATTCTAACAACCAAATTTCAGATTGATTTTCTATGATTATTATACAAACAAGCCAGGTAGCTTTCTAATTCTAGAGCTCGGATTTATTTGTAGAGTTAATTGTTTTCCATCAAGCAAGCTCCGCTTCAATAGGCTAACAGGAAGCTGAGCGTTATTATTCACCATAGCGAACCGAAAGAACCTGCCACTAGCAGCTTCTTCGGACACACGGCAACAAAAAGCTTGCCAACAAGGCAAGCTTTTCATTCAAATATATTTTATATAAATATGTTTTGTTAATCAACAGATTAGTTGTTGATGAATTTGTCTTCTTCATTGTTCCAGCTGTAAAGTTTACGAATTTCTGCGCCAACTTTCTCTGAAGGATGCTCTGCAGCTTTTCTTCTCATCATCTGGAAGTGAACCTGACGTCCTGCTGGTGACATATCAAGTAAGAATTCTTTCGCGAAAGAGCCATCCTGAATGTCAGAAAGAATTTTCTTCATTGTCTTCTTAGTCTCTTCTGTAACAAGCTTAGGTCCTGTTACATAATCTCCATACTCAGCTGTGTTAGAGATGGAATATCTCATTCCTGCAAAACCTGACTGATAAATCAAATCTACAATCAGTTTCATTTCATGAATACATTCAAAATATGCATTTCTCTCGTCATATCCAGCTTCGCAAAGTGTTTCAAAACCAGCCTGCATTAATGCGCAAACCCCACCACAAAGAACTGCCTGCTCACCGAAAAGGTCTGTCTCTGTCTCTGTTCTAAATGTTGTTTCAAGAACACCGGCTCTTGCTCCGCCAATTCCTAAAGCATATGCTAAAGCGATATCTAATGCTTTTCCAGTGGCATCCTGCTCAACTGCTACTAAACATGGAACACCTTTTCCTGCCTGGTACTCAGAACGTACTGTATGTCCTGGTCCTTTTGGAGCGATCATTGTAACATCAACATCTTTTGGAGCTTTGATGCATCCGTAATGAATGTTAAAGCCATGAGCGAACATTAACATATTGCCAGCTTCAAGGTTTGGAGCTACATCTTTGTAATACATATCTGCCTGTTTCTCATCGTTAATTAAGATCATGATGATATCTGCCATTTTAGCTGCTTCAGCATTTGTATATACTTTCAATCCCTGTGCTTCCGCTTTTGCTTTGGATTTACTTCCCTCATAAAGTCCAACCACAACATTTACACCTGACTCTTTAAGATTCAATGCGTGTGCATGTCCCTGACTACCATAACCAATGATAGCTACTGTCTTTCCTTCCAACAAAGATAAATTACAGTCTTCCTGATAAAACATTCTTGCTTCTGCCATTTCCTATATCCTCCTGCTTTCCTTTGACTATATGACTTTTCGTTGTCATACATCTTGTTTAACTTGTATGACAACATAATAATGTTATTTTCTCTTAATGTCAATATGTTTTTGCATATTTATTTTTAAATATGTTTTTGCATATAAATTTTTAAAATATAATTTTACAGATTTGTTTTTTCATATTAATTCTTAAAATTATGGTTTTGCATACTTGTTCTTATAATTATGGTATTTCATACTTATTCTTTTAATTATGGTTTTTCATATTTATTTTTAAATATGCTCTAAACTTAACTGCTCATGAATCATCGCATGATGTAAATGTATTGTCATTGCGCTTTTCAATGCTTGCGCATCTCGTTTCTCCAGAAAACTCATAATCATCATATGATCCTTATATGCATCTTCCGACAACACATCTATATTAAGATCTAAAGTAAATGTCTTCTCAATTGTTTCTGTTACAACTGGCATGAATCGTCCTAAGAAATCATTATGAGACGCTTTTATGATAGCATTATGAAAATCACTTTCTGCTTGAACACGTTCTTTTTCACAGGGATGGTTCTGCACATGATTTTGTAAGATTTTTCCCAACTCTAATATATGCTTAATCTCTTCTTCTGATGCTCGTTTACATGCAAGTGCAGCTGCTTCTGGTTCAAAAATCAAACGAACTTCGTACAAATCACGCAATGTGATCTTGAGATTCTCAAATCCTTGGAATTGAAATTCACCTTCAGCTGGTCGATCCATTTCTGAAGTTACAAATGTGCCTTTTCCTCTTTTTACTTCCAGCACTCCCTCTGCCACCAGAACACGTATTGCTTCTCTTAATGTTGTTCGGCTAACTCCCAGTTCTTCTGAAAGTATTAATTCATTTGGTAACTTCTCACCTTGCTTATATTTATCATTTTCACATATCTGTTCCCGTAACAAAGATGCTGTTCTTTGAGAAAGATTCGTTTGGTTTTCATTCACCTTATGGTTCCTCCGTCCTACACTTCCTATGAATCATTCAAGCATTAATCCAAAAAGATAACGTCTGCCGAGCCACGGGTCAATCCTGTAATACCAGTTCTTGCCAACTCTAAAATCTCGTATCCCTGTAGCAGATCTAAAAATGCATCAAGCTTATCCTGATGTCCTGTCAATTCAATCACCATAGAGTCCATTGTCACATCAACGACTTTGCCATGGAAGATCTCAGTCACATTCATAATCGGCTGACGTTCAGTGTCTTTTGCACGGATTTTTACCAAAATCAATTCTCTTGTCACAGAAGATCCCTGCTCCAATTTCTTGATATCTAAGACATCCTCTAATTTTGCTAACTGCTTCTCAATCTGATCTAGAATCTGTTCGTCCCCGCTTGCCACAATTGTAATACGTGTGTATCTTGGATCCGCTGTCACCCCTGATGAAAAACTATCAATGTTGTATCCTCTGCGACTGAACAAGCCTGAAATGCGACTTGTCACACCAGGATTATTTTCTACTAAAAGTGATAATACAAGTTTTTGCATATGAAGTAATTCCCCTTCCTATTTTCTAACTATTTTATGCGTTTACATAGTTCAAATTGTAGTCGTATAACTAATTTTTGTCAACATGATTCCATATTATAATCTGAAGTCATACATTGCATAATCCTTGTTTAGAAATTCGATAAGTAAACTTAACAAAAAAGCCATACATGAATCTGCACAGTCCCGTCCCCGAAAGGATACAAGACAAACAAATTCATATATGGCATTTTTCATTATAGCGTACAATATGAGTGCCCGTGACACCCGTTTTCGTTCACAATAACGTACAATACGAGCTCCCGTGACACCCGTTTTCGTTCACAATAACGTACAATACGAGCTCCTGTGACACCCGTTTTCGTTCACAATAACGTACAATACGAGCTCCTGTGACACCCTTTTCCGCTCAGCCTTCAACGGCTGAGCGCATTACATTGACACAGTATAAAAATCAAAGTTTTTTTATTTCATAACAATATTGACAATACGTCCAGGAACATAGATTTCTTTTACAATGCTGCCTGTAAGCTTATCAGCAATACTCTCTTTTGCTTTTGCAATAACTTCATCTTTTGGATCATCTTTACCAATTGCAAGTGTTCCTTTTGTTTTTCCATTAATCTGAACAGCGATTTCCACCGTAGATTCTACGGTTTTTGCTTCCTCATATTCTGGCCAGGACTGCTCATAGACTCTTCCTTCGCAGCCGATTATCTGCCAAAGCTCTTCTGTCATATGAGGTGCAACAGGATTTAATAAAACAATGAATGTTTTGAATTCATCTTTTGTGATTGAATTCTTTTTATAGAAATCATTGATCAGTGCCATCATAGCTGCAATTGCTGTATTGTATTTCAGATTTTCAAAATCAGAAGACACTTTCTTGATGGTCTGATGCATCTTTGTCTCAAGTTCTTTAGAATATCCAGTTTCTTCTGTCATGATATCCTGTAATTTCCATACACGATCTAAGAAACGGCGGCAGCCCTTAACTCCATCCTCTGACCAGGAAGCAGCAAGGTCAAATGCACCGATGAACATTTCATAAGTTCTCAAGGTGTCAGCACCATATTCTGCAACAATATCATCTGGATTTACAACATTTCCTCTGGATTTGGACATTTTCTCTCCATTTTCTCCGAGGATCATTCCATGAGAAGTTCTCTTCTGATAAGGTTCTGCAGTTGGAACCACACCCTGATCGTATAGGAATTTGTGCCAGAATCTGGAATAAAGTAAATGTAAGGTTGTATGCTCCATTCCACCATTGTACCAGTCTACTGGAAGCCAGTATTTTAATGCTTCTTTGCTGGCTAAAGCTTCTGTATTGTGCGGATCTGTATATCTTAAAAAATACCAGGAAGATCCAGCCCACTGTGGCATGGTATCAGTCTCTCTCTTAGCTGGTCCACCACAACATGGGCAGGTTGTATTTACCCAGTCCGTCATAGCCGCAAGTGGAGATTCTCCGTTATCCGTTGGCATATAGCTGTCTACTTCTGGGAGAAGTAATGGAAGCTCTTTCTCATCCACTGGTACATAGCCGCATTTGTCACAATGTACAATTGGAATCGGCTCACCCCAATATCTCTGACGGGAAAATACCCAGTCTCTTAATTTATAATTTGTCTTTGCAGTGCCGATGCCTTTTTCCTCTAAGAATGCAATCATCTTAGCTTTTGCTTCTTTTACTTCTAATCCATTTAAGAAATCAGAATTAATGAGCACACCTGTTGCAACATCTGTAAAAGCAGCTTCATTGATATCCACTTCTTCTCCATCTTTTGCAACAACCTGAAGCATTGGCATATTGAATTTCTTAGCAAATTCCCAGTCTCTTTCGTCATGTGCCGGAACTGCCATAATAGCACCTGTTCCATAGCTCATCAGAACATAGTCAGATACCCAGATTGGAATTTCTTTGCCGTTTACAGGGTTAATTGCTGTAAGCCCATCAATCATGACGCCTGTCTTCTCTTTTGCCAGCTCTGCACGTTCAAAATCAGATTTTCTAGAAGCCGCTTCACGATATGCTTCAATCTCATTCCAATTCTTAATTTCGTCTTTGTATTGATCAAGATATGGATGTTCTGGAGATACTACCATGTAAGTTACACCGAATAATGTATCACATCTTGTTGTATAAATACGAAGCTTCTCTTCTTTATCTTTGATTGCGAAATCTACTTCTGCACCGGTAGAACGTCCAATCCAGTTCTTCTGAGATACTTTTACTCTTTCAATATAATCTACATCATTTAAGCCTTCAATGAGCTTATCTGCA